>NVXP01000095.1 GCA_002733985.1 Fluviicola sp. | reverse complement strand
TTTGAACAGTTGAGTAATCGTTCGTCAAAGATGCCTCTGATATTAATGGGGTATTTGAATCCAATCATTTCCTATGGAATAGTTCCGTTTCTAGAATCGTGTAATCGTGTTGGTGTTCATTCAGTGATACTTCCTGATATGAGTTTAGAAATTTACAATCGGTTTTACCGAGATCAATTTGAACAACATGGAGTATTTCCTTGTTTCTTAATTACACCAACGAGTTCATTCGAAAGAATACAGGAAATTAGTGCCGCGTGCAAGAACAGTTTCGTCTATCTAGTTTCATCCAACGCGACTACTGGTGGGAGTAGTTCATTTAATGCAGATCAAGCAAAAACGTATCAATCCATTCGTTCACTTTGTGGAAGTACTCCAATGTTTATTGGGTTTGGAATTGACTCTCGTGAAAAAGTAGAATTCGTTCAAAACGTGTGCGATGGAGCTATTATTGGATCGGCTTATTTGAAAGCCGTTGAACAGGATCGGTCGGATGAATTTCTAACATCTCTCCGATAGAAAAATCATTTATTCAACGATTTCAATAACTGTCGGGTTCGCTCGTAAACGCGCTCCCATTGTCATCCTAAAGTTCCCTAATGAAACACTTTTGAAGATTAAAGCATAAACTCCGACTTCAAGCTCGCTATTTGACGTGACGCGATAAATTTGATTTTTCACATCCAAAGGTTTCACATAACATGGGGCAGTCTCAATTTCTTTTCCCGTGATGCTGTTGTAAGTTGCTGTACGTTTCTTTTCACCTACCTCCAATTTAACAATTGCAAAGGTCATTGGCTCTCTGTTTGTTCCTCCGCGGGTGAAGAAAACAAGAGGTGTTCCTTTCTTAAATTGAACAGACGTTTCTGTCCCTTTAAAACTCAATTTTGACAAGTTACTTCCTGAAGAAAATTTGGCTTTCACTGTTTCCAACAACTGAAGTTCAGTACTTCCGTTCGCTATAACAGCAATAGAATTCGCTGGCATTACGGTGTAGTCAATATCGTATGAAACGAATGAGATTAGAGGAATCGCTAAAATGAGTAAAAGAAGTTTCATGGCGCTTTTTATCGTAAATGTAATTATTCTGAACAAATGAGTTCTTTTCATTTATGACTTGAACTAATAAGCGGAGAAACTCCTTGGTCGCTTACTTTATCAAGAAATTGCTATGCTTTCTTCTTCCCAGCAATAAAATCTTTCAGGTAGAAAGGCTCGAAATAAGCTACATCTTCAAATTCAGCTTTGTTGAACTTTTCGAAGGCAATTTTAACTTGACCCGTAGCTGACGATTTAATGGTTGTATTTATTTCACAATTTCGACTTGACCAAGTGTCTTCTAACTTCTTAGCACCATCTCCAAAGTAAATGAAGGGCTCGAATTCACGGTATGAATCCTCGTCGATAATATCCGCAGAAATTTCTTTCAACTTGTTTCCTTGAGCGTCAAAGAAGCAATTGTATACTTCCATTCTTCTCGCATCAATCACCGCACATTTCGTAACATCAGAAGAAACTTGTGCTGCTAATGCTGTTAGACTGTCAATTGCGATCAGTGGAATTTTTAGGGAATAGCACAATCCTTTCGCTGTAGCAACGCCAATTCTCAAACCAGTATATGATCCTGGACCAGAAGCAACAGAAACACCGTTTAATTCATTGATGGAAATCCCCTCTTTTTCAAGAACGCGTTGGATAAATAATGTCAGGTTTTCACCGTGCGAGTACCCGTCCTCTTCCAATTCTTCGGTTGCACAGAGTTGTCCGTCCTTTGAAAGGGCAACGGAGCATACTTTTGTTGATGTTTCTAGGTGTAGAAGGAAGGCCATTAGATATCTTTTTCCTGCTTATTAGGATTCTCCCAATTTTTCGGTTTTACACAATAATCGTGTTCCAAATCTAGGAGTGCGCCAATCGTTTTGTATTTAAACAGTCCTTTTTTCCATACATACGCTAAGTCCAATGCTTTATCTCGTGTGATTCCATCTTCATCGAGGTACTGAACGTACACTTCCCAATACTCTTCATATCCTGTAAAAACGGCATACACTTTAATTGGGTTAACCTTCACCGGTTCGGTCATTGAACAGCAACCACAAAAAAGATAAATGGATTTCATCTTTTCAATTTTGGCTATCGCTTGATCTGCGTCAGCTTTAGAAATGTATGACAATTGATCGGCAAAACTCAATGTTGAGATTGCCAGAAAAAGTATTGTTAGTAATCTATTCATTCCGAAATTTCTAATTTAAATCCAATTCCGTGCACGTTTGTAATTTGAATCCGTTCATCTTGTTTGAGGTACTTTCTCAACTTGGTGATAAAGACATCTAAACTTCGTCCAACGAAATAATCATCTTGTCCCCAAACAGCATTCAAAACTACTTCTCGTGTTACAACTTGGTTTGCAAATTTACATAAGATCTTCAAAATTTGCGCTTCCTTTTTGGTTAGAGTTTTTTCAAACTCGATGTGCTTGAGTTCGTAATTGATTGTATCAAATTGATAGCTCGCAATATCGTAAACATCTTTGTCTTTTGCTTCTGGTTGAATGTCAACTCTTCTTAGGAGCGCCGCAACTCTTAATTGCAATTCTTCAACGTTAAAAGGTTTCGTTAGGTAGTCATCGCCACCCGATTTAAATCCTTGAACTTTATCTTCATCATTTGATTTTGCGGTAAGAAAAAGAATTGGAATATTCTTATCCATCTTCCGCACATCCTTGGCAAGGGTAAATCCATCTTTCTTCGGCATCATTACATCGAAGACACATAAATGAAAGTCATTTTCGTTGAATGTTTTGAACCCTTCAGCACCATCAGATTTTAGAGTAACCTCATAACCGTTCGCCTTCAGAGAATCCGAGATAATAAATCCCAAATTGGTATCGTCTTCAACGAGTAGAATCTTGACTTTCATATTTTCAACCTTTGATCACTAAGATAGAAGAAAACTTATCATCTGGTGATCTTTCAAATCCAAATGCAGCATGTTTAACAGGAAATTAAGAAATAAAAAAGCCTGTCCCGATATCCCGGTAGTTATCGGGATCTGGACAGGCTCAATTCAATTACGATCTCTATTAAAAGTGAATGTCCATTTGMAGTCTGTACATCAAACCACTGTTTGGACTTCCATCAGTCGTTAAATAACTTATGTCAGTTTGTACTTTCAAAGCGTGACCAACAATGTATTTAGATAAACCTAATGTATACTGTTGCTGACTTACTCTTCCTGTAATTGCCAATGGGTCAATTTGTGTATATCGCCCTGCTACTTCCCAATTGTTCTTGAAAAGGTATCCGGCTTGAAGATTGATTCCATTTCCAACACGAACTGTGTGAGTTGTCGTTGATAAATCATCATTAATGATTGTCTGCTGAACGGTTGCATCAGAAACAGATCGGTTTGAGAATTCTCCCATAAATGAGAAGCCTCTATATTTAAACATCATATCAACAAAAATCGTAGAAGTCGTTGCTTCAAAATAACCATCAATGTTATTATCTCCATCAAGGTCATAACTCATATAGCTTCCTTGATTCCCTCGATTTTTCACTGCTCGGTCGTGGTAATCGTACGTTGCCCCAATCGCCAATTTTGGAGTCTTTTCACGTTTCAAATCTCCTCCTTTGTAAGCTCCTTTACTTGCGAAATCACCAAAAGGATAGATTTCAACCCTACCAGTATATTCATATCCTCCTAAATTTTGTTGAACAACGTTACGTCCTTCTCCTTGAGAAAAAGCAACTGCTTCTTTTACCTTAAATGTATTGCCAATCATAAAATGGTGATGAAGCTGAAATCCCATATCACGATCAATATTGTATACACTGTTTAACATAGAACGATCAACCAATTGGAGGTTCGCAGAAGAAACAACACGCTCTCTATTCCCTGGAAGTTTCGTTTGACCCGCCCACAACACAAAGTTTTCGTAGAAGTTCCATTTCAACACAGCATCAAGGATCATTTTCGGCGCAAAATTAGTTGTTGCATCTGCTTTTCCTAAATCACGATTAGATAAGCCAAGCTCAATTTTGTATTGCAACCTAGGATCATAAGCAAAACCTCCAAATTTCAAACGTGCACGTCTAATTAAGAATTGAGATGTTCCATTTTCAAGCCCATCTGTATCATTCACATTCCAGCTTCCTATAAATAATGATTGGAATCGAACACCGAACTTCATACTCCAAGAGCTATCAGCGGCAATCACATTATATAGTCCCTTTCCGAACTTTGAATCGATTTTTCTTTGACCAAAAGCAGTAGACACTGTTAATACTAATAAGGCCGAAATGATAATTTTATTCATGGCGTGTATTTTCATTTTCGTTTGCAAAGATGCATTGTTTTAATATTCACTTAACATTCTTCTCTAAGAGTTAACCTAAACTTAAAGTGAGACGGATTTGTTAACATTTCCTTAATATGAGTTTTGATTTTTTATTAATCCGTTAGAATACCTTCGCACTGTAAATTAAAACTGTACTTAGAATGTTCAAGAAAATTAATCTGTTAGTATTGTGTGTCTTTGCACTCGGCTTTTTAAGCTTATCGCAATCAGTGCCTAACGAGGATGTATCTATTGAAACAACGATGAATTCGTCGTTTTCAAAAATGTCAGCGTCATTGTTTAAAAATGATAGTGCCAAGGATAATCTAACCGAAAAATTAGAAACGGGTTCCATTGTATTGCATTGGGAAACGACATTGTCAGATTCTCCTGTAATGGTTCGTTACCGCCAAGAAGGAGCTGTAAAATGGATTACTTCGAAAGCTATTGCTGCAAGTACAAAGGAATTTATGGTCAAAGACTTGGAGGAAAACTTGTTTTTCGAGTGGTCAATAGGAAATGGTTCATCTTGGACTAATCCGATCGAATTCCACACACTTGGAATGCACCTTTTTGAAAACGTAAGTACTAAGCCAGGTCCAGAAAGCATGAAAATGACTTGGAGCATTGACTATCAAGTTGCAGCCAAGTTGAAAGATCGAAATATAATGGCTGTCGTAAAATACCAAAATGACATCGCCAAGCGTAGATCGAAAAAAGGTGTTGAAAGTGAAGGTTTCACCTACACTAAGCCATTCTCGATTCTTGAGAAGAAAATTGAAATTGACGGCCTTAATGGAAACGATAAATACGAATTCAAGATTGGATTTGCGCCAAATGCGAAAACTGCTGAAGTTAAGAAGGACAAAGATCAAATGATTTGGTCGGCTAAAGCGAAAGGAAAAACAAAACGTGGATGGGGAATTGCGAAGTTGTTAATTCTTATCGGTGCATTGGCCTTCTTTATTTTCGGAATGAAATTAATGAGTGAAGGATTACAACAAGCGGCTGGAAGTAGACTTCGATCAATGTTAGGGTCAATGACTTCAAATCGTTTTAAAGGTGTATTAACTGGGTTCGGTATTACATCAATCGTTCAGTCATCATCCGTAACGACAGTAATGACTGTTAGTTTTGTAAATGCGGGTCTAATGTCACTTCGCCAATCAGCGGGTGTTATGATGGGAGCGAATATCGGAACAACGATTACGGCTTGGATTATTGTACTACTTGGTTTCAAATTAAGCATTGGTAGTTATGCGTATATGCTTCTAGCATTAGCAGCTCCACTATTGTTTATCTCAAAAGGAAAATCAAAAGCTTGGGTAACTGCTATTTTCGGATTCTGTATTCTTTTTATTGGTCTTGGCGAATTAAAAGATGCTGTTCCTTCACTCGGAGCAGATTCAACGATTGTTCAATTCTTTATCGACTTTAAAGATGCATGGTATGGACCAATAATGTTTGTACTTCTTGGAGCATTGGTTACTGTTGTCATTCAATCATCATCAGCGGCAATGGCATTAACATTAGCAATGGTCGCATCCGGAACCCTCCCTTTCGATGTTGCTTGTGCTATGGTTCTTGGAGAAAACATTGGAACGACAATTACAGCTGAATTAGCATCATTAATTGCAAATGTACACGCCAAGAGATCAGCTCGAATTCACTCCATGTTTAACATTGTTGGAGTTGTTTGGATGTTGCTAATATTCCACCTTTTCTTAAATGGATTAGCAGCAGTAGTTACAGGAGATCCTTTCGAGGATGCAGCTGTTGCAGCAACGGCAATTGCTTTGTTTCATACATCCTTTAACTTTATTAACGTGACCTTACTAATTGGGTTTGTTCCGCAGTTGGTTCGACTTGCTGAGAAAACAGTCAAATCAAAAGGAGAATCCGATGAAGAATTCCACTTGGATTTCATTAGTGGACCACTTGGGTCAACATCAGAGCTTTGTATTCTAGAAGCGAAAAAAGAAGTAGCCAAATTTGGTCATATCACTTCCAAAATGAACCATTTCGTTGACACATTCGTAAATTCTTCTGATCGAAAAGAGAAAAATAAGATGTTGCGTAAGATCGAAAAGTATGAAGAAATTACCGATCGAGTTGAAATAGAAATTGCTAGTTATTTAGGGAAAACGGCTCAGATGGAAATGAGTTCTGAGGCATCCACACATATGCGTGGAATGTTAAACATCACTACTGATCTTGAGCGAATTGGAGATATTTTCTTCCAAATGAGTAAAACACTTGAGAAAAAGGACAGTGATAAAGTTTACTTCACTCCAGAGCAACGCAATGGATTAAACAGTATGTTGGAAATAGTTGATAAAGCTTTCGACGTAATGAATGAAAACTTGAACGCTGAGTATGGTTCAATCTCCATGGATAAGGCAATTGCAAAAGAAAGAGAAATTGATCAAATGAGAGATCAACTTAGAGAAGAACAACATAGACAAATCGGTACCGGAACCAATATAGAAAATGGAATGGTGTTTAGTAATCTATTCTATTCTTTAGAAAAAGTTGGAGATCATATCATCAACGTTTCTGAACATGTTGCTGGTGTTAATTTAAACTAGTAGAATAGTATTCATAAGAGAAGGATTCCTTGATAGGGGTCCTTTTTTTATATCAAAAAATTGAATAATGAACCAGCAGAACGAATCGAAGAAGGGTAAACTTGCTGAAGTGGCAAAAGTCTTTTTCAAAATGGGAGCTATTGCCTTCGGTGGACCAGCAGCGCACATTGCGATGATGGAAGATGAGATTATCACACGTCGAAAATGGATGAGCAGACAACATTTCCTCGATCTAATGGGAGCCACAAATCTTATCCCTGGCCCTAATTCCACAGAGATGACAATGCACTGTGGCCATGAGCGGGCAGGAACTCTCGGCTTGTTTGTAGCAGGGATTAGTTTCATTGTTCCAGCCGTAATCATCACCCTTTTTCTGGCTTGGCTTTACGGAGAATATGCCTCAGTGCCCGCTGTTGGACCATTCATTGCAGGAATTAAACCCACTGTAATTGCAATTATTGCGGGAGCAGCCTTCAAACTAGGAAAGAAAGCTCTAAAGAGCTGGGAACTTGGTCTACTCGGAGTTTTAGTTATTGTCGCCGCTGCACTTGGAATAAACGAGGTAACGGCACTCTTGGGAGCAGGACTTCTCGGTATGATCTATTTCTACTTCAAAAATAGAACAGATGAGGACAAAAAGAAACCTGTACTCCCAAAGAGGCAATTCATGCCCATTTTGTTGATGCAAGGAACTGGGGCTGTGGTTGCAAAAATAACAACCATCAAAGTGTTTCTTACTTTCTTAAAAGTTGGTGCTATTCTATACGGCAGTGGATATGTTCTTTTCGCTTATTTGGATGCTGAATTGGTCACTACTGGAATGTTAACACGCCAAGAATTAATTGATGCTATTGCGATCGGTCAATTTACACCAGGGCCTGTGCTTTCTACGGCGACATTCATTGGCTATCAACTTCACGGTTTTTGGGGAGCACTTGCCGCAACGGCTGGAATCTTTCTTCCATCGTTCTTGTTCGTTCTCTTGTTGAATCCGCTCATTCCAAAAATGCGCCAGTCAAAACTTCTAAGAGGCTTTTTAGATTCAGTTAATATTGCTGCAGTTGCTATTATGATCGCTGTATTGTTTGAGATTTCAATGGAGTCGCTTGGAGATTGGAGATCAATCCTAATTGCCATACTCAGTTTGATCGTCACATTTGGATTTAAAAAGGTCAGTGTTATGTGGTTGGTGTTAGGAGGAGCAATTCTCGGATATCTCTTGCATCTTGTTTAGACAAACTATTTCTAACAAAATGGGGTAAAAAAGAACGAGAACTTTAGACTGGCGTCCAAAGTTCTCGTTACACTAATCAACCTAACCTACTACTACATTACAAAGTTAAGTCAACTGTTTAGAAGTCGCTACCAAAAATAGAAATATTTCAAGGTAAGGCAGGAATGTTAGCATCATGAGCGTTACCCCCTAATGCAATGCTGTTTTCGGTTCAAAAAGAAGTCATTCATCGATGAAAAAACAACTGTTCATCGCAAATATTAATCAGTAAACCGATTTAGTCATTGCAAAACCTATTAAATGTTCGACGACTTAAGATTCCAATATTCTCCCTATATTTAACCCACATTGAAACATTTAATGCTTAAAATCGCCGCATGGAGTCCGTATTAATAATAGATGACGAAGCAGATATCAGAGATATACTCGCTTACAATTTAAAGAAGGAAGGTTTTACAGTTTATACTGCGCCAAATGGAAAGGACGGCATTGAAATCGCCCGTACTTCTCAACCTGACATTGTCATTTTAGACGTCATGATGCCTGAAATGGATGGGATTGAGGTCTGTGAGATTCTAAGGAATGATGCAAGCACAAAACACATTCGCATTTGTTTTCTAACCGCCAGAAGCGAAGACTATAGTCAGATTGCAGGTTTGGATGCTGGTGCAGATGATTATGTTGCAAAACCAATCAAACCGCGCGTTCTAATTAGTAGAATTAAAGCTTTGCTGCGTAGAAATATAAACTTAGAAGATGATTCTGCGGTAACAGAGAATGGTGGTTTGCACATTGACCGTGAAAAGTACCTCGTTGTAAGTAATGGTGAAACAGTTCATTTACCACGAAAAGAATTCGAATTATTGGCCTTACTTGCTTCAAAACCAGAGAAAGTATTCGACCGTGATTTCATTCTAGAATCCGTATGGGGCGCTGGAGTTGTTGTCGGTGATCGTACAATTGATGTTCACGTGCGGAAATTACGCGGAAAAATTGGAGATGATTATATCAAAACGGTGAAAGGTGTAGGCTATAAATTCTCTTACAAGCAGTAGCGAAAATCAAATCATATTTAATAAAAAAATGCACGCCTATTAAGCGTGCATTTTTCAGTAAAACTATTGGGAGTAATTATTTTATCGTGTATGAAACTGCCGCCGAGATCGTAATCCCTTTGTGCAAATAATCAAACACTTGTGCTTCTGTATTAAACGATTCATACCATCTTCTTCTTGCTTGATTCAGCAGGTTAGTTCCTGTGATACTCGCTTTCCACCTTGGGGCTGCTTCACCCTTGTGAATTTCACCAAACCCTTTTGAAACTTTAAAGTTCAAGCTATGGAATGGTTGCTCGAATACATCTGGAACAGCGCCAACTCCAATTACGGCCAACTTCTTCCCTTGAACGTTGTATGAAATATTGCATGACAGCGCCAATGAATCATTGCTAAAGTTAACAAACGCATTTATAATATATGGCGATTGACCGTACATTGTTCTGTAATCTCCTATGAGCTCACCTTGACGGGCATTTGCCTGACGCACATCCTTTTCCGTCATCGTAACTCCACCAACTTCCGTTTCAACCTTGTTCATATCAATACGAGAAACAACGTACGTAAAGTTCCCACCAAGTACCAATCGAATGTGCTCTTTTGATTTTTCCTTGAAGCCAAGCGCTTTACGAAATTCAAACTCAGCACCGTAAATATCCGCGACACCCGCATTTACCGGAAGGAACTCATTTGGAGCAGCAACGTTCGCTACAATTTCAATTGGGTTGATGAAACGTTTGTAAAATGCACTTGCAGAAATAATCTCAGTTCGACCGAAGAAACGCTCCCATCTGAAATCAGCATTGTGAATCAGCGTTTGCTTCAAGTTGATGTTACCTAGATATCGACGACCTTGGATTGGATCGTAAATTTGAGAAATTGAAATTTCACGGAACGAAGGTCGAGCCACTGTTTGTGTATAGGCAGCTCTGAAATTCGTTTTACGTTCGTACTTTATTGAATCTGCTGCTTTGCGAATTTTGTATACCAAGTTCACTGAAGGAAGTACATTGATTTTATTCAATACTACTTCATTCACATAACGCGGTGCATTTGGATCGAACTCTGCATTACTTGATTGTCCAGTGTAGCGATTCACATTTCGCTCTACTCGTGCTCCATATGTTGCACTGAATGTTTCCGAGAATGGYAATTCATTCATCACRTATGCCGCATTGGTCATTTGATTTGCCTCATAGATGTTCGCTTTCTCTTGCTGACCTGTTACATATGTTCCTTGATTCGTTTCTGGCGACCACAAGTTTTCATCTTCGAAGAACCAGTTTGGATCATTTGGAACCACATTTGAAGTTCCGTAAAGTCGGAAGACATATTCTGACACATCAAAACTTCTGTTTTTATATGTCGTCAATCCACCAAAAGACAGGACACTTTCAAGAGAATCCCATTGCATGAATTTACGTTCAATATCGAAACGACCGCTCAAATTGTACTCGTTCAATGAACGGAAAATACGACGAACTTCTGCTCCAACGGACTCCTCCCAGAGATATTGAACCTTTCCATCTGGGCCAAGTTCATCTGATATTTCAAGCGCCGTTGACCGAATATCTGGATTAGAGATACGCGAGAATGTAGGACTTGCCTTCCATATCAATTTCCATTTATTCAATGAATCTAGGTAATGCGTTCCAGTAATGTTCGCATTTGAAACCGATCGCTGTGTGTATTGCAATCCTTGTTTTACCAATATCGCTTGATTGCTGTCAAAATTTCGTTCTATCAGATTAGCAGTCGATTTTGTTCCATTTTGAGTGTGAAAGAAGGTCAATGACAATTTGCTCTTTTTGAATTTGATCGACTGACCGAATAAAGCCGTCCAAAGCACATCAGATTCTGTTTGTTCACCACGTGAAGAACGATCTCGGAACAATCTAGTTTCTGTTGAATCGGTATCTTTAATAAACTCGTTGTATTGAACATCACGGTAATACGTGTTTGATGCTCGGTAATTGATAACGGCATTGTAACCGTATGTCAGTCTAGACGAATCTTTCTTTGTTGAATTTTTCTTGATGTAAAAATCCGTTTGATTCCCAATTGCGAACGCATAATTTTGGTTCAAGAAACTCAAGGCTTTTTCCGTTGACATTGTTTTCCCGAAGCTTTGCGTTGCAAAAGCCGTCGCATTATCTCCTAAAATTGGGTTTGGAATTTCGAATGTTGGATTCAATTGTAATTTACGTGCTCCATCATCAAATCCTAAAAAATCAATGGAACCACCTTTGTAAGAAATGAAATCTGAATTGAACGTAGCATTAGAATTGTATCCTAATCCGCCTTTGAAGTAAAGTGTTTTCTTCGTTGGAAAATCTTTCGTCACGATGTTAATCAAACCTCCTGTAAAATCTGCAGTAAGGTTTGGTGTGAATGTTTTATAGACCGTTATATTATCAACCAAAATAGTTGGGAAAATGTCTAATTGAACTGAGTTTCGATCCGGATCAAGACCAGGGATATCCATTCCATTTAAGATTGTTTTTGTGTATCGATCTCCTAAACCACGGATGTACACATTCTTTCCATCCTCTACAGATGCTCCAGGAGTTGTTGCAACTGCATTCGCGGCATTGGAAATTCCTTTTTTCTGCATGGCTTCGTTCCCAACAATATCCGTTGCTCCATTTTCTTTCGAACGAACATCATCAATGGCTTTATCAGAAGTGGGAGGTCCAGCTTTTGTACCTCTCACTACAACTTCAGCAACTTCGGTCAATGAACTTAACATTGCAACATCCATGATGAGCACATTTCCAGCGATCACTTCAATTTCGCGTTCTTCATTCAATAAACCTTCCAAGGCATTCGAGAACGTGAGCGTGTATTTGCCTGGTGCTAAACTTAGGCTGTAGGTACCATCAAAATCTGTTTTTGCCTTACCGATACCATTAACAGATACTCTAGTTTCAAAAACTGGATCCCCATTTTTGGTGTTGGTTACTTCACCGCGAACAATTTCTTGTGCATTTGAAGTAAGAGAAATTAGTAACAGAACTAATAAGGAGTAAAAATGTTTGATTTTCATCATTTTGTGTTTAATACAAAATGCCCATGATCGAAATCATAGACACCTTGTTTTGCAATTCTTGGTTATTACTTATTCGAAGTAATTGATAATTAAAGTTTTCCATTAACTGAACACCATGTCCATCCTGCGAATACAGAAGATGTTGCTCCTGTCGCAGGTGTTGAAGTCATCACAGATTCAGCAGCTGTTTGATCAACAGCGAATACTGTACAATCAGTTGTGGCTGCATCATCTTGAGAAGCTGTATAAACTAGTGCTTGAATAAATTCTGTCGCATTGAATGTCAATTTCGGAGCTAAGTCAGTTAAGTGAGTGAATGCATCTGTTTTAGGATCAGTACAATCGTTTTGGTAAGAAGCGCGGATTTTTGCTGTTCCGAATTTCACATTCGTTATCGTTCCTTGCGCTTTCGATTTGAAATCTCCGTTTGCAGCTGCTCCACCGTAAACATATACTGTTCCGTTTTCAAGTGTGAACAATCCAGTTGTGTGCGTAGATCCTTCTGGTCCATCAATTTCCATTGCTTCATCAGAATTGTTTCCGTTGATAACAATGAAGTTTGAAACTGTTCCAGAATAGTTCATATCGATATCAACACCGTCGTCTCCTTGGAAACCAACTAAAATATTCGAAACGTTCACTGTTCCACCGAAGAATTCGATTCCATCATCCAAGTTAGAAACGATCTCGATGTTAGAGATTGTCGTTCCAGAACCAACTCCTCCCAATGTCAATCCGTTGATTTCGTTACCTGCACCAATTAAGGCACCACCGTGACGAATGGAAATATAAGACAATCTACCTGAGTTATCCAATGGATCAGATCCTCCGAATGCACCAAATGCATCTGATACTGGAATACCTTCAATTTGAGAAAGAACATCTCCATCTGCTGCAGATATTGGTGCTTTCCCTACGATAATGATACCACCCCAAAGACCTTGATCAGTTTCAGAAAGGTTCGTTCCTGACAATTGACCTGATTGAATGTTATCCAACACTGATGTAAAAATGATTGGTTTACTAGGTGTTCCAATAGCACTAATTTTACCTCCTTGAGCAATAACTAAGGCAGAAGCCAATGTTCCAGAACCTTCTTTACCTTTAATAATTGTTCCAGGCTCAATTGTTAGTGTTACACCATCTTCAACAACTACTTTTCCKATCAATTCATACACGTTGTTCGAAGTCCATGTTTCATCAACAGCAATAAATCCTGCTTTTGTAATAACTGAAGTTTCAACTGGATCAACTGGAGTCTCTATACAAGTACCGTCATCTTTCTTCGCTTTTTCATCGTAATTGATTGAAGTTGGATCAGTACATCCCTTTTTACAAGAAGTAGTTCCCAGTGCTAGTGATGCTACCATGATCATCACTCCGAATTTCAATTTGTTTGTTTTCATAATTTCTTCTTCATTAACCTTGATGCTCTCAATAGCTTTTGAGACGCATCGGCTTCTTCAAATTTCTTGGTACAAATATGAGGGCTTCCTATGAAGTTGATTTACCCAAACCCTTACCATTCCATCAAGCTTAAGTTACCTCTATGTTAAGTCGATTTTCGAATTGGCTTCCTCAGTGAAAACGAGCTGTATAAGTACTTACAAGGTGTTTTTATCTTTTGACAGTGACTGAAACTCTATGTTAACACCTAGTTAACATAGCCATCAAATTTAGTAACACAAGGGTAAAGCCTAGATAAAAACGAGCCACTAATATGGGCGTAACTTTGTTGAAGAATTGATACTAAAAGAAAATTATGCAGACGATATTATTAGTTGATGACGAACAGGATGTCCTAGATTTTCTGTCCTATACTATTCAAAAAGAAGGATACCGTGTCTTTACAGCTAAAAACGGTCGAGAAGCTGTCGATAAAACAATTGAGGTATCACCTAAATTGGTACTCATGGATTTAATGATGCCAGTGATGGATGGAATTGAAGCATGTATCGCAATTCGGAATAATACACAAATTAGTCAACCAATCATTTCACTTCTCACTTCTCGTTCAGAGGATTATTCGCAAATAGCAGGTTTTGATGCTGGCGCGGATGATTATATTTCCAAGCCGATTCGCCCGAGACTTCTACTTAGTAAAATCAGTTCATTGCTCCGTCGACCCATTGTTGGCGAAAAAGAACTAGGAGATGACGCTTCTATTCAAATCGATCGTGGATCCTATTTGGTGACAGTTAATGGTGAAGAATTAGCTCTCCCAAAGAAAGAATTTGAACTATTAGAATTACTTGTTAGCCGACCTGGTAAAGTGTTTACGCGAGATCAAATAATGTCAATTATCTGGGGAAATGATGCGATTGTTGGTGAACGAACCATAGATGTCCATATCCGCAAGCTGAGAGAAAAGCTCGGTAATGATTATATTCGCACGGTTAAAGGAGTCGGATATACTTACAATACACTGTGAAAAATTTAAAGCCCATAACGTTATTATTAGGCGGAAGCTCAATTGTCGGAGCTCTCATCTTTATTGTGCTGCTCATCTTAGCAATTATCCGAGATGAATACGATGCTTTTGAGTTGACTTTCATTCCAATATTTGCAGGTCTTGCCACGTACTTTGTCTTTTACTTTTTCATCAAATACTTTATTACAGAACGACTTAGAGTATTATATCGTTCGATTCGAACTGGAAAATTTGATGGGAGTCAAAACAAGACCTATAAACTATCTGATGATTTAATTACAAATGCGGAGATCGAGACACGAAGATGGAGCGATGAGCAAATTGAAGTAATCTCTAAATTGAAGGAACAAGCAGCCTTTCGACGAGAATTCCTTGGAAATCTTGCCCACGAATTGAAGACACCTGTTTTCTCCATCCAAGGATATATTTTAACCTTACTGGAAGGTGGACTGGAAGACGAAACTGTCAACCGAAGTTTTTTAGAGCGTGCATCAAAAGCCAGTGACCGAATGACTGCCATACTGGAAGATCTCGATCAATTAATGAAGTTCGAAGTGAATGCCATTCCATTGGAAATAACAACTTTTGACATCAAGGAACTTGTCAAGGATTTGTTCGATGATTTTGAAATGCGGGCAAAAAAACGAGACATCAAACTAGTTTTCGCGCGTAATTTCGACCCAATATATATACAAGCGGATAAAGGGAAAATTGGTCAAGTAATTGCAAATTTGATTGGTAATTCAATATCCTACGGTCACGAAGGCGGTACCACAAAAGTGAGGTTTTATACTTTAGATGATATTGTAACTGTTGAAGTTTCTGACGATGGTTTAGGAATTGATGATGCTCACCTCGTACGCTTATTCGAACGGTTCTATCGTGTCGAGAAAAGTAGAAATCGTAATGAAGGAGGATCAGGACTTGGCTTGGCGATCGCGAAGCACATTATTGAGGCTCATGGACAGACGATCAATGTTCGAAGTACGCTCGGCGTAGGGAGTACATTTACATTTAGTTTGGATAAAGGAAAAAGGTAAACCATAGCTAACCACCTAACATTCAACTATCACACCTTTAACTTTCAATATATTCCTATAATCGTAATCGAATCGGTTAGGATTTGATGACGTGTGTGCACTAATAATAAAATCAATTATTATGAAAACACACAAAATGAACGAAACGAACCATGGTAATCGCGCGCGATACCTCAATTGGATGAAAACTCTTTCCGTCCTTTTCCTATTTTTACTAGGATCAAACTTCTCCCAGTCGCAGCAATCACTTTATGCGATCGATTTCATTGGAGGACAAAGTCGGATGATTGTGGTCGATCAAAATACGGGCGCAACAACTCCGATCATGATATTCCCAGCATCCCTTGGTCGAGTTGGACGTTTAACCTGGGTACCGGATCAAGGTGTATTTTATGCCTACGCAGGGATATTAAACAATACTCCCACCAATTTATTAAGAGTCAACTCATGCGATTCAAGCTTTGTTGACTTAGGTACAATGACCTTAGGCGGGAACACTGTTTTTCTCAGTGAAGGGCTTTCATATGACCCGAACTCAATGGAATTGTATGCTGCACTTTCAACTGCTGCTGGCACTAGCTCAAGTAATCGACTTGTAATATTGGATCAAACTACTGCAGTTGCTACTCTTGTAGGTAATATTACTCAAGCTCCTACTGTTGTTAATAGTGAATTAGATGTTCTTGAGTTTGTTGGAACGGCGAATGCACCAAGTGCAATGGTCGGATTTGATAATTTCCCAAACAATAATTCGGTGTTTTATTCTGTTGATTACAATGGAGCAAATCCAGGTGCAGCAACTGATTTAAATAATTACGGTATATCACAGGGATTAGGCGATTTTGCCTACTTGGAATCAGCTGACATCCTATATTATGTTGGTACCGGTGAAATTGGAACAATTGACCCTGCAACTGGTGTAATTAATCCTTTAACTATTCCTTTAATTGGAGCAGGAGCTGTTTCTGGAGCATCATGGGGACCACTTGCGAGTGGATGTGGATACACGCTCGATGATGTTGCTACAACATGTGATTCAATCGATTGTATTTGCTGTGGAGATCCAACAATTTGTATTCCTTTCAATACTAAATGTGAAATTAAAGATGGCATGATTGGAATCGACTTCTGTATGAATTACGATCAAAATTTCGTGACACCAACAGGAAACGTAACTATTGGAGACGTCGTTCTTGATGGATCACCAAATGCAAATTATGCAATTAACTATGTGATGACTCCAGGAGAATTGCATGTGAGTATTTTCTACCTTCCATCAGCACCTGCTACGGCAATGTTTGAAGGAGCAGGAGAAATTGCGTGTGTAGAATTTACACTTTCATCAAGTTACACAACTGGCGATACATTGGATTTTGCTGTTTGTGAAGTGATAGAAGGATACCAGACATCTGTAGAATTTAATTGTGCCGATTCAGGAACATTTGTTCTATTGAACGATGATATTTTGGATGGAACACTGTTGTTCTGGAATGATGATTTACGCCCATTGCGTTATGATCAAGCAAATCCAGCTGATTATCTCATAACAAACATTAGTGGAACAGATGACAACTGTACCGTAATCAATCCGAATGTTGGTGTTCCAGATTTGGATGGAAAGTTCACCTATGACATCAACAATGGACCAAACTTAGAGATATTAAGAGATATCCAAGGGAATTCAACTTCATCAGCACCGTGTCCGTCTCCAACAGGAGTTATGCCAGTGATTAATGGAATGGATGCATATTGGACAAGTCTTGTGACAACATTGAATGGTTCATTTGTTCCAAATCCTTACCAAATTATCGCGATGGATGTGAACATGGATGGTTTTGTTTCGGCAAATGATATCACACATATTCAAAACAGAACAATTGGAAATATTTGTGAATATCCTCAAGCTTGGAATTACACTCCAAGTCCAACTGCGAATTCTTTGGATTGGCGTTTTATCGATCGCACGACGGTTGAGAATTCACCTGAATACACTGTAAGTAATGTTTACCCAGCAAATGATTTAGTTGGTTATTCAAAATACAATGTTCCAGATGTTCCTTTCTGTTTAGAAGTAGCTGTTGATACTAACGGTACATTTTGTACCTTAGTTGGAAATGAAAACTACAACGGAATTCTTTTGGGAGATGCAAACGGTAGCTGGAATGGAAACACTCCAACTGTCATATTCAAACAAGTACCTGACCAAGTCTTTTATGATTTGTCACAAGTGACTGTTGATCAAAACTGTGTATTCTCGATTCCTGTTTATTACACAAGTACAGATAACTTGATGGCGCTTGATTTCGCAATGGATTACGACGAATCTCGTTTGACGTTGCAAAACATCGTTCCAGCAAGTGGCGCGAATAGTCAAATGATTGGTGCGCATAACGACTTGGGTGATCAGGTATTGTTTACTTCTTACTCAAGTGTCCCTGGAGGAATAAATTTAGCTGCTCCAGTATATTATATTGAATTTACTTCGATCGACGATGATATTTATGCTAGCGATCTTGGGTCAATTTCAAGTTATTTCAATGGGTCTTCTGCGACAAGTACAATCGTTGGTACAACAACTTCTTGTAGTACCTTAGATGTAACGCAAATTTCAGAAGGAATTAATGTTCAAGTTTCACCGAATCCATTCGAAGATGTATTGGATATTGACTTCGGAACTGAGCTAGTTGAAGAAACAACAATTACGGTTTATGATCTTCAAGGAAGAAAGAAAATTGAATTGGATTGTTTGTCCAACGGAAAAGTATCTATCAACACAGAAAAACTAGCTGCTGGTGCATACATGATATATATCAACGAGAAATCGATTGGAAAAGTGATCAAGCTTTAAGAAACTCCCGACCACTATTCAGGACCGCCTCACTTATGTGGGGCGGTTTTTTGTTTGGAAGGTGATTATTCGACATCTTNWTTTATTGAATGATTTATTCCTACAGTCTTAGTTCTATATAAGAGATCAGCAACTAATCGAGAGGAAGGTTCTGATTGTGCAGGTCGTTTACTATTTGGTAATGAAGATGAGAGCAGGTTTTACAGAACCGAAATCATGAGAGGAAGAAATATACTTTCTGAAGAACATCTAGAGATCAATACAACTGATCCACCGGAAGAAGCGTAGTTTCTCAAGACTGAAAGGACAGAAAGAGATAGCTCGATATTGAATGATTGGATGCTCTCTTCCGACCGCCTTGGTTCTGTATAAGAGATCAAGCCCGTCTCTTTTTCGCAACGTAGTATCTACTAGAGATCAACAACTGATTGAGAGGAATGTTCTTTGAGGGTTTAGATTGTGCAGGCCGTTTACTCTTTAGTAATTGACCTTACACTTATCCTTTTGGGGGTATAGTTAGTATCCATAAGAA
>NVXP01000003.1 GCA_002733985.1 Fluviicola sp. | reverse complement strand
ATTTCCCCATTGCATTTGTGTAGGGAGCTCGTCCTGCTGAAATGAATTCACGCGCACGCACGTAATCCATGTGAGGGAAATGAATCGGTACAAAAGACAGTAATTTAGGGAGCTCGCTAGTTGAAACTTGGCGTATTTCCTTGCCTTCGAGTAATATTTGACCAGACTTGGCTGAAATTTGCTTCGAAAGTGTTTTCAGCAAGGTTGATTTCCCGATTCCATTTTTTCCAACCAAAACATAGACCTCACCACATTCTAGTTTGATGTTCTCACATTCTAAAATGCTTTCCGAATAACCGATATGTAGATTCTTTAATTCTATCATCTTAATTTGCGTAAAATGAGAAGTACAACAATTGGAGCACCAATGATGGAGGTCAATACATTGATTGGGATGAGCATGTAATCTTCCAAAGATTGAATAAGGGCATCACACAGCAGGACAAAAATTCCACCAATGAAAGCGCAGGAAACGATCAGTAATCCATGATGTTGTGACTTCAAAAGGATTCGGACGAGATTTGGAACCGCCAAGCCAACGAATGCAATTGGACCGCAAAATGCTGTGATCAATCCAATCAGAACAGCCGTAATTGCAATAATGAAAAACCGAGTTCGCTTGTAATTTAATCCGAGTAATCTCGCTTGATCTTGTCCGAGAACCAATAAATTCAGCGGTTTTATCAAAAATAATGCGCCCACAATTCCAAGGAAGAAAACACCTGATATCAATGGAATTTGATTGAAATCAATACGAGAAAGGGAACCCAAGGACCACAATGTGAAGACTTTTAATTCCGAGGCATCACTACTAACCTCGAGAAGTGAAACGATGGCTCCAGTGAAACTTCCAAGCATAATTCCGATCAGTAAAAGGGAAATTTGAGACCGAACTATTTCTGAAAATAAGGAGATGATCAATCCAAAAACGAGCGCACCAATCAATGCATTTGTAATAATTCCCAAATCCGAGGACAGAAAAGGAATTCCGGTCATGATGCTAAACGCAACGAACAAGCTTGCTCCTGAATTTATCCCGAGAACATATGGACCAGCCAATGGGTTATTGAACAAAGTTTGCATCAACAGTCCTGCTACTGAAAGTCCCGCTCCTGCAATAATCGCGGTGAACATTCGTGGAATTCTAACTTCGCGCGCAATCAGGTGATTGGTGTTGTTTTCGTCAAATTGAAACAAAGAATTGATGAGGTCGTTGAATCCAAGCTCTATGTGCCCAGACATAAAGTGCAATATTCCTGCAACTGGTAGAAGTAACAGAAAGATGAAGATCATCCATTTATGTCGCTGGGAAATTATCACTTACTCAATACTTTGTAAAAATGAAGTTCACTGTTGGGTTCAAATTCTGGATGAAAGATATGAATGAAATCTGCCAAAAGAAAATCAGGTTCGATTGCACTCATTTCCCAAAACTTGTTCATCTCATGCGAGTAGCAATAAATCCCGTGATCGTATGCTCCAATAAATTGAGCTTTTGGATTCATTTCAGATAATATTGCCTTCGATGAAACCCCTGGATTTAACCAGTAATCGGTTTTTCGATTTTCGAATACGACCTTTTCGATTGGCAAAAAGACACTTCCCGTTCCATTCGATGATTTGTACATGTATTCTGCGCCTGCATCTTGGAAAAGGATTGCCATGTAGCTGTTTCCTGCTGGGGCTGTCCATTGATCGCTGTAGAAATTTCCACTGATTACTTTTGGAAAATCATCTAAATCACGTGTTTTCCAACGTAAGTCTTCATAATTTGATTTAATCTCTTCGAAAATGGCATTTGCTTCAGTGGGTTTGTCAATGAGAATTCCTAAAAACTTGATCCATTCAGCACGACCGAGTGGATGTGTTTCGCGCCATTCGTAATTGGGAATGCTTTGAATTCCGAGTTTTTTTAATTTTCCTTTCCCATCGAATTCTGATCCAAAACCACTGTAAATAATCAGTTTTGTATTCGATTTTACGATTTTTTCAATGGGAGCGCTTGTTTCATCACCAAATTCACTGATTTCGCCAGCTTTGAATCGCTTTTTTATTTCCGGTGAATAAACGTAATCGATTTTTGAAATTCCTGTGATCGTTTCTAAGGCATTTAACTTTGAGAGCATTCCAACTGACGTTTGCGAGAGTGCTGCAATGTGCTCAACTGGAAGGTGAATCACTTTGTCGCCCTTTTTTGAATGATCAAAGGTTAGCGTGTAAGTGGATTCAACTTCGTGCGAATTTGGATCTAATAATTCGAGCTCATACCCACCTTTTACTGCACGTACATGAAAATTCTCAGCGAACTCAACCTTTACTTCAGTTGGAGTCTCATTTATTTTTGATATTAAGTTCTTCTTATTCGAAAGGTCTATGGAACTCGGCTGGCTTTCTTGACACGAATTGACCAAAAGGACAATTGTAAGAAGGAATAGAATCAATTTCATTTGACAAAGATAATAGAGTAGGGAAGGTGATGAATATATTTAGAGTTCGATTTCACTTTGATCGATGAGGTCTTTGCTTCTTGTCTCTTTTGGCATTCGTTTTCTCACTTTGTAAATGATGTAGGGCAGGGCAATCAGTAACCATGTTATGACACAATCCATCAGTAGGTTTAAGAAGTTGAACCTAGTTACAGGAAGTGTGTTAGTGTAAATGAATTGCTCGCCGTAATACGTAAAGGGAACGCCAAAATCAAATTGAAAAGCATTGCGCTGAGCGTAGGGACTAAAGGTGTCGAGGTCGTATAGTAAGTCCAAAAATGAGATTGAGAAGAAGACCAAAATCGAGAGCACTGTTCCGATTACGGTATAGCGTAAAATCAATACTGCTGTTCTTCCTTTTTTCATTTATACCTCGGATTAATAATGTTCGTTTGTGTAAGGCGTAAAGTCCTCCAAAGATGGTAGTGGATTCAGTTTGATGATAGCGTCAGAAACAAGTTTCAGGTCTTGATCAATGCGACACTTTTTTTCGATTCGCTGACCCGTAGATAAGTTATAGTCGATTGTGGTTAAGTGCCCCGAAGAGACATTCGCACAGCTGTATCCGATTAACTCGAAATGATCGTTTTGGTAACGAAATTTATGCTCCATGTGTCCCCGAAGAAATCCAACTTCAATCCATAGAACTCCATTGTGAATTGTGACTTGTTCGAAATCGTTTCCATAGAGCCAACCATCTTTTCCGTCCGGGTAGGCGACATCAATCGCCTGATCAGACTGCAGGATTAGTTTTTTATCTCCATTTACTTGTGTGAAGAAAATTTCCAAGCGATAAGGTCCAAAATTACTTACTGTGTCTTGAGTTACGATCACGAGGTCAAGTATTCCATCTTTATTCAGATCACCTTGCGACGATGATGCGATAAAATCAAAGGTTGGGGTTTTGGTCTCTTCCTGAGCGTTAAGCTGTACTAGGATTGCCGCAAATAACACCAAAATTATAATTCTCATACCAGTTTGTTTTATCAAGCATTCACACCAGGGCGGAGCACGATAGCTTTGCGAAGCGAAAAGAAAATCAGTGCTTGGCTCATGCGTATAATTCATTAGCAGCAGGAGCTTAGCAATGTCTCTTTTTGAGAGCAAACTAAAGTACGCAGACCGTTAAGGTGCCCAGAAGAGTAGAATAGATTTTTGGAGCTTCGCTTGGATCATTGGACTTTTATCGAGATAAATTTTATCCAACAATCCAACAATCCAACAATCCAACAATCCAACAATCCGATACTCCGATGATCCGACAATCCAACAATCCAACAATCCAACAATCCAACAATCCAACAATCGAACTTTCGAACATTCCAACCTCCCATCTACTTCATCGGATAATCGGACGATCAGAAAATCGGACAATCGATCCTACTTCCCAACCCGATCAGCTTGTTCCTGTGCCTTGGCCATAATTTGATCCGCCTTCTTATTTCCTTCTTGCTCGATTTTTACCGCCTTTTTCTCAGCTTCAGATTTTAGTTTCTTACCAGTCAATTCAGCTGCTTTTTTCTTGAGTGGATTATTTCCTGCCTCCGTCATCAATTGAGCTGCTTGCTTGTCCGCTTCTGCACGAACGGCATCTGCTGCTTTCTTTGCTGCTGCTTTGGCTCTATTCGCTTCGATCTGGGCCTTATCCATAATCTCTTTCTTCTTCGCGTTCAAATCTTCTTTTACTTCATCGACTTTATCCGTCACGAGTGTTGTGATCGTGTCTTTGATTGTTTCGGTCACACTATTGATCAAATCATCTTTGAAATCTCCTGTAGCCTTCAAGATTTGCTCCTTGAAGTCAGTTGTAATCTTTGGGTTATTGTAAAGCCCAGCTATGTTCACATTGACAGGAATGAAATCTGGAAGGGAGCCAACATTTAACTTAGGACTAAGAGCTTGTAATTTTGACATCGCACCTTCTACGGCCTTAATCATTTCAGCAGGAATTTGATCTTTTGGAACATTCAACGCCATCGTGTAGTTCATTTTTTTGTCAAGTCCTGTGTATCCTGAAACTTTCGAATTGATCGATCCTACCTTCAGGTCAAATGGTTTCAACTCTACTTTTCCATCATTGATATCGAAGGTCGTATTGAAATTCTTCAAGGTTTGATTTTTGAATTGCTTGAGTTTCGTTTTGTCCGCGATCTTATCAAATAAATCGAAACCTTCAATTTTGATGCTCTTTGACGTCAAGTTACCCAAACATGAAATCGATGTGAGAATTGGAGAGAAATCGGGAGTAATTCCTGTTTTCATATCAAAATTAGATGAAATCGATCCACGAGCATATTTTGTAATTGGCGCTAATTTCTCCACGGTAACGAAATTTGTTGCCAATTGTTGAATGTCAATGTTCTTGAGTTTGTACCCGAAATCGACAATAGGTTCGCTGTGATTTTGTGTGTTGTAATTTCCTTCCAGACCAATTGTACCACCCATTGCGTTCAAGCTAAGGTCTTTTATGGTGGCAATCTCATTGTTTAAACCAATAGTGCCCTTAATATCTGTGATGTCGATTCCGTTGTAACGTGCTTTTTTGATATCAGTATTGAGTGCAAAATCAATGTTCTTTGGAATAAGAATGTACTCGTCACTAGCTGGGGCAGGGGCAGCACTTTTTTCAGTTGAAACAGGTGTTTCGCTTGCAGGCATGAGTGCGTCAAGATCCAAGTAGTTACTTGAAACGTTAAATGTACCTTTCAGTTTATCATCGCGCAGTAAGTAACCAAAGTAGTTTTCGATTTTACCATTTGCACTAATGTCGGACTTTCCGATTTTCGCATCCATTTCTGTCAATGACATGTGTTCAGGAGAGAAATCAAAGCCCATTTTTTTAATGTTGACATCGTCTGGTAAATCCTTGGATGAATAGAGCATATCAGAAAGAGTTAGGTTTCCTTTCGCTGTAAACGCTTCGTAGTCGCCTTTGTCGAGATCGCTCATTTTTCCTTTTACTTCGACATCTGCATCGAGAATACCATCGTAATTTTCGCCTTCAGTCATTGGGACATAGTCTTTCATTGTACTGAGGTCAATATTTGCCAAAATCCTAGATTGAATGAATGGATCAGTCATCATACTTCGGAGCGAGAGGTTTCCATCCATGCTATTCTTTCCGAAGTTTGCATGAAACGAGTTCACATCTGCAGTCATCAAATTGAGGTTCTCTCCACCCACGAATTTTGATCCCGCATCGATTTGAATGTTGTTGATTTTCCCTGGAAGATCTGGATAGTTCACAGAAGCATTTTTTACGATTAATCCAAAATCCCATCCTGGCAAGCGTTTGTCATCCATTTGACCTTTCACCAGTCCGTTAATTTTTAAATTCCCATTTGATAACATGCTCTCATAACCTGAGTGATAGAATGTAGGAATCAATGAGAGTAAATCTTTGAAACTTGTTTCCTTCGTATTCAATTTGAGGTCCATGTCGTCATACGTTTCCAACATGTTGTAGAAACCGTCTATGGAGAAACTCATCGAATTAAGGTCAATTTTGTTCTCTTTTAAGGTGAATTTGGACGATTTGTCCGTGAATTCCATCAAAAGGTTGATGTCAGCATTCGTTTTAACTGTGCTTAAGTAATCAATGCCTTCCATGTCAACAGATAGTTCATCAATCGATGTAGTGGTAACAAAATCAATTACATCTGCCGTTAAATCTCCTTTTCCGGAGTGATTCAAATTCTTTAGTGTCGCATGCATATCAGAGGCTTCGTCGCTGTATGCGATTTGTCCATTTTTGACGGAATAGTTTTGAAGAGAAAGTTTAAAACTAGAAGGTTCTTCAATCTCTTCCACTGTTTTGACAGAATCAGGCTTCACAATATCGTAGTTTGCTTTTCCATCTTGGAGAACACGAACATCTATAATTGGATCGATCAACTCTACACTTTTGATGGAAATCTGATCACCCGAAACGACATCCCAAAATCCAACATGCGCTCGGAGTTCTTTAATGTCTACGAGTGTAACATCTTTGAAATCTTCAACTCCTTGCAATTTCACTCCATTAAGTACGACTGTCATTTTTGGAAACGAACTGATAAAAGTCAGGTCAAAATCTTCCAGTGACAACTTTGCATTGAGTGATTTGTTTACTTCAGTAATAACAATCTCCTTCAGTTGATCTTTAAAGAAAATTGGGATCAGAATTAATGCGATGATGATGAGGATAAGTGAGATACCCGTCCACTTCAAKATTTTTTTGAGGATTTTTTTTGTCATAACCTGAGAAAATAATGATCAATTGTATTGAAATACGAAGTTAGTTTTTCTCTTAAGTTGTAGGGGCATTAAATGTTAAAAAAGAGGAAGTTAAGCCAAAATATCATCAATAAAAAACCGCCTAGGTTTCATTTTTCAGAAATCTAGACGGTTAACAGCAATTCTTCGTTGATGTTTTATTTTACTACGTGCAATATTCTAAGTACTTCTTGTCCAGTGATTGAGGAACAATTTAAAAAGTACATTCCACCAGATAAATGACTGATGTCGATGCTGTATAAATTACCATCGTTTGAAACAGTTTTCAATTCAACTACGCGACCAGCATTATCAAGCATTTGGAAATTCGCTAAATCATCTGATTCAGAAAGTATCTCGATTGTCTGATTAACAGGACTTGTCACAAGTGAGAAATTGTTTCCTCTTTCTTCTGAGATTAACATCTGTTCTTCAATATAAGACGGGTTAGCAGCGCTTCGTGCTTTCCAGAATAAATCTCCTGGATTATTGAATAAAACACTTTCGTGCCAGTTCGAATTATTGATTAAGTAATTACCATCATATTCTGTTGCTAAAGAGGTTTTTGAAAACGATGTAAAACTACTTTGGAATTGATTTACCTCCTCATGCGTTGGTGATGTAAATCCTGATGGACTAAAACTTTTTATAAGAACATCATCTTCATTATTCGGGCTTGACTGCCACAAACCTGAGCAACCGCCACCGTATTTTTGAGTCCAAGCGATTTGAACCCGACCTCTATTGTAGGCAACTACAGGAAGTGGATCAAGTCCAGAGCAACTCATGAAAGCTGAATTCACTAGTATTGGACCAACAGTAATTGCACCTGCGTTTGCAAAAAAGGCATGAACCTCAGGAAGAGTACCATTATCATCTTGTGCAACAACTGTGAAATCGTCGCTTGGACTAAAATTGGAATTTCGTTGTCCTGCAATACGAGGGTGTTCGTATCCCAACATTCCACCGTAATTCCATGATCCGAATGGAGTGTATCCACCTGCAGCAATATCATTGTAATCCATTGTTTCAATTACTAGGTCACCTCCTTGAATATAGGTCAATGCCACTGTTTTGTTATCGTCCAAAAGAACGACATCAGGTTGTGTACCACCATTGATTCCAACTACAGGTCCAGCTGTAAATGGGCCAATGTTAAATGCACAAACATAAATATCTCCACCTTGTTCCCAAGTCAATATTCCGCGACCTTTGCTGTTAATGTCAACATTAGGATGAGTACCACCAGATACACCAGTCGTTGAATTCATGGTGTAGTTGACAGGACCAAGGCCAGCCAAGTAGTAATCATCGACGTAGATGCCACCACCGTTTTCATAAGCTACTACTACAGCATCGGCATTTGAATAATATGCAACATCTGGATCGTTTCCGCTATTTCCATCTATATCTACAACAGCACCGGTAGAACCATCGATCCAATAAATACGGTAGGATCCAGATCCATCTGCGAAAACGGCAGCCTGAACGTCTAAGTTCGGTGCGATTGCGAGTCCTGTGTTGTTCATTGCAGGTGCAATGTTTGTTTCTGGTTGTGTTGAATTGATGATTTGCGCATCAATCCCAAAACTAACGGCTATTGCTAGGCATCCCGTTAATAGTAATTTTTTTGATTTCATAATTGTGTTTTGTGTGCCACACAAATGCAAATCAAAAGAGTTATTAGTCAAATTAGTTTTGGGAGTTATGAACGAAGAAATTGCTGAAATAAAAATTGAGCAATAACCTGCATTTGAGCAAAACAAATGTATGACACGTGATTAAGTTGTGTTTGAAAGTACTTGGAATAAACTAATATTTGGAGATGAAAATGCCAACTGTGAAGAATAGCTACAGATTTGGTTTCCAAAGATGTGAAATTAAACAGAGTGTTAAAAATTTACTCACGAAGGTGAGCAAGAAGTGTGATTGGCGGTACTTTGGGGATATTGCAAAAAAAAATCCCTTCGCCGAAGCAAAGGGATTTTTCAAATTGTTTTGAAGAATTATTCTCCAACAACCTCGAAAGAGAAAGTTGCCTTTACGTCTTTATGAAGGTTTGCAGATGCTTCGAATGTTCCAATCTCACGGATTGGCTCATCCTTAATTTTCAATGATTTACGATCGACTTCAACACCTTGAGCTTTTAAAGCTTCAGATAATTGAAGAGTATTCACAGATCCGAAAATTTTCCCTTTTTCTCCAACTTTCGTAACAATCTTTACAGATGTTCCTTCAATTTTCGTTGCAAGCTCTTGAGCTTCAGCAAGGATTTTCGAGTCTTTATGTGATTTTTGTTTCATGATCTCCTCGTGTGCTTTCTTTGCCGAAGCAGTAGCTAGCACAGCATATCCTTGAGGAATCAAGAAATTACGACCATATCCTGATTTTACAGATACTACTTCATTCGAGTATCCCAGGTTATCTACGTTTTTCTTTAAAATTACTTCCATTTTCTTTGAAATTTCGTGTTCAACAATTGATTATTTCATCATGTCAGCAACATAAGGAAGAACAGCAATGTGACGTGCACGTTTGATTGCTTTGTTCACTTTCTTCTGGTATTTCGCAGAAGTTCCTGTGATGCGACGTGGTAAAATTTTACCTTGTTCGTTGATCAACTTCAATAAGAAATCAGCGTCTTTGTAATCAACATATTTGATACCGCTTTTCTTAAAACGGCAGTATTTGTTCTTTTTAATCTCGATGTTAATCGGATTTAAGTAACGAACATCATTTTGAGCCATGATTGTCTAATTTTTTGGATGATTAATAATTAAGATTCAGCTGCTACGGATTTCTTAGCACCCATTTTCTTTCGGCGTCTTTCAGCCCATGAAATAGAGTCTTTGTCCATTTTGACAGTTAAGAAACGCATAACGCGCTCATCTCTTCGGAATGTTACTTCCAAATCAGCAATTAGAGTGCTCGGTCCTTCAAATTCCAACATGAAATAAAATCCTGTTGATTTTTTCTGGATAGGGTAGGCCAACTTTCGAAGTCCCCAGTTTTCAGAGTGCTTTACTTTGCCTCCTAATGACTTGATTTCACCCTCGAATTTCTGCACTGCTTCCTTTGTCTGTTCATCAGACAAAACGGGAGTCAAGATGAAAACAGTTTCGTAAGAATTCATAAAAAAGTGTTTTAATATATAATATAAATGTATCCCAACTCTATATAGTTGGGGCGGCAAAGGTAAGTATTTTATTTGAAAAATAATATCAATCTTAGTTTGAATGCACTATAACAGAAAGGATGATGAAAATCACTCCTTTTCTCAGTGTGTTTTCAGTGAATTATGAATAATCAACCCAGCCTATATTGTTGATGGAGTCGTTACTTAATTATGGTCCGAAGTTGAAATTATTCGAGTCATACAATAAGACTAAACTTATTTTTTAACAAAGAAGATTGCTTCGGAATGAATTGACTCAAGTCGGATGGGATAGCTTCCACTTTCTAATTGAGATACGTCAATTGCTAAATCTTTGTGAAGACTTCCAGTTTGTACTTTTCTTCCAAGTACATCGAAAATAAGGTGTTTCATTCCTGATTGAATATTCTCTCCTTCAATTGAAAGAATATCATTTACAGCGTTTGTAATGTACAATTGTGCTAGCTAAAGCGTATAGTACTTCGTAAAAATTGTCATGTTCGCTTTTCTTTGTCTGGACATTTTCGTAAATTCGCGTGACTTTCAGAAACGACATTAAAACAACAGTACGCATGGTATTTGATTTAGACATGATCAAGAAAGTGTATGCTAAGTATCCAGAACGGGTAGCAGCAGCACGAAAAATAGTAGGTAAGCCACTTACATTAGCAGAGAAGATTTTATATACCCACTTATGGGAAGGTGCTGCAACAACAGCGCAAGAACGAGGTAAGTCGTATGTAGACTTTGCTCCAGATCGTGTTGCAATGCAAGATGCTACGGCACAAATGGCTTTGCTTCAATTTATGCAAGCCGGAAAAACTAAAGTTGCTGTACCTTCAACTGCTCACGCTGATCACTTGATTCAAGCAAGAGTAGGTGCAGATAAAGATTTGCAAGAAGGAATCAACAAAAACAATGAAGTGTTTAACTTCTTGAGTTCTGTTTGTGATAAATTCGGAATTGGATTCTGGAAACCAGGAGCAGGAATTATTCACCAAGTAGTTTTAGAGAACTATGCATTCCCTGGAGGAATGATGATTGGAACAGATTCACATACAGTAAACGCTGGTGGACTTGGAATGGTTGCAATTGGTGTTGGTGGTGCTGATGCGGTTGACGTAATGGCAGGAATGGCATGGGAGTTAAAAATGCCAAAATTGATTGGTGTTCATTTGACCGGTAAATTAAATGGTTGGACAGCGCCGAAAGATGTTATTTTGAAAGTAGCAGGAATTGTTTCTGCAAAAGGAGGAACTGGTGCAATTGTAGAATACTTCGGAGAAGGAGCAATTAACTTGTCAGCAACTGGAAAAGGAACAATCTGTAACATGGGAGCTGAAATTGGAGCAACGACTTCAACATTCGGTTACGATGATTCAATGAGAAGATATTTAGCAGCTACAGGTCGTCAAGATGTGGTTGATGAAGCTGATAAAATTGCAGAGCACTTAACAGGTGATGCTGAAGTTTATGCAAACCCAGGTGATTACTTCGATCAAGTGATTGAAATTAACTTGGATGAATTAACTCCACACATAAATGGACCGTTTACGCCAGATTTGGCTACGCCTGTTTCTGAAATGAAAGAAAAAGCAAAAGCAAACGATTGGCCAACGGATATCGAGTGGGCATTAATTGGTTCTTGTACAAATTCATCGTACGAAGATTTATCGCGCGCTGCTTCGATTATAGATGACGCCGTTAGTAAAGGTGTAAAGGCAAAAGCTAAATTGGGAATCAATCCTGGTTCGGAGCAAGTACGTTACACTGCAGATCGAGATGGTTTGATTGATATTTTCAACAAACTTGAATCGACACGAATCTTTACGAATGCATGTGGACCTTGTATTGGTCAATGGGATCGTGAAGGAGCAGAGAAGCAAGAAAAAAATTCAATCGTTCATTCATTTAACAGAAACTTCGCGAAGCGAGCAGATGGAAATCCAAATACACACGCTTTCGTAGCATCGCCAGAAATGGTTGCTGCAATCGCGCTTGCAGGTAAATTAGATTTCAATCCAGTTACTGATACGTTAACGAACGAAAATGGTGAAGAGATATTATTAGCAGAACCAACAGGTTTCGAGCTTCCTCCAAAAGGATTTGATGTAAAAGATAACGGTTACCAAGCGCCAGCAAAAGATGGTTCAGGTATAACTATTTCTGTTGCTGAAGGTTCTGAACGTTTGCAATTGTTAACTCCTTTCGAACCATGGGACGGAGGAAACATTACAGGAGCAAAATTGTTGATCAAGGCTGAAGGTAAATGTACAACAGATCATATTTCAATGGCCGGACCTTGGTTGCGTTACCGTGGTCACCTTGATAATATCTCAAACAACTGTTTGATCGGAGCTGTAAATGCTTTTGGTGGAGCAACGAATGAAGTTGTCAATCAATTGACAAATGCGAAAGGTGAAGTGCCTGCTACGGCGAGAGCATATAAAGCAGCTGGGATTCCTTCTATTGTTGTTGGAGATCACAATTACGGAGAAGGTTCTTCTCGTGAGCATGCAGCAATGGAGCCACGTCACTTAGGTGTTGTTGCAGTTATTGTAAAATCATTCGCGAGAATTCATGAAACGAACTTGAAGAAACAAGGAATGCTCGGGTTGACATTTGTAAATGAACCGGATTTTGATAAAATCAAAGAGGATGATACGTTTGATTTCTCTGATTTGGCAGATTTCGCTCCAGGAAAACAATTGACTCTTGATGTGAAGCACGCAGATGGATCTTCTGATAAGATCATGTTGAATCATACGTATAATGAGGCTCAAATTGAGTGGTTCAAAGAAGGTTCAGCATTGAACTTGATAAAGAAAGAAAACGCTTCAGCATAGCTGATAATAATTAATAGAGGTTTTAAATGCTCGATTCATCTCCAGATGATCGAGCATTTTTTTTGATAGAGATTAAACCTTTTGCAATTACTTCTGTCAAAGAGAAAACTTTTTTTAATTATAGCGCAAGTTTTTGTAAACAACATCTACTAAAGACTTACAACAAGCCGGCACGAAGTGTCAATACTTAAATAAAAATGTTAACTCTATGAAACTTATGCTTAAGGTGATCGCAATTCAATTGTGTTCAATTCTACTACTTTCTAATTCAAATGCACAGTCGTTCAACGGGTATGCACTTTACAACCTTCAAAACCAAAACACGACCTATCTAATTGACAAGGATGGAAACATTGCCCACACATGGTCATGCTCCGCATCGTGTAATTACACCGTGAAATTGAAACCAAATGGAAACATCGTTCGTGGAACGGTTAATTCAAGTAATCAATTGAATGGAGCTGCTATTGGAGGTAAAGTCCAAGAGTTAGACGTAGATGCTAATGTTGTTTGGGAATATACTTACTCAAATTCGGATCATTGTTCTCACCACGATTTAGAAATTCTTCCCAATGGAAACGTAATTCTGATCGCTTGGGAAGTGAAAACTACTGCTGAATTAACACAGGCAGGTCGATCTGGAGCTACTTCTGAACTTTGGCCAACGCATTTTATTGAATTGGAGCAAAGCGGTTCAACTGCAACCATCGTTTGGGAATGGCATATTTGGGATCACATGATTCAAGATGCAGATGCATCAAAAGATAACTTTGGAATTGTAGCAGACCATCCAGAATTAATGGACATCAATGCCGTTTCTGGTAGCAGTGGCGGTGGTCCTGGTGGTGGAGGTGGAGATTGGTTCCATGCAAATGGCGTGGGGTACAACGAAGCACTAGATCAGTTGGCATTTACAGCGCGTTTCGCAAGTGAAGTATTTATTATTGATCATTCAACAACAACTGCTGAAGCGGCTTCTCATGCTGGCGGTGATTCTGGAAAAGGTGGAGATTTCATATTCCGATGGGGAAATCCTGCAAATTATGGTTCAACAGCTGCTCAAACAATTCCTGAAGCAGTGCATGATCCACGTTGGATTGAAGATGATGGACGTCCAAATGCTGGAATGCTTCAGTTCTTTAACAATTCAGGAGGAACAGGAAGTTCTTCCGTGATTGATGCGATTACAACTCCAGCTTCAGGATTTATCTATACGTACAGCGGTGGTTCTTATGCACCTTCATCGTACGATTGGCGTCATGAATGTCTAGCAACTAATTCTGGGCAGGGGGCAAGTAAAACAATGTCGAATGGGAATGTGTTCGTGAACGTGTCACAACAGTACATGTATGAAGTGGATCAAGCTGGAAATATAGTTTGGCAATATAACGCAAGTCCTACAAAGGCATTCCGTTACGAATGTGATTATCCCGGAATTGTTGCGCTTCTTGGAGATGATCCATGTGGACTTCTTTCAATTTCTGAAGAAACGATTTCTCAAGTAGAATTGTTTCCAAACCCTTCGACTGGAATCTTTAAAGTAGATGGCTTCGAATTGGGACAAAATGAGTTGACAATGACTGTTGTTGACATGTTCGGAAAAGTGATCAAGGAAGTAGAAAACACCTTAGAGTTAGATTTGACAGATTTCCCAGATGGTGTGTATTTTGTTAAATTGAATTTCAATAACGAAAAAGTCATCACGAAAAAATTAACAACTATCCGATAGAGCCTTTGAAAAATAGCATTCAATTCATAGTATTGATCGCCCTAGTTTTGGGTGGACATAAAAATCTGACTGCACAGTCGGATTTTTATGCTGTTGACAGTGTCCAAGAAATTCGAATTTATTTTGATGAACCGAATTGGGATGAAGCGTTGGATAATTTATACATCGCTGGTGAACGTGGGCGATTGCTTGGGGATGTTTCCGTGAATGGAACACTATTCTATGATGCAGGAATTCGATACAAAGGATTCAGCTCTTATAGTTCTTCGCGTGTCAAAAACCCATTCAATATCTCGCTAGATTATACAAATTCAGATCAGGATTATGAGGGGATTAATAAAATCAAGCTCAGTAATGTGATTCAGGATCCATCTTTCGTGAGAGAGGTCTTGTCGTATGAGATCGCACGGAAATACATGCCCGCTTCGCGTTCGAACTATGCGAATGTATTCGTGAATGACACCTTGATTGGGTTGTACACGAATGTGGAAGCAGTCAATAAAGATTTTTTGGATACTCATTATGGAAGTAGGAACACGACTTTTTTTAAATGTAACCCAGAAAGCTTGGACCTGAATGGAGCAAATTCCAACTTAAGTGATTCACCAGGAACAGCAGTTGCGGATTATTTTCCCTTGTATACTTTGAAGTCTGACGATGAAAACGGTTGGTTTGAGTTGTTGGACTTTATCGACACTCTAAATTTAAGTCCAACTTCAATTTCGGATCAGCTGAACATCGATCGAGCACTTTGGATGCATGCATTCAATTATTCAGTGATCAACTTTGACAGCTACATTGGCTACGCTCAGAATTACTACATCGTGAAGGACATCGCAGGGAAATTCAATCCGATTTTATGGGACATGAACATGTCGTTTGCAAGTTATCGCTTGACGGATGCATCAGATAACTGGGACGGGTTTACCATCAACGAAGCGATGACGATTGATCCTTTACAGCACATCAATAGTGTTTCGGTTCAGGCACGGCCACTTATTCGGAATCTATTGAATGACGCAACTCAACAGCGGATGTATCTCGCTCATATACGAACGATTATTGAGGAGAATTTCGCGAATAGTGATTACTTCACACGTGGTCAGGCAATGCAGGCCGTCATCCAGAATCATGTTTTGGCGGATACCAATAAGTTCTATACCAATGCTGATTTTAGCGCAAATCTCACATCAACTGTTTCTGATTTAGTCGATTATCCAGGGATTACAGAACTCATGGATGCACGATCGATCTATTTGATGGGGCAACCTGGTTTTACAGGAGCACCAACTATTTCAAATTTGGCTACAGTTCCTGCTTCAACAACTGCAGGAGATGATATTTGGATCAATGCAGAGGTAATTGATGGGAGCCTTACTGTTCTTTTGGCGTATCGTTTTTCGGAAAGTGAGAGCTTTCAATCTGTGATGATGTTTGATGATGGTTCTCATTCTGATGGAGTAGCAGGAGACAATATTTATGGCGCTGAAATCTTGGACATCGCGAATGTGGTTCAATATTACATTTACGCTGAAAACGATTCTGCTGGACGCTTTTCCCCTGAACGAGCAGCCTACGAATTCCATGAGTTGACTTCGCCAATCGGATTTCAAGATTTGGTGATCAACGAAGTCATGGCGAAAAATGAATTCACGCATGCCGATCAAAATGAACAATTCGACGACTGGATTGAACTCTTCAATACGACGAATTACAAGATTTCCACAGGGGGAATGTACCTTTCTGATGATGCTACAAATCCTACCAAATGGGAGATGCCGGATGTTGTGATTGACCCAGGGAAATACTTGGTCATTTGGGCAGACGAGGATACTACACAAGCTGGTTATCATGCGAATTTCAAATTGGATCGTGAAGGAGATTCACTTTGGCTTTCTTATGGGAATGGAATGCTGATTGATTCTGTAGAATTTGGCGAACAATACTCTGTGGTGAGCTATGGTCGCTATCCAAATGGGACAGGTGATTTTCAAGAATTGTATCCAACGTTTAATGACAAGAATGTCATTTCAAATGAAGCTGTTGTTTCAGAAGAGATCTTTATTTATCCGAATCCTGCGGAAGACCTTGTCAACATTAAATTAAACGGTATTGAATCAGTCGAAATTCGAATATTCAGTATGGATGGAAGAACTGTTCATGCGCCCATATTAACAAATGGAGAGAGCTTGGTTACAATTGATGTTAGCCAGTTTGCTGGCGGAGTGTATCATGTTCATGCAGCATTCGACGATCAAGAAATCACGAAAAAATTAATTATTTCAAACAATTAACAGATGAAAATTCAACTTATTACGGCAGTCGCACTTCTCTTTGGGGGAATTGTGAACGCACAGACAATTACGAATTATACAACAGCAGATGGACTTCTTGCAGACAATGTGAATTGTGTGGATGTTGACGCTAACGATGCTGTTTGGTTTGGAACACAGAACGGAGTGTCGGTTTTTGACGGAGCCACTTGGGTAAGTCATACGACATCTACTGATCCTGGTCTGATAGATAATACCATTCAAGCAATATTTGTCGCTTCTTCAGGAGACGTATGGATTGGGACTGATTTCGGAGCAAGTGTTTATAGTGCTACTACTTGGACAAGTTTTACAACAACGGATGGTTTAGGAAATAACCAAATTAAATGTATCAATGAAGATGCTGCTGGACAAATTTGGTTTGGTACAAACAGCGGTGCATCAGTATACGATGGAGCAGGTTTTACCAATTTTGGAACAGCAGATGGACTTCCATTTGGAGGTGTAAACGAAATCGATGTTCATTCTAGTGGAGATGTTTGGATGGGAACTGGACTCAGTGGAGTGTCAGTTTACGATGGCTCAAATTTCACGACGATAAATGATACAGACGGGTTGATTGATAACCGTATTAGAGCGATTGTTTTTGATGGGTCGGATAACAAATGGATCGGTACTTCTGAAGGAATCACAGTTTTGAATGCGAGTAACACATTTTCAATGAACCACACAACGATGTTTTCACTTCCTGCACCAGATACGCTCAACCCAGTTGAAGATATCGAAATGGATTCTCAAGGAATCATGTGGGCTGGAATCTATATAGATTATTTAGTAACAGAAGGTGGAGTTTGTGCATACAACGGAAACACATGGAACGAATACAAAGTCGCTGACGGTTTGGTTGGGCCTGTTGTTCGTGCATTGGCAATTGATGGAAATGACGACGTTTGGGTTGCGACAAGCACTGGAGTGAGTAAGATCTCAGATCCAACTGTTGGTATTGTTGATCCAGAATTAGCGCAACTTCACATGTATCCGAACCCAACATCAGGAGTAATCACACTTAATACGCAGGAAGGGGCAATTGGATCAGAGGTGATGATTTACGATGCAAGTATGAAAATTGTTCATCAAGCAACGGTAGAGTCAACGAGTACAAAATTGAATTTAAATCATCTAACGAGTGGAATTTACTTCGTAAAGAATGGAAGTTCAATTGAACGGTTGATAGTCCAGTAACTGTTCTTTGGGCGTTCCTCCCGATAGCTATCTGGAGGTCGCGCTTTTCGTTCTAGTCCCAAGACATTTCATCGTCAGGGGAGCTGCCACTGAAATCGCTAACGCGCTACGCTCAAGAAGCGCAATTAATTAGAAGACATAAAAAAACCGTCACGATAGCTATCGTGACGGTTTTTTAAATTAATACTTTATCTTCTAGTACGTAGGAAGCTTAATTGAAACTCCGAATTGAAGCAATGCTCCACCAAATGCACCGAGCTCAACATTAACTCCAATGTTTTCTGTGAAGTAAATACGTGCTCCTACCGCTAATCTGAATGTAACTGGAATCAATGCACCTGTCAATTCTGAATCGTCGTAAGTAGGATCGTTTGACACAGAAGCGCGATTAACACTTTTGTATCCACCTGCGAAACCAGTATATGCATCCATGCGTTCGTTTTGAACGAAGTGATAGTTCAAACGAAACATTGCACGCAATTTTTTTGATTTGTAATCGTAGTTATATTTCGTGTCTACGTATTCCATAGTTGTTTCATCGTAAACTGAACGAACCTGATTGTAGTTGAATCCAGAAACTTCGTAGTTTACGTCAACACCAACACCAAAATCATCAGCAATCATGTATTCAACACGTCCACCGTAGCTAACTTGCCCACCGTTTACTTTGTAATCAGTAACTCCAGTTGCATCATCAAGATCAACTTGACTGTACAATATACTGTTTGCCCAGTTTGGAATACCGATATACGGATCGATAATAACGTTTCCTTGTCCGACTTGCGATTGAGCCATAGCTGTAGAGCCCAATGCTATTACACCCATAAAAAGTAAAATCTTCTTCATAATATATTAAGATTAGTCAATAAATTGTTTGGTTGAGCCTTAACAAAGCCTATGCCAAAGATGTAAAAAAATGTTAATTCAACGATGAAACAGTACCGTTTATCGAACATCTTTAACAGGGTGTGTTGAGTTTAAACTGCCACATTGTGCTCTCTAAGCGCTTCGTTTAGTGAAGTTTTTAAATCTGTAGAAGCTTTTCGTTGACCGATAATTAATGCACAAGGCACTTGAAATTCTCCCGCAGGAAATTGTTTTGTATAAGAACCTGGAATCACAACACTTCGCTCTGGTACATATCCTCGAATCTCTTTTGGTTCAGAACCAGTCACGTCAATAATTTTTGTCGATTTTGTTAACACGACGTTCGCTCCAAGAACTGCTTCTTTACAAACTCGAACTCCTTCAACAACAATACAACGTGAACCAATGAATGCTCCATCTTCAATAATTACTGGTGCAGCTTGTAATGGTTCAAGAACTCCACCGATTCCAACTCCACCGCTTAAGTGAACATTTTTCCCGATTTGAGCGCAAGATCCAACAGTTGCCCACGTATCGACCATCGTTCCAGAATCAACATATGCACCTATATTAATGTAAGAAGGCATCATAATCACTCCTCGAGCTATGAAAGCACCATATCGAGCTACAGCATGAGGAACCACACGAACACCGAGTTCTTTGTAGTTCGTTTTCAGGGCCATTTTATCGTGAAACTCGAAAGGTCCAACCTCAATTGTTTCCATCTTTCGGATTGGGAAATACATCACAACGGCTTTCTTTACCCATTCATTTACTTGCCATTCTCCGTTTTCCAGCGGTTCTGCAACTCTCAAATGACCTTTGTCAAGCGATTCAATTACTTGATTGATTGCATCAATCGTTTCTGGTTGACTTAACAAGTCTCGATTTTCCCAAGCTGCTTCTATTATCGTTCTCATGCGTTTTTATTTTCTACAGCAAAAATAATCATCCAAGTTGGCTTCGCGTTTCTTAAAACCTGAATTTATTTTTTGTCACGCAAAAACTCACATATTTGTCTGTAAAACGACTAGAATTAACCCGATAATCCTTTGTCGTTTTGTCTCAAACCTGAATATTATGGGATGACCTGACCTTAAATTTTTCAGTTAAACTCAGGTTTAAATCAAATTCTTTCAACGATCTTTGCAACAATGGGAAAAGCAGTTAGTATTGATTTCGGTTTGAAGCGCACAGGAATTGCATTGTCAGACGATAGTAGAATCTTCGCGTTCGGGTTGGATACCGTTGAATCGAAAAACTTGATGACTTTCTTAGTCGATTTGGAGAAAAAAGAGCGATTTACAACGATTGTTCTAGGGATGCCAAAACGATTGAACAATGAAGATAGTCATGTTTCTGAAAATGTCCGCTTACTAAAAGTTGCATTGGAAAAGCAGTTTGTCGGTTTGGAAGTAATTTTCCTCGACGAACGTTTCACTTCCAAGATGGCATCTGCCTCTATGCATGTTGCTGGAGCCACAAAAAAGCAGAAACAACAGAAAGGATTAGTTGATAAGGTGAGTGCGACGATAATTCTACAGTCCTATCTCGGACAATAAGAGTTGTATAAATCAAGACCGAAATCACCTAGAGTGATAGGAATTTGAATGGAAAGCACTAATTTTGTGTAACAATAACGACAGAATGATATTACCAATTGTAGCATACGGAGACCCAATTCTTAAAAAGGAAGCAGCTGAAATCGACCGCAATTATGAAGGTTTGAATGATCTGATCGACAACATGTTTGAAACCATGTATGAAGCTTCAGGTGTTGGATTAGCGGCGCCGCAAATTGGAAAATCAATTCGTTTGTTCATTGTTGATGGGTCACCATTCGCAGAAGATGCAGAAGAAGAGCCAGATCCTAGAGCAGATGGATTACTCGGTTTCAAGAAGGTGTTTATCAATCCAATTATTGAAGAAGAAACAGGAGAGGAATGGGCATTCAAGGAAGGTTGTCTCTCAATTCCTGAAATCCGTGAGGAAGTTTACAGAAAAGAACGGATTCTAATTACCTACTACGATCAAAACTGGGAATTACAGGAAGAAACGTACGACGGATTTGCCGCTCGAATTATTCAACATGAATATGATCATGTAGAAGGTGTTTTGTTTACAGATCGAATTTCGCCGCTTAAAAAGCGCTTGATCACAAAACGACTCGCAAATATTTCAAAAGGTGAAATTAAAGTGGATTACAGAATGAAATTCCCGCTTCGCAAAAAACAACGATCTTAAAACCATTACTTATGATAAAGTGCTTATTTGGAATAATTGCAATTTCTGCCTTGTTGGTGAGTTGTGGAGGAGAAGATAAAAAAGGTGAAAATGCAGATAAGGGATTCTATTCAACAGAAGTTCCTGAAGCGGATGTTTTAAGAGTTGGGATCAAGCAATTGGAGGATTCTTTAATGAAAATTTCTCAAAACACGAATATTAACAAGACAGTAACGAATCTTGTTCAGCAAGCATACCTTGAAAAATTGAAGCTGATGTATGAAGCTTATCCAAAAGACAAAGATGCTGCTCTTTCACTTCGGAAAGTGTACATGATGTACTCGGCGATGGGAGTTTCAGAATTGTCCGTAAAATATGCTGATTCACTGATTGAGAAATACCCAGAATACGATGAACGTTGGCTCGCTTTGCAGAGCAATGCAGTTTATTATGACATGGAGGTGGAACCACGGGACAAAGACAAGGTGCGTTTCTATTTAGAGAAACTAATTAAGGAATACCCTAAATTGGATCCTGAAATAATTGAACAAGCGAAATCAAGATTAGAAACAATTGATTTAACCTTTGAAGAGCTGATTAAACAACAAAATTAGTCCGTTTAAAAGCGCTGTTAACGATGTGTTAAAAAGGTGCCTATTTTGAAAACTTGCACTATATTTGCTTTAAAGAATACGATGCATAGCATCAAACATCGAAACTACGGTTTCGATTATTAACTATAAAACACCAATTAAAATGAAAAAAGTACTATTCTCTTTGATGATGATTTTCGTAGCAGGATCAATGTCAGCTGTCATTGCTCAAGAAGTTGCTCAGCAAGTTGCTGAAGGAGCAAAAATTGAATTCGACAAAGAAACGCACGATTACGGTGAAGTAAAACATGGAGGAAACGGTCAATGTGTATTTGAATTTACAAACACAGGAACTGAGCCTTTAATTATTTCAAACGCAAAAGGATCTTGTGGATGTACTGTTCCTTCTTGGCCTAAAGACCCAATAGCACCAGGAGAAACTTCGAAGATTACTGTGAAATATGATACGAAACGACCAGGAGCGATAAACAAGAGTGTAACAATCACTTCTAACGCAACGAACACACCAACTAAAGTAATTCGCATTAAAGGAAACGTTCTTCCTAAAGCAGTATCAGGAGCACCTGTTCAAAATGCAGGCCCTACAAATAACTAAATGAGGCTATTTTTCGCGATCATAATTATAGCATTGAATTCCGCCCTTGGCTTTTGTCAGGAGGCGGAATTTAGTATAGACAAATCTCTACATAAGTTTCCTTCAACGAAACAAGGAGTTGTTTTAATACATAATTACATGATCACGAACACTGGAGATATACCCTTAATCATTTCTGATTACAAAGTTTCTTGTACCTGTACGAAAGCAGTTCTCCCTGAAGATCCAATCGCGCCCGGAGAATCTTTTGCGCTTCAAGTATCATTCGATACAAAAGATAAGTACTACTTCCAAGATCGTACAATCATTCTAATTGCGAATACCAAAAAGAAAACGCACAGCATTCGATTTAAAGTGAAAGTTGTTCCCAATGAGTAAGCCTCGACTTGTCCTGATTTCTGATATCTACGGGAATACTACGGGCAATTGGATGGAAGAATATCGAAAAAAACTCACCCCATACTTCGAGGTAATTGAATACGATAGCCGAGTGTTAGCTGGGATCACTTCGCTTGATCAAAAGCAAGTTCATTCTGAATTTATCAATGGAGGAACAGAGCGAGCGGTTCAAAATTTACTTACACATGAACCAAAGGCATCAATCATTCTAGGTTTTAGCATTGGCGGAACGATCGCGTGGAAATTTGCAACTGAAAACAATAAAATAACGTCGCTACATTTGGTTTCTGCGACTCGTTTGCGGAATGAAATTACCAAGCCATTTTCAAAAATAAGCCTGTATTATGGGGAACTAGAAGCGAATGGGCCCACTCAATCGTGGTTTGAGAATTTCAAGCTAGTTCCAACTATTTTTGACGATCAAACGCATGAGTGCTACAGCTTAGTAGAATCTGCTAAATACATTTGCACAATGATTCTTTCAGAGATTATCTAAGGTCTAAATTTTAGATTTTTTTTGAATGTTTTCCAATTTTTCGATGAAATAATAAAAATTGGAATCATCTTTGTATCCTTAAACTACAAATTAGAACAAGTCGATGCATCTCGAAAGTTATCGCGAGCATCAAGACGGTAGTCCTGATAAAAACGAAAAAAACGAAAAATGAAAAAATCAATATTATCACTTTTAGTGCTAGTCTTCGCAGGAATGACGTCGACAGCAATGGCACAAGAAATTTCTCTAGGAGCTGCTATCGAATTTGAAAAAGACCTTCACGACTATGGAACTATTCCTCACAAAGGAAATGGAACCTACGCGTTTGAGTTTACGAATACTGGGTCTGATGACTTGTTGATCACAAACGCAAAAGGTTCTTGTGGGTGTACAGTGCCTTCATGGCCGAAAACACCAATCGCGCCAGGAGCATCTGCGAAGATCGAAGTTACGTACGATACTAAACGATTTGGTGCTTTTAGCAAAAGCGTTACGATTACTTCGAACGCCGTTAATACACCAGTTAAGGTAATCCGCATTAAAGGGTCCGTATTGGCTGCTGAAGTTGTAGAGGAGGTTCCTGTATTAGTTGAGGTGGTAGAAGAAGTGCCTCCTGCACCAGAAGTACCAGCTATAGTTGTTCCAATGACGAAAGCTGAACTTAAAGCTGAAAAGAAACGCTTGAAAAAAGAAGCGAAAGCAAAAAAGAAGGAAGCAAAAATTGCAATGAAGGAAGAGAAAAAAGCATTGAAAGCTGAAGCTAAATTAGCTAAAGAAGAAGCTAAGAATGCATAATTTCTAACATAGAATTTAGGTCATTGACCGAATTAGAATCCACGTTGACTTAGTTGACGTGGATTTTTTCGTTTAGCCCAAAACTGAAGTCAATAATTTGAATTTCCTTAATTTTTTGTTACAACATAGTTAACGCTTTGTTAAGCCTGTTAATGGTCTGTTAATAGGTTTTTTTCTTGAGTTTATCAGATGTAGATTGGTCTAAACAATTAAAATATATCTTATGAAAAAGTTAATTTCTTCTACAATTGCTGCCCTTGTGATGGTGGCAATGTCATTTAATTCTTTTGCTCAAAACGAGCCAATTCAATCAGGAGCAAAAATCACGTTCTTGGAAGATACGTATGACTATGGCGAAGTAAAATATGGTGGTGATGGCTACTGTACGTTTATTTTCGAAAACACAGGTAACGAACCCCTAGTGCTTGGAGCTGTAAAAGGATCGTGCAGTTGTACTGTTCCAGAATGGCCAAAAGCACCAATTGCACCAGGTGAAACAGGTGTGCTTAAAGTGAAATACAACACGCAGAAGGCTGGTGCGATCAATAAAAGTGTAACAGTAAACTCGAATGCGATCAATACACCTGTCAAAGTTGTACGGATCATGGGAAACGTGCTTCCGAAACCAGTATCGGGTGCTCCAGTGAGTACTTCAGGTGCTCCAGTTAAATAATTGAATCAAATTTTAAGAAAAATGCACTCACCCGATAGTAATCGGATGAGTGCATTTTTTTGTTCAAGTCCGTTAATTACTTGTTGATATTTCCTTTGAGTTGAACGCTAATCAACTCGTTAATTTCGGTACTTTTAATCTCTTGAATTCGACGCGATATGTACATTATATTTGATACTGAAACAACTGGTTTACCAAGGAATTGGAATGCTCCAATGACGGATACGGACAACTGGCCGCGCGTCATTCAAATTGCTTGGCAGCTTCATGATGACATGGGGCGACTTGTTGAGCACAAGGATTTCCTGATTCGACCTGAAGGTTTCGATATTCCTTATGATGCGGAGCAAATTCACGGTATTTCAACTGAACTAGCCATTGAACAAGGTATCGGGCTTGAAGAGGTCTTGAATGAATTCAATGAAGCATTGACAAAAGCAACATTTGTTGTTGGTCAAAATATCAAGTTCGATTTAAATGTTTGGGGTTGTGAGTTCCATCGATTGGGAATTCAAACAGCCATGAATGATGCTCCAATTTTGGATACGTGTACAGAGGTGACGGCAAAATTATGTCAAATTCCTGGTGGACGTGGTGGTAGATTCAAACTTCCGACATTAACGGAATTACACGATTATCTTTTCCAACAATCATTTGGTGAAGCGCACAATGCGACTGCCGATGTTGAGGCGACAACACGTTGTTTCTTTGAGTTGATGCGTCGTGGGACATTTCTTCCTGAGCAATTACAACAGGAGGAACGCTACATTGCCGATTTCCAGGCATTCAATCCAACACCGATTGGTTCTGTAGGTATTGAGCATTTAAACCTCAAGCAAGAAAGTGCCCGAATTCGAGCAGAACTTCCTGTTGAAGAGAGTATTATTCCAAGCATTGATAAGAGTGAGGCCCAAAAGAGATTGGATGCTTGTTCTTTTGCACATTTACACAATCATTCACAATTCACAATCCTTCAGTCTACAACACAGATCAATAAATTAATCTCTCGAGCGGTTGAGTTTGGAATGCGAGCTGTTGCTTTGACCGATACAGGAAACATGATGGCAGCTTTTCACTTCGAAAAAGCTGTTAACAGCCACAATGTAGGCGTTCGATCTCGAAAAAAGGAAGCAGAGGAAAACGGTGAAGCCTTCGAGGAGCAAGAGCTAATACCAATAATTGGTTGTGAATTCAACGTGTGTCGTGATTTAAGAGATAAAACACAGAAAGACAACGGCTATCAGGTCGTATTGTTAGCGAAGAATAAAAAAGGTTATCACAACTTGATTAAGTTGGCGTCAATGGCTTATACCGAAGGAATGTATTACGTTCCTAGAGTTGACAAGGCCGCGATTGAAAAATACAAAGAAGATATAATTGTCTTGACTGGAAATCTTTACGGAGAAATTTCAAGTAAGATCTTAAATATTGGTGAAAAGCAGGCTGAAGAAGCATTGGTCTGGTGGAAGGAACAGTTTGGTGATGATTTATACATCGAACTTATTCGTCACGGACAAGATAACGAGGATCGGGTAAATGAAACCTTGATTCGCTTTTCTCAAAAGCACGAGATCAAATTAGTTGCAACCAATAACACATTCTACATTGATCAAAACGATTCTTCAGCACATGATGTTCTCTTGTGCGTGAAAGACAATGAACTTGTTTCTACACCAAAGGGTCGTGGACGTGGTTTCCGATTTGGTCTAGACAATGAACAATACTATTTCAAGTCTCAGGAAGAAATGAAAGAGTTGTTCATTGATATCCCTGAAGCAATTGAGTCAATTGATGGCATTATTGATCAATGTGAACATTATCCACTAGCGCGTGAGGTACTTCTTCCAGCATTTGATATTCCTGAGGAATTTCTGTTCGCTGAAGATAAAGAAGATGGAGGGAAACGTGGAGAGAATAAATACCTACGACATATTACATATGAAGGTGCTAGGAAACGATACCCTGAGATCACTCCCGAAATTGATGAACGCCTTGATTTTGAATTAAGCGTAATTGAGAATACAGGGTATCCTGGATATTTTCTTATTGTAGAAGATTTCATACGTGCAGCACGAGAAATGGGTGTTTCCGTTGGTCCCGGTCGTGGGTCTGCGGCAGGATCTGCTGTTGCTTATTGTCTATGGATCACCAACCTTGACCCGATTAAATATGATTTGCTGTTTGAGCGTTTCCTGAATCCTGATCGTGTTTCCATGCCCGATATTGATATTGACTTTGATGATGAAGGTCGTGCAAGTGTAATTCAATGGGTGATTGATAAATACGGTTCAAGTCAAGTGGCACAAATTATTACCTACGGTACAATGGCTGCGAAATCGTCTATTCGAGATACGTCTCGTGTGATGGATTTACCATTAGGTGATGCAGATCGATTGGCAAAATTGATTCCAGATATTTCTCTAAAAAAGCTGTTCGGGCTTTCGGATAGCGATTTACGGGATAAATTAAAAAATAATATAGAAGACATTAACCGAGCCAATGAATTGAAAAGCATTGCAAAGGGAAATGATCTGACAGCGCAAGTGCTAAATAAAGCACGCGAACTAGAGGGTTCTGTCCGAAATACAGGAATTCATGCCTGTGGAGTAATTATCACACCGGATGATATCACCAATTATGTGCCTGTTGCTTTGGCGAAGGATTCAGAGATGTATTGTACGCAATATGATAACTCTGTTGCGGAAGAGGCGGGACTCCTGAAAATGGATTTCTTGGGATTGAAAACCTTGACATTGATCAAGCATGCTGTCAACAATGTTCGAGAGCGTCATGGTATTGAGCTTGATCCTGAAGCGTTTCCAATTGATGATGAGATAACATATGAATTATTCCAGAAGGGAGAAACTGTAGGGATTTTCCAGTATGAATCTGCCGGAATGCAGAAATACATGCGTGAGCTCAAGCCGACTGTTTTTGCCGATCTTATCGCTATGAACGCCTTGTATCGACCAGGGCCTTTGGAATATATTCCTTCATTTATTCGAAGAAAACATGGAGACGAGGAGATTGTTTATGATTTAGATGCATGTGAGGAATATTTGGGTGAAACGTACGGAATTACGGTTTACCAAGAGCAAGTAATGCTTCTTTCTCAGAAGTTGGCTGGATTTACGAAAGGTGAAGCCGATACCTTGAGAAAGGCAATGGGTAAAAAGCAGAAACACGTGCTTGATAAAATGAAGCCTGCGTTTATTCAACGAGGTGGAGAGCTCGGACACAAGGCTGCACCATTGGAGAAAATCTGGAAGGATTGGGAGGCATTTGCATCATACGCCTTTAACAAGTCTCACTCGACTTGTTACGCGTGGATCGCATACCAAACAGCCTACCTGAAAGCAAATTACCCAGCTGAATACATGGCTTCCGTGTTGAGTAACAACATGAATGATATCAAGCAAGTGTCGTTCTTTATGGAGGAATGTAGAAGAATGGGCGTTCCTGTTCTTGGACCTGATGTCAATGAATCGAATTATCACTTTACAGTAAATAAAGCGGGTGCAATTCGCTTTGGATTAGGTGCGATAAAAGGATTGGGATCAGCTCCTGTGAATGCAATTATTGAGGAACGAGCTGAAAAAGGACCATTTCTATCGGTATTTGATCTTGCAAAAAGAATCAATTTGCGTATTTGTACAAAGAAGGCGTTTGAAAGTCTTGTCTATGGCGGAGGATTTGATTCTTTCCCAAGCGTACACCGTGCTCAGTATTTCAAGGAAGACAATAACGGTCGAACGTTCTTAGAGAATTTGGTTCGCTTTGGTTCTGGTTTCCAAGACAGTGAAAACTCTTCTCAAACGAACATGTTTGGAGCAGAATCTGGTGAGAAGTTACCAGAGCCAGTCATTCCTGAGTCGGAAGAGTGGGGAAACATTTTTGCGCTCAATAAAGAGAAAGAAGTCATTGGGATTTTTATTTCGGGGCATCCTCTTGATGATTACAAAATGGAGATTGAAGCATTTTGCTCAGGAAACGTTACGATGTTGAATGATTTAGAAGCAAATGCAAATAAAGAGGTGTTGATTGCTGCGATTATTTCGGACGCTGAACATCGATTTACACGAAAAGGAGATCCTTTTGGAACGATAACATTAGAAGATTACAACGATTCATACAAGATTTTCCTGTGGAGAGAGAATTACTTGAAATACAAGCACTTCTTGAATCCTGGGACATTTGTTTCTATCAAAGGTCGAATTGAAGTTCCACCGCGTCGTGCGGAGTTGGAGTTCTCCATCCATTCGATCGATTTGCTTTCGAACCTAAAAGACGCGAAAGCAAATAGTTTGAATTTGAAAGTCTCGATGAAATCCTTGGATCAAATCATGATTTCAGATTTATCGAAGATTTTTGAGCAGAATTTGGGAACGATTCCTGTTCGATTCACGGTGTATGATCCACTAGATAACGTTGAAGTGCATTTACCTTCAAAGTCCTTGAAAGTTGATTTGACCAATGAGCTATTTAATGAATTACAGAAATTTGATTTAGATATCCAGATCAAATAAATCGCGAAGCTCCATGAGCTCGTTTACTTTTTCGAGATTTCCTACCTGTTGAAACGAACCAATCAGATTTGTTAACATGCGTTTTATAATGGCCGAGTTTGAACAGGGTTCAAAATATTCGCGGAGTTCAGCTTTGTTTAATCCTTTTAAGAATGCTCGAATTTCTTCTGCATCAAAAATTCCTCCTTTAGAAAAGGCATTGATGTAGAATAAGTTACCAAATTTATTCTCAGGATCGATGAAGGAAATCATCTTGTCTTCATCCAAATAGGTTAACACGAAGTGATTGGGAAGATTAACACCGTAAATTGGCATGTCCAGAGATCGCGCAATGATCGAGTAGAGGACGCACAGACTCAATGGGTTTCCCTTCTTTGTTTGTACAACAGTGTTTATACATGAATTTAATGGAGAGTGATAATCTTTTGAGTTCCCTGCGAATCCATGTTTTCCGTAAAATACCTTGTTGAAGATGCGTACTTTTTCGTAAGCCGTTTGATCGTCGCTTAGTTCCAGCCAAATATCTTTACGAATTGCTTGGATTTTTCGATGGATCTCATCTTCGATGAGGTTTGGGTACTGATAACGAGAAATGATCAAGGTACCAGCCAATAAATCTTTCGTCGGAGAAGCAATCCATTGTTGTAAGTCCCTCTTGATTTCAGAATGTTGAATTTCATGAATTAGCAACTCGATTCGAGATTGAAAAACCAAACCATAGTCGTCTGTTTCCCATGAAGATTCAAGAATCGGAATTACACTGCTTCCACAGTTTATTAGTTCATCACGGACATGACCATAGATGTTTTCATCCGGATCTTCAATTAATCTTACAAGTGCTTCTATTGATTTCGAATCTCTCACAGCTCAAAAATACGCTGAATGTCAGTGCTTTTCGCGACGACTCAAAATACTTTTGAATGGCGAATTGTTAATTTTATTATACACTCATGAAAAAAAGTGAAACCTTTTGGCATGATTATCGTTTATATATTCACGGATCAATTATTAACACTTACAGGTTAAAAATTGAAAGGGTCTCGATTTCGGTCGGGACCTTTTTTTGTTTATACCATTTCTTAAATTTAGGTTTTTGACATTTTCAAGATCTCTCAGAAGCGTGAAAAATCACTATTTTAAGATCCAAAGCACAGCACCATGTTAGATCAAATAAAACTCAAACGCTACGACGAACTTGTAGCACAATGTGACAGATTCGAACGAAAAGGAAAGACAGTTCCATATACCTCGGCAAATGGACACATGTTTTCGCTCTTCAATAAAGCGGATGAGGTCGGTATTCGGTTTTCGAAGGAAGTTCAAGAAAAGTACATCGAGCAGTTCGATTCAAACTTGTATCATTCACACAAGGCTGTAATGAAAGGATATGTTCTGATTCCAGAAATACGTTTAAAGGATGATGAATTAATTGTTCAGCTCCTCAATGAAAGTTATGATTACGTGATGAGTCTTCCTGGGAAGTAAAAAACAAATCTGGGCTGATTATCGTTTGGATTTTCATCGGATCTATTTCGCAATATTGCGAAATAGAAATTTTGCAAAACAAACAAATAAACCTTACCAATTATTCCAATTAATAGCTGGACATCGGAAAAGGTGTTACTCGGATATCGTCGAAGACGGCAGTGAAGCTAATCTTAAAGTGGTCAAGTGAATCCAATCTGGCATGGTATTCGTTTAATATTTATCGAATAAGAAATTTCAACCAATATGAAAAGTATAGTACTAGGTATCATGATCGCATCAGTTTCAGTTTCATTCGCTCAAACGGATGATGCTCCAACTCACCAATTGAAAAGGAAATTTTCAGCAAAACAACGAGTGGAAGCTAGGCCGGCGACAATGGACTTGAAGGAAAACAGAGAATCTGTAGTGCTTTCTCGGAGCGAGGTGAAATCAGATATTGCATTTGGAGTAATCAGAGTGAAAAACGGAACACCATTTATTGATTTAAATTCAAGCTTGGTTGAACGTCGAATGATGCCTTCGAACCTTCCTAAAGGAATGGCAATTGATGGACAAGAAATTCAATTTCGATACACCGTTTCAGATGCTTCATCCCCAAAACAAGGAGAAGGTTCAATGGTGATTAACATTTATGACGTTTCAATGTCACCGAGAAAATAAAATAAAGAGTGTGGATTTTTGATGGTCCTGATAGCTTTTAGGTCGCATCAGATTGTTTAGAGTTACAATAAGCGTTTCAAGTTTTCAAAAGCCTTTGTGTTGAGAGAACTTTGGAACGCTTTTTTTATTTTCTCCTTTTCAATCTTCGTTAAGTGCCAGTTAAGGGAAATTCGATCTCCTTTCTTTTCACGGAGATTGAAGGAGATTTGGTCAATTGGAAAACCGAACGATTGTTTGCCGATGCGCATTAATTCTTCTTGATCAAAATCTTGAACCCTAGGGAAATTCTTGTACATATTCCCAAATGGCATTGTCAACTTATCCATGAATGAAAGATGGGTGTACGTCGTGTTCTTTAAGATTTTTTTAGTGTCTCGAATTTGAAGAATGATCACACCAGATGTATTTTCCTCAATCCAGTCGCTCATTACGCTCAAGAACTCCATCGTTGTTTTTCCTCCGTAATTATCGCGAATCCCTGCATCCATGAGTTGAATTTGTGGTTCAGTAGGCATTGTCACCATTGGCATCACGAATGGGAAGGTTGCACTTGCTCGTAGCACGCTTGAGAAACGAATATCCTCCGCATTTTGCTGATCAAAAAAGCTCAAGAAATCAATGTTTTCATTCGACAAGTCTGCATCTGCTGGTGCCTTGTAATTTCCAGTAAGGAAATTCAAAGGTTGAGACGCAATCAGTAATCTTCGACCATCGTTGATGATAGTAGGGGAGAAGATCATTGTGGGAATGGCTCCACTTTCCTCATATTCTCGGTAATATCCTAGAGTATGGTCCATTGCATAGTTTGTGTTCTTATGCAATTGAGATTCAAAAGCAAATCCTCTATCTTTTGTATAGCTATGCCCATTGTAGTGGCATTTCTGGTAGCGAAGGAAAATATCATTCGTTGTAGCCATAAAGCATAGCTTATTCAACATGTCCTTGCTGATGTTTTTTTGATAACGATCATCAGAAAGTGATATGATTTGTCCTTTTTGCTGGCGCAATAACAATTCTCGATAATAGGCTGCACCAACCATACCACCCGAGGCACCTGTCATCATTTGTATGTGTCGATTTAGCTTACCGTTCAATTGTTTGTCACAGCCGGCGAGCACAGTCATCGTCCACAGTGCACTTCTTGATCCACCACCAGATGAGTTGATAATTATCAATTTGGGCTTCTCTTCTCCAGTGCGTTTTTTCCAGTTTTCTAAGGTTTGCAAATACTTATTTCGGGTTACTTCATTCAATGAATCATTTGCTGAAACAGCATGAATGTGCTCGATCGTATATGGTTCAGCTTTGGACTTGTCGTAATCCATGCCGTAAGCGTAATTGCGGTAATTGAATGCTTCAGTATGATTGCTCAGGAAATCCATGAAAACAATGATCACGAGTAAAACTGGAATTGCCCAATTATTTAGCCAAGATTTAAGCGCGCTGTATAGCATTAGTATGATCGTCATCAAAAGAACGAAGCTCATTCCAGCAGGGACCTCCATGAAATCCTGGCCGCTTAATAATCCCAAAAGAAAGAAAGCGCATATCGTGATGATTTCAAATATTGACGCGCTAACCCTGTTTTTTGCAAAGGTCTTCAAAATAACTCCTCGATTAAAATGCTTGATGCTACGGCTTCTGTGTAAACGGAGTCTTTTTCCAATGTAAATATATCGTCGATCTCGTTGCATGGTATACTGGCGATACCAAGACTCTTCCTTGTGGGTGAGTGATGTGATTAAATCTTTTTCATTCAATCGAGCGCGCTCATGACGACGTGTTACCGGAAAGAAATACAAGAACGAAACAATAAAGAAAGATGCGATTCCACCTATGTATGCGAGGTTGTACCCTATTATGTCATACGCTCCAGCTAACTCCTCGCTAAATTGAAAGGCTGACATCCTGAAAATGTAAAACAGAACAAATATTACCGGAATCAAGGAATTGTTTAAGCAAAACTTTAGAAATGGTCTAGCCAAGGTCATCAAAAATGGAAATTTCGGACCTAACTTCATATAAGAATAGGTGTTGAAGGCAATGATAAATCCGCCAAATGCAAATCCAAGGAAGAAAAACGATGTAGAAGAGACGTTGCCCAAATATTCGGGAGATAGAAAGAGGTAGGGAACTCCAAACGCTGATCCAATACTATCGTTTACGAGCAAGAAGAGAAGTGCCCAGAAAAGCAAAGCAAACATGTTGTGTTTTAGATGCGCCACAATTAGATGGAATGGAAAGAAACTCAGGAGGAATTCCTTTAACGTCCATTTTCGATCGGTATTAGTCATGTGCATCTATTATTATAGAACGAAAGATAACCAAAAAGGTAAGTCGATCGATCTATTTTCTTGTGGACTTTATGAAGTCTGTAACTAAATACGCTAGCGCTTTGCCTACAATGGTTTTTTCTTCGTTCGTTTTTGGGGCTCCTTCGGGTAAATGAAGGTATACTGGTTTTTCTGATGATAGTTGGCGAACTGCGGTTCTGATTTCATTCAGTGTGAAACCGCTGGGTGTAAATGCAGATGTTGGCATGCGCTCAATTGAGTCGAGGTCAACTTCAAGACCAAAGCAACTACCTTTTTCCTTCGTGAATTTTGCCAGATCTTCAGACAACAGTCTTCCATCTAAATAATCTTCGAAAAAGGTCTTGGAGCAATTGTTCTCTTCTAAAAATTCATAAATAGCTTTGCTATTATATTGTTCGTGCAATCCGAACACGGAGTATGAAGTGATGATTTTCTCAAAAATGGCTGTTGAAAAGGGATTTCCACTGTGTCTTCCTTCGAGTGAACGACAGTCGGCGTGCGGATCGATGTTTAATATATGAAGAGCAGGATATTGTTCACTTAGAGCCTTCATGATAGGGTAGGCATTATTATGACCACCACCGATCACAATGAGCTGTTTATCCGAAAAATCAACTTTGGAAAGGGTTCCTATGACTAGATCATCTAAATCGGTCACTTTTTTTCGAAGTTCATTTACATTGTTTGTATGCGATTGTGCTTGAATTGTACCGAGAATGGCAATATTTTCTCCTGAAAGAAATCGATTTGACTGCATATTCAAGAACTTTGAAAGAAAAGCATCAAACGCATTATTGGCTCCACCGTTTCCATTATTCGCTCTTGGTCCAATGTCTTCGGATATACCCAAAATGACAAATTGTGTACTTTCCGAAACCTCGAATTGGACGAGCTCTCCTAATTTTGTCTCGCCATCTCGAAGTGAGACGTACGAAGCCAGCTGTTCTTGATCGAATGGGGAGAAATTCAATGAGTTATTTTTGTTCATGAGGCTCTATTAATTTAACGAAAGAGGTAGGAGGAGAAATAGGGCGCATCGTTTCCTTTGCAACGAAGACTAACATGGTTGTAGCAGTCGCAATTAATTGTTCCTCTTCATTTGTGATTGTGTATTCGAAAGCGAGTCGCGCTCCTCGCATTTCAGTTATGCTTGTTTTGATTGTGAGGTTATCATCATACTTCGCCGGAAACTTATAATTCACGGAAAGTTCAGCAACTGGTAACATGTACCCTTGATCTTCTAAACTTTTATAACTTAATCCAAGTTCGCGTAAGGTTTCAACCCGACCAACTTCGAAATATTGTGCATAATTTCCATGGTAACAATATCCCATCTGATCTGTCTCACTATAGCGAACTCTTAGGCTTATTTTGTGCTCAAAATTGATTTTCATTGTTGATAAGTATGGGTGGCGAAAAAGATTCTTTCTTTCGATCGAAAGTTACGTATAAATGCGTACTTTCATATCATATCAAAAAGTACTAAGTGAATCTATAGGTTACGGTGTTGTTTTTGAATTGATTACGTCGAAGTACTTAGTGGAGTCGATGAATGACAGTAGTCAGTGTTGAAAAAATAAGCGTGAAAAACTTTTTTAAGAATCAACCCCCAATCGACTTTTTTTTAAACTTTTTTATGTGAATATTTGTCCTCGACGGAAACGGACAACCAAACTGTCTCTCACAGTGTCAATTTTCGCCGGCTGACAACATTAACGAAACGAATAATTAACAATCAACATGAGTAAAAATCACGAAGGTGTCTGGGGATCGTGTCTTAAAGTAATCAAGGATAATATTTCTTTGCAGGCATATAAAACTTGGTTCGAACCGATCGTTCCCGTGAAACTTGAAAATGATGTATTAACTATTCAGGTTCCATCCCATTTCTTTTATGAATGGTTGGAAGAAAACTACATAACCCTACTACGAAAGGTTATCAAAAAAGAACTCAGTGCTGAAGGTCGCTTGGAGTACAGTATTATCATGGAAAACAACATGACTAACTCTGTTCCCTACACAGTGAAACTTCCTGCATTGAACCAAAAGGCTTTGAAGAATGCTCCCATCTCCATGCCACTTAACATTAATGAGAAGCAAATTCGTAACCCATTCATTATTCCTGGACTCAAGAAAGTGAATGTTGATTCAAATTTGAACCCCTCTTATTCATTTGACAACTTCGTAGAAGGAGATTGCAATCGTTTGGCTCGCGCCTCAGGATATGCAGTTGCTAACAAGCCTGGCGGAACTGCCTTTAACCCACTATTGATTTATGGTGGAGTAGGACTTGGAAAAACTCACCTCGCTCATGCGATTGGAATTTCCATTAAAGATCAGTTTCCGAATAAAACAGTTTTGTACGTAGGATCTGAAAAGTTTGCGCATCAGTTCATCGACGCAATTAAGAACCAAACGACTAATGACTTCATTCATTTCTATCAAATGATAGACGTATTGATCATTGACGATGTTCAGTTCTTCTCAGGAAAAGAAAAAACACAAGATGTATTTTTCCACGTTTTCAATCACTTGCACCAAAATGGAAAGCAAATCATTCTTACGAGTGATAAGCCACCTGTAGAAATGCAAGGAATGGAACAACGCTTACTTTCTCGATTCAAATGGGGATTGTCAGCGGATCTTGGAGCACCTGACTTGGAAACAAGAATGGCTATCTTAGAAAAGAAAATGTACGGAAATGGCATCGACCTTCCAAAAGACGTTGTGGAATACCTAGCGTATTCAATCAATACGAATGTCCGAGAAATGGAAGGCGCATTAAATACATTGTTAGCGCAAGCTTCATTAAACAAAAAAGCAATTACGCTTGAATTAGCTAAACAAATGGTCGACAAGTTTGTGAAGAATACGGCACGCGAAGTCTCTATCGAATACATCCAAAAAGTAGTGTGCGATTATTTCGACCTACCATTGGAAATCTTGAAATCGAAAACTCGGAAACGTGAAGTCGTTCAAGCTCGACAGATTTCAATGTACTTCTCTAAGAAAATGACGAAGTCGTCGTTGGCGAACATCGGAGCCCACTGCGGAGGAAAAGATCACGCAACAGTTTTACATGCTTGTAGAACGGTTACCAATCTTTCTGAAACGGATAAGCAGTTCAGAGCTTACCTCGAAGATCTCGAAAAGAAATTAACGATACAATAGTAGTATAACTACAATAACAAAATCCCGTCCCGATAGCTATCGGGACGGGATTTTTTTTTTCAAATATTTCACTTGTATAGTTCCAACTTCATGGATCGAACTATGCTACGTATGATCGTAAATAGTGCGAGTGAATAACATTCTTTTAATAAGTCGGGTATAAACGATGTCCGACTTCTTTCTTGTAAAGTTGAAAACGGCTCTTGGTGTACAAAGGCCTTCTCAATCATGTTGTTTCGTCTAAATATCGACCAAGTGAGTCTAACTTGTCATCCCAGAATTTGTCATAAAATGCAAGCCAATCCTTTACTTCTTTTAAAGCTTCTGGTTTGGCAAAAATGAATTTTTCTCTGCCTTGAGTTTTAAACTCTACCATATTTGCCTCTTCCAATACCTTAATGTGTTTTGTTACACCTTGCCTGCTGATATCAAATGAGTTTGAAATTTGACTAATACTTAGAGCACTGCCAATAACCAAGAGGTGGAAAATTTCTCTACGTGTCGGATCAGCAATAGCTTTAAATATTCGGTTTCCTATTTCAGACATTTAACTTAAAATTTCGCCTAAGTTATTAAAACATCTTTCCCATCCTCCTGTATAACTCTCAATCATATCTGGTGCAGTATCATTATCGTATTGAGATATGCCGCTGTGAACCATTTTTAGGGTTGTTCCATTATTTTCCTCGACCAAATTCCATGTAATAAGTGTTACCACTTCTTTACAGGTTTCGTTAATCCATGAGTATACCAATGTGTATGGGGCGGCTTCCAAAACTTCTCCCCTTACCATATCGCAATTATCTTTCGGATTCTTTAAAGAATAGCTAGCTCCGACTTCTGCTTTAAAATCAGTAGGTACTAACCATTGCGAAACTTGTTCTGTTTCGGTTATTGCATTCCAAACGGTGTCTATTGGATGTGCAAACCATTGTGTTTTTTCAATTGTGTCTTTTACTAGTGTATTCATAATTCGGTAATTTAAGCAACTGTTTGGTTGCGAATATACGAGAAACACTTTAATTGCAACTATTTGATTGCCTAAATGGTAGTTTCATTGCACAAAAAAATCCGCCCAAGATAATTCTGAGCGGATTTGATTTCTTTCTTTAGTTGATTTACAATCGTGGTCTCCCACTAAAATTCAAAATCAGGGAGATGTTGTGAAACTTCAGATCACTGATTGTTGATGACTGGGTGATATTCATCAGTCCAATTGAATAACGTAGTTCAGGAGAAACACGAATTTTCTTTCCAAAGGGAACATCTAATCCTATTCCTATGTCAAGTGCTACGTCCTGTCGAGTAGGGAGTGTCAATACATCATTTCTGCCTAGAGGAATTTTTACATTTGGTCCAGCAATAAAGTACGGACTGAATCCTCGCTTTTTAGTTTTTACTTTTATGTGAGTCATGAATTCAAGATCAACTGGGTTGATGGCAAATTCTTGTGTCCCATCCCAAAATGAGGAAGTATTGAAAGAAAGTTCAGCTTTTGGATCAAACGAGATCCGCTGTGTGAGCGCTAAACTACTAATCAATCCCATTCGGAAACCTAGTCCATTTTGAACGTATCCTCCGCTAGAATTATCTTGAAGAAAAACGTTCGCATGATTGACTCCAAGATTAAATCCTGTTGTAAAACGTTTCTTGTCTGATTTCTGGGCGCTCGCAATTCCTGTGATTAGAAAAGCTGCAGTAAACAAAATAACTCTTTTCATATTGATCGATTTTACTGTTGAGTACTGTTTAAATTCTGACACTGTCGTGTCGGTTTATATCGCGTTTTTGTTTAAACGTTACTTGCTGATGAAGCATTACAATCAATAGTTGTTCCAAAAATGAAACTGTTCGAAGATCAAAAGATGCGTGTATAGTTTTTAAAAGTATTCCGCAAAAAAAAAGCCCGTATTCTTGGGCCTTTTGAAAAATGATTTGATAAGTCATATTCCAGTTTTATGAAAAGAGGAAAAATGGAAGGGTTAATGTTAAGTTGTCTACTCTATTAGATTAGGCCTTACAGCTGTACCAATGTATCGTTTAAACCGTCGTTTATGACGCGTTAGTTTGACAAAATTGACCAATTCTGCGAAGTGTCTCGAATAAAGCCCTAATATATATCTGAATTTGATCTTAAGCTCCTAGAACTAATACTTGGTCATTTTTATATTCTATGTGATAGTTGACTCCTTTTTCTGTGAAGTGCATTTCAAAAGCAGAGGAATGCGCTTTGTCGCCAGTCGGATGCCAATCTTTAATGTCTTTATTGATGCAAATGAACAATCCTTCTTCATCACCGAACGCTAGAAATCGATCAAACCCACCACTAAATTCTTGAATGCCAGACAATTCATGTAACTGACTAAACTTGGCTTCAATATTTGTGGTTGGAAGGCCAATCTCGGATATGTTTAAAAGCTGCTCCTGATTAAATGTTTCGGAATTTCCGTTGTTCAAATTTTTCCGTGCGATGAGTTCTACAATGTTTTTATCGCAGTCATAAAAGTAAATCGCCTTCGCGTTCCAAAAATCAAAATCATGAATCTCGATCTCTTCTTCTATCAATATTTCAAGTCTAGCTTTTAACCAACTCAAGGCTTCATTTTCCTTATTGGAAGGTATGTTGATCGCAAAATGATAAGGCGTTGTTTCTTTTTTATATTCAATAGTAAGAACAGAACTTCCTAATTGAAAGGAAGCCTGTTCTTTGTTCATTTTGATGCATTTAAGCCCGAGAACATTCGCGTAAAATGTCGATTGTTCTTTTAGTCGAGGACTGTATATTTTAAGTTCATTGATTCTCATAGCTTGGTAATTTAGGCATCATAATAATTCCGTTCACTGATTTTGTCCGATAAATATTGAACGAATTCGTATTGATTCCCGTCAGTATCAGCGAAGTAATCTCTAATTCTATAGTTTTCGATTTGTTTGGGGTAGTCGCGTTTAAATCCTGCAGTTAACAATCGTTCCGCAATGATTTTAACGTCTTCAACAACAAATCCCAGATGATTGATACCCGAATTGGAGTAATCCTTCGTCGTCATTTGTTGTTCCGCTGATTCATTCAAAGCGATATATGTGATTTCATTTCCTAAATGAATCCATTTTCTTCCGTTTGTGTCACCGCCGCCACGAATTTCGAAATCTGGAAAAGCTGTTTTGAAAAATGTGATTGAACTCTCTAAATTGTTCACTGTGATGTTTACATGTTCGAGGTAAATATGTTGTGTCTTCATACTATTTGTGTTTTAGTTTACTCAAAGGTGCTTCATTTTATCTATAAATATCATTGATCATATTTATTAATAGATAGAAATAATCTATATTCATTTCGGGCCAATCAGAGTTATCTGGGATTTAGAATTATTTGTTTCATAGAAACAAACTTAATTTTAGACTAAATGAACGAAGCAAATATTCCAATTATACCTATAGTGATAGGTGTGGTTTTACTAATATTAATATTCAAGGCTGTCATTATGGTGACGGAGCAAACGGCGTATATTATCGAGCGTTTTGGTAAATTCAGGCGAGTAGCTCATTCTGGACTTGGGTTTATTATCCCATTTGTGGATCGAAAAGCTGCTGTGATGAATTTGCGTGTACAGCAATTGGATGTAACGATTGAAACAAAGACGGAAGATGATGTTTTCGTCAATCTTCAGGTCTCAGTTCAGTATTCGGTTACACGATCAATGACGAGAGAAGCTTACTATTCGATGGATAATGCAAAAAATCAAATCGCGTCGTATATTTTTGATGATGTACGCGCGGAAGTTCCAAAATTGGAGCTAGATGATGTCTTTGCCAAGAAAGATGATATCGCAATTGCTGTTCAGCGCAATATTGCTGCGAGTATGGATCAATATGGGTACAAGATTATTCGTGCCTTGATTACTGATATTGATCCTGATCACAAAGTAAAAGAATCAATGAATCGTATTAACGCAGCGAAACGGGAACGTGAGGCAGCACTTGAAGAAGCAGAAGCAAAGAAAATTCGTATCGTTAAGGAAGCGGAGGCAGAAGCTGAAGCAAAGCGATTATCTGGAGAAGGAATCGCTCAACAACGTTTGGAGATCGTTCGTGGTTTCAAGGAATCAGTTCAAGATTTCAAGGAATCCATGGACAATGTCACGCACGAGGAAATCATGCAATTCGTGTTGATGACGCAGTACTTTGACACAATTAAAGACATTGGTGCGAATTCGAAAAATACATCAATCTTGATGCCTCACACGCCAGGAGGAATGAAAGATATTCAAGATCAAATTATTAGAGGAACCTATGTTGCACATCAGATCAATCATGATGTGAATAAAGGGAAAGATACTACTGAGGAGTAATCCTGAAGTTGAACATAATTAAATGCAGAAGAGAACTTATGAAAATAGGTTCTCTTTTGTTTTGATCACAAAGCACTTCACATCACAAGTGACACTGAGTAGTGATGTCTAGTTTGGGTCTGAATACTCAGGATTCACCAAAAATGAATGATCCGTTAATGTTTTCAAAAAGTTGATCAGATCTACCTTTTCTTCATCATCCAGCATTAAACCTGTCGGTAAGGAGCTGATAAGTAAAGGGGCTAGGGTTGGGGAATGATTGATTTCATTGTTATAGTGCTCCACAACCTCTTCTAAAGTTTGAAATCTGCCATCGTGCATGTACGGTCCAGTTACTTCAATGTTTCGAAGCGTTGGTACTTTAAATCGTGCGCGGTGAATTGGATCTCCAGTTGCTTCTTCTCTTCCTAAATCAGTGAAATCTACCTCAAGATCAAGACCGTTGTTCATATAGGCATCATTTTCAAAGTTCTTCCCGAAATGACAATGGGAACATTCTGCACCAGATATGCTTGGATTCTGAGGTTCAAAATCCCCAAAAAACAGTGCTCTTCCACGTTCTTCGCTGGCCGTTAAAATAGCATCTCCAACAAGGTAGCGATCATACTTTGAATTATCTGAAACTAGTGATAACATAAAGTTCTCCAATGCCAGAGACATTTTTTCGGCTGTGATTTCGGGACTTCCAAAAGCGCGTACGAATTGTTGTTTCATTAACTGGTTTGAGTTTAATTTAATGATCACATTCTCCAATGTCTCATTCATCTCAAGTGGATTCTCTATTGGTCCTAATGATTGATCTCTTAGTAGGTGAGCTCTACCATCCCAGAAAAATTCATTGTCATTCCAAGCCATATTGACAATTGCCATTGCCTGTCTTCCTCCTGTAGCTCCATCAACTCCGATTGAAAATTGATTGGCATCTGAGAACCCTGTGGATTGATCGTGGCAACTAGCGCAATTTATTGTTCCATCAAGGGACAGGCTCTTTTCATAAAAAAGCATCCTCCCTAATTGAACTTTGGCTTTTGTTAAAGGATTGTCGCTTGGAAGGTTCGGTGGAAGCAAGGTGTTGTTGACCAAATTTAGCTGATACGCTGTGTCATCATATTGTACATACACTCCTTTGGCTGACTTTTTACATCCAATGATAGTAACAGACACCAATATGAATACTAGAAATAGAGCTTTGATTTTCATGAGCATAAGTAGTTTATCGCTTCGCAGCAGGTAATAATTCGAACCTGTCGAAAATAAAGGTTTATACTCGAACGAGCATATTCAATCGTGTTTTACTCTTGTATTCCTAGAATAATATCACATTCTCATATTGGGGATTCGTTATTTGACGCGAATATGGATCTTCAATTGTGTAAGGAGTGAGCAATTTGCTTTCGTTTACTATCCTGTGTGCGTTTTATAGTTGAACTGGAGCTTGGTTTTTTTTGATACGGCCGATCTAAAACATTAATTTCAGAAGGTTCTATTTCAAGAGAGCCTGCATAACATACTTCAATAAGAACATCTTCTGTAACGGTAAGTTTTGATTATTATTTACACGAAAAATGCTTCGAAGGTTTCCGAAGCATTTTAGTTTTATTGGGGGCGCTATGCCTATATTTTACACGAAGTTTTTAGCTCATAATTTCTATCAGTAAAGCTCTATAATCGAACGATTCGTACAGGAATACTGTCGTTAATTCGGATAACATATACTCCTGCAGCGAGCTCCTCCAAATTAATTTCATTGTGCTGATAGTTCAATACTCCTTCTTTAACGATATTTCCGTTTAAGTCAGAAATAATGAATTTTGCCCCGACAAGTTCTTCTGAATTATCCAAGAAGATACTGTTGGATGTTGGATTTGGATACACTTCAACCTCTTCCTCTTCAAGAGTAATAAATGTAGCGCCAACGGGTGCACTTTGCAACATATCATCTACTTGATGCCACGTTTCATTCGTAATAATAGGATCATTGAAATCAAAGTAGATATCCGCATCATTGGTAATCATGGTGCCATTTGACAAGTTTGAAAGTTGATCCACTTTAAATGTAAGAAATCCATTACTTCCTGCTTGATCAGTAGTGCTATCTGGAAGCATGATATTGCTAAATGTCCATTCAAGAACTCGTGGGCCGTATGTTTGGAAGGTGTAATCATGACTTGAAACTCCTGCGCGAACAGAGAAGATGTCTAAGTCGAAATCCAAGGTGTCTCTCACTACAATGTTAAATGCCGTATCTGTTCCTGTATTTTGAAAGCGGATAACATAATCAATACTTCTGTTGGGCAAGATTAAGTGATCCTCAGTAAGTCCTTTTGGGAACCCTCTTTTATCATTGGGATCATAACTACCCGTAACTTCACCACAGTAGATATCAATTACAGGGTCGGCATCATTTGTTGGGAAATTGTTTACCATTCCGGGAATCCAGTTATCCATGGTTGTCCCACAAGCTTCTACGTGGGCATTAGGGTGAGAATTACCTGGATGCAAGGGGTGTTGTTCAGCCGCCATAATCCATGTTCCACCATTTGCCGCAAAGGTATAATTGAGTACTTCCTGTCCAGCTAATTGAATTGAATTAATTGAAATAAGCGTATCGTTTACGTACAAGAAAACAGGGGATTCACATAACATATCACCTGAGCCAAAAGTACCAGTATTTGTGATCGAGAAGTGCACGGAATCGTCTGCGCACCAACCATTAACTAAGAGGCTAGAATGATCCCATGGAAGTGTACATGGATCGGGAAGTGTAAAGTTTGGATCAGTTCCTGGGGGGATTGGAACTGCAGGTATAGTGTCCAGCATACATGGATCAACCGGATACATTTCGGCTTGCATGCACAAGGTTTCTCCAAGTAAGGTATTACAGCTAATTGTCGTTGCAACCCAAAAAGTTGCGCAATTACCCGGGTCAATGTCACCAACGTCAAAGCGGAAAACATTATTTCCTAAAGAAGTATATGGAATTGAAGAACCAGTAGCTAACATGTAATCGTCCAATTCAAGATCAACATAAGCCCCGAAAATTGTTCCTGTTCCCATATTGCCGTTACAGGCAGATACATAGACGCGTTGATTTGAAAAACACCTTCTTATAAAGGGTGCAAAAACACTCACTACAGGATCAGGACAAGGATTTGTATTAACCATACCAAATGATGGTGCCAATGTTAATGCGTTTGAATTGCTCACTGTAAAGAATTGGGTAGGAGGACAAGTAAGCATCCAGCTTCCTGTACCACCAACAACCGCACTATAGTTTCCTGTAGGTAGAGCTGGAAGCGACCAATAACCTCCTGGGCCAGTTTGTACGATTACACCGATTGGGTTAATCAATACATTAATGCCTTCTATACCAATTTCTGTTGGGTCATCAACACAGTTTTGGTTAATGTCTAAGATCACGCGTCCAAAAACTAGATCTCCACTTGCTGGTAACACTAAAAAAGCTCCTGGCTGAGTGTAGTTACCGAAGAGGTCATCAACGGTTAGTGCATAATGTCCGGGTATCGCGTTTGCTGGAATCCCAAGGAAACCAGTCATTTCCGTTCCACTATTCAAGAATTGAGGAGTAAAGTTAAGCGCGTTTACACCTTGGGTAACTTGTACAAGTGAAGGAGATGCTTGACTGAATGATGTTCCTACGCCACTAATCGTAACTGGAAGTGAATTATCACCTTGATACCCGATATTTGGGGAAATAGATACACTTTGTGCCAAGGCTGATAAGGTCGATAGAAGTAGGATGAATAGAGTAGTTAGGTGTCTCATAATCAAATGTATGTTTAGTAGTATACTGGTAAGTTAAGTAAACGTTGAATACCAGTCAAATATTGTAGACTCTTTAACGTTTACAAATTCTCCAGTATTTTGATAAGCGAATCTCCATTTTGTAAGCGATGGAAAAGGTGCATGAGATCATCCTCAGATGTAAGAATCTGATCAATTCCTTGTGTACGATTTGAATTCGATTGTTCTGTTGTCTTGAGCATTTCGAGTCGTCCGCGTAATATCGTTGTTGCAAAAAGATGGAAGTTTTCAGGCTCCCTGGATTTAGGGACCTTAAGCAAATAATCAAGTGCTTGGGGGATATCTCCTGAGTTGAAATGTACGGATGCAGCGTTGATTAAACCTTCAACGAATAATGAATCAAGGTCAAATAACCGTTTATAGCTTTCTTTGGCTTTGTCAGTTTGTCCAATTAAACTTTGACTTGATGCAAGGTTATTTAAAACGTGTACGTGATACGGGTTGTATTTATACGCTTTTTGAAATGATGTTGCTGCTTTGGCATAATTTTGTCGTCCGAAGTAATAGTTGCCTTCATAAAAGGCTACGGGTGTTGAACTTGCATCGATGGTGTAAATGTCCAAATCAAGTGCTAAATCAATCGCGTTATCTGTCCGAAAGACAAAAAAACTGCGTTGCTGTCGAATCCAAGAAACAGCGAAAATRAAACAGATWGCWGCTAGTCCAATTGGCAAATACCGAACGATTGGTTTGGGTGTTYTGTARTGTGAATAAGTGGGGACTAAAAAGACAAATAGTAARAACACTAATTCGACCCGTTCYAAWGGAAATGAAAGACTAGAGATTAKWAGAAAACTAAGTAAACCAGTAATTGAGAAYAACTTTACRTTGAATTCAATTGATGAGCGAATCACCCGAACAATTGAATAAACAAAGAAAGTTAGTAGAACTAGCATTCCTACAATTCCATTTTCGACGAGTGTATGGATAAATTCATTGTGAGCACGTTGAAAGAACAACTGGTTTTCAAAACCTGAGCGTTCCAATGATGTTCTGAGAATTTCTATTTTCCAATTTCCCGATCCATGACCGAAAAAGGGTGATTCTTTGGCTAGTTCAAGCGAATTTTGCCAGATCATCAAACGTTCACTGCCACTTTCTGAATGTATCCACTCTCCAATAAATGGAATTCGCTCTGGAATGGAAAAGAGGAGTATAACTCCAAGAATTACAATCCCACTCAATGTACCAAAGGCAATTCTTTTTTGAGAGTTCGAAAACCGCACGTGAATTAGATAAACTAATGCGGCTAAGGGATAAACTCCGTAAAGCAAAATGAGGCTGGTTCGATTAATCAAGAGTGTCACAAAAACGTAAATCACAAGACATGAACACATGAAGAACACCTGTTTCCATTTTTCCTTTACCGTGATGATTCCCAAAGCATAGATTGGAATCAGAAGTGTGAAAAACTGAGAGAGTTGATTCTTGTGACCAAAACTAAATCGCACGCCATATGTACTCGTTCGGGTGTAGTCGGAAGAGAAGAGGAGTTCAACAAGTTCATAGAGACCATAGAGCAGCAATGGGAGCGTAATGAGTGCCGTAATAAGACTGAATTGAGCCAATCGATTCAAGTTGTTTTGATCTCGAAACAATCCAAGAACCAGTAACGGACCAATGATAAGCGGTAATGAGTGGGCCAGGGCGTCATACGTATTGTATGACGCTGTCGTTTGAAAAAGGTACTGCAGGACAAATATAGACCAAATCGTTAGTCCCCAAGACCATTTAATTGCTTGCTTTCGCTGTATATAAAGTAAGATCAGTCCAATTGATAATAGACCAATCCACTTTGGCGTAGTGGAATAACTTTGGATACCCGTATATCCGACGTAGGCTAAAGTAATTAGAACCAGTGTTGTGAAAACACTCCAAAGTTGCTTAGATGAAGATGATTCGCCCATTTGATTCTAAGTATACGAAAAAGTGGGATGCAAATTGGATTTCCGATTAACGAAGGCAAATTACTTGATAACCTGATCACTAGGCTAAAGTGGATTAGAACTCAAACTAAGTCACTCAAATAACGGAGTAATCAGTCTACCTTTTGAAGTCGGCATTTCGAAGTTAAGGAGTTTGGCGACTGTTAAGGAGATGTCGATTTGCTCAAATTCTTCAGTCACAACTTGGTCCTGCTTGAAGTCTGGTCCAAGAGCAAGCATGTAGATTTGTCTGCAACCTTCACAGCGGTCACCGTGTTCTTTGAATCCGTCTTTGCGACCATCAATATGTCTACCGTGATCATTTGTGATTATTAACGTTGTATTGTCCTTGTAGTGATCACTGTTTTGAATGTATTCCCACAATTGAAAAGCGTACTCATCGGTTCGTTTGATCGCTTCGATGTAGTTCGGCCAATCGTTGGAATGACCTCGAGTATCTACTTCGAGTAAATTAATCAACATCAAACTCGGTTTATCGATTTCCAATTTGTTCAATACAACATCCCACGTTCGTATATCAGCGGAGTATTCACTTCCATTACCACTTGGGCCACAATAATCCGATGGCATATAACTATTAAACCATCCTTTTTTTCGAGCATTTGCAAGAATGTTTAATTTTCCCTTGCTTGCAACAATCCATGCTTTTTCTTTCGGGAGATCCGTTTTCTTCAAATAATATTGAAACATCGACGGGTATTTCGGTAACTCTGTTCCGTCGTTTTTAATGCTTTGATACACGCCAGTTGTGATTGCAGCATGTCCAGAATTAGTGTTCGTTTTACCGTTGTTCCTGAAATTCGTGAATAACACTCCTTGTGGCGCTAAATCTTTCGCTAAATGAGGAATGTATTGGCACGAGCTATCGCCAAATGTTTCAGAAAATCGAGGGCCGTCGATTACTAGAACAATCACATTTTTTGTCAAGTACGTTTCTACAGGAGGTTGAATCAGCTCTGTCGTTGAAAGCGACGGTTCCGAATCGTTCGTATTCAGTGTAGTTGAAGACAGTAAGCTGATTAATCCAAAAATGGCAAGAAATTTCATTGTTACCATTATGGGAATTTTGGAAACTTACCAAAGTTTGGTTTTCTTTTTTCGAGAAAGGCATCACGTCCTTCTTCTGCTTCGTCTGTTGCGTATGCCAATCGCGTAGCTTCTCCAGCATATACTTGTTGTCCAACCAAACCATCATCGATGAGGTTGAATCCAAATTTGAGCATTTTTATCGCCGTTGGACTTTTTGACATAATGCGCTGTCCCCAGTCATATCCAACTTGATCCAATTCATCGTGGGGAACAACTTTGTTGATCATTCCCATCTCTAAGGCCTCCTGAGCTGAATATTGCAACTCTAAGAAGAAGACTTCACGTGCTCTCTTTTGTCCTATTTGTCGGGCTAAATACGCAGATCCAAAACCACCGTCAAAACTGGCTACGTTTGCATCGGATTGCATGAAAATTGCATGTTCTTTACTAGCAATCGTTAAATCGCACACAACGTGTAAACTATGTCCGCCACCAACGGCCCAACCTGGAACCAATGCGATGACCACTTTGTTCATGAAACGAATTTGTCGCTGTACATCCAGAATGTTGAATYYATTNNCWCCNTYCAWACNNKYRTAWCCKYSYTTTSCACGAAYKCKYTGATCRCCACCWGAACARAATGCCCAGCCACCATCTTTTGGAGATGGACCTTCACCTGTGAGTAAAACAACGCCAATCTCTTGACTTTCGTGAGAAATGATTAGTGCGTCCAATAATTCATCGACAGTTTTTGGGCGAAATGCATTTCGAACTTCTGGACGATTGAASGCAATCCGCGCCACGCCATCAGCATGCTTGAAGGTAATGTCCTCGTATTCTTTAACTGTTTGCCAATTGGGTGCGCTCATCCTGTTTTATTTTGTTGATCAAAAATACAAGGAATTTTCATTGAATCGACATGAAGATGAAGTAGTTCATTCATGTATTTAGGAAAAGCTGACGTATTAAGAGGTTTTGGGCGTTGCCCAGCGATCACATGGTTACTGAATTAATCAAATTTTAGTGTCGGGTCATGCTTCCCGCTTCAAGTTCCAACATCCCGATAGTTACCTGAATTGTTGGAAACTTTCCACTTAGATCCTTAATGCGGCAATCGTTTTGAAGAAAATAAACCAATTAATTACAGTATTCATTGAATGTTTCCTGCGCATATGGATGCCCTAATTCTATTGACATTTTTATATCTGCACACCCTTTCTCTTTATCGTTTAATATTATCAATATTTCCCCGCGCCTGTAATGTGTTTCGGATAGTTGATATTGATGATTTATACATGTCGAAAAATCGTTATAAGCTTCCTGAAATCTGTCGGTTGCCGCACAAGCGATTCCATGAGGAAGTGCGATTTCCGTCATTGAAGCATTAAAATCGTTCTCGACGCCTAACTTTTCAGTCCACATTGAAACATCAGTACCTTTTCTTTTGGCTTCAAGAAGATACTCCAAATCAATCATTGCGTTTTCATACTCTTCCAATATATTATAAGTACTAGCTCTCCTTAACCGAGCCGCATCATTTCCTGGATTCATACTCAGAACTCGATTAAAGTCAGTCATTGCACCTTCTTGATCATTTAAATCGGATTTAAAAACTCCTCGGTCAATCAATAGGAGCTCATCATCTGGATCGAAGTACAGGAGTTGTTCAATAACAGCCAATGCTTCACTGTACTTACCCTCTTCATGCAGCTGTTGAGCCTCTTCGGAAGTAGGTGTGAAAGGTTTTTTCCAAAAGAAAACTATGGTTAACAAAGCAACAATAATGGCGGGAACAATAATTGAGCGTTTCATCGATAACAAATTTAACAAAAATAAAAACGAGATTAATAGTAGAGTGGAGTTAATTGTTTTCGGTTGAAATGCTTTTCAAATTCCGAATATTTTTGTTTACGGATGGATTAAATTTGCTTGCTCAATATGAAGTTCGCAAGTTCTTGCACATCTATCTGTTCTATGGGATGTTTAAAGCCACTTATGATTTCCAATTTTCCATTTGGAAGGAGTTCCGCAATTCGTTGAGATTCTTCTAGTGTGACCATATTATCCAACTCACCGATTCCAATTGTGATCTGATTGTTTAGTTGCGCTAGGGATGCATCGGAAATCTTTTTCCCATTTCCCAAGTCAAGCATCATTTTTGCCGTTTTGTTGACAACGATTTTCCAGCTATCGGCGGAATGTAATTCTTCTAATCGCTGTGCAAATACGGGTACTTTAGCTGCGATTATCTCAGGATTCAATTTCCTAACTTCTTGTTCCGAAACTGCCTTTGTCCAGTTGAATTTAGTTCCAAGCGTTAGAATTTTCCCGACCAATTCTGGGTGACTCAAAGCAAGTTTTAAACCGACATATCCTCCCATGCTATATCCGAAAATGTCTGTTTTCGTAATGTTTTGTTCCTTAAGTAAGGCTAAAACATTGTCAGCGAATAGTTCAATTGAGAATTCATTATCCGTAATCTGATTTCCATGTCCCTCAAAATTTAAATCAATTACATTGAATTGATCTGAGAGTAAGTTTCTCAAAGAATCAAAGTGGGCTTTACTTCCCAGTGCGCCATGGAGGAGTAATAGATTCGGTTTGCTCATTGCTTCTTAAATTTACTTAGCCTTAATTTTATTTCTTCAGAAAGAAATCAATCGCTAATTCGTACGAAACCAATCCAAACCCGAAGATGCAACCAACGGCAACAGGGGATAGGAGTGAGGTGTGTCGAAACTCTTCGCGAGCAGAAATATTAGAAATATGCACTTCTACAACAGGTACTTTGATTGCTTTCACACAATCGCGCAAAGCAACACTCGTATGCGTATATCCGCCAGCGTTGAAAATAATTCCATCGTGATCCGATTTCTGAAGCTCATTGATTAACTCTCCCTCTACATTCGACTGGAAATAGGACAATTCAGCACTGGAACGCGACTTTAACGCATCGAAATACTGTTCAAAGGATTGATTCCCGTATATTTCGTTCTCACGTTGACCAATTAAATTTAAATTTGGTCCATTAATAATCAATAATCGCATAGTGCAGTCTTGGAACCGCTATATTAAGGATTTTGTTTCATTCTTGAAAATAGAACGAGGCTTGGCAGAGAATTCAATCTTCGCTTATCTAAGCGATGTCCAGAAGTTGATGGATTTCTGTGAAGGACTAAATCTCTCACCACTAGATGTCACCTCTGAGAATCTAACGAACTTCGTTACTGAATTGTACGATCTTGGATTGAGTGCTAGAACACAATCGCGGATCATCAGTGGAATCAAACAGTTCTATTTTTTTCTCGTTTTAGAGGGGGAAGTGAAAAATGATCCAAGTGAATTGATTGAAACGCCTCGAATTGGAAGGAAATTGCCCGAAGTACTTTCAATTGAAGAAATCGATGCGCTCATTGCAGGAATAGATTTGAGTACGGATCAAGGTCATCGAAACAAAGCAATTTTAGAAACCTTGTACAGCTGTGGGCTTCGTGTTTCTGAGCTTGTTAATTTGGAATTTGAGCAACTCTTTTTCGACGAAGGATTTATTCGTGTGATCGGAAAAGGAAACAAACAGCGATTAGTTCCAGTAAGTCCAAGCGTTAAAAAAGAGATCGAGATCTACAAAAGTGCTGTTAGAAATCACCAGAAAATCAAACCTGGAAATGAAAGCTATGTCTTCCTAAATCGCCGAGGAGCAAAACTTACACGCGTGATGATTTTTACAATCATTAAAAACCTCGCAGAGAAAATTGGACTTCAAAAAACGATTTCTCCGCATACTTTTCGTCATTCTTTCGCAACACATTTATTAGAAGGAGGAGCAAATCTTCGTGCTATTCAAGAAATGCTCGGTCATGAATCAATTACTACAACGGAAATCTATACACACCTCGATCAACAATTTTTGAAAGAAGCAATTATCTCTTTTCACCCGAGAAATAAGCATTAATTCGTCTTTGAGACAATAGATCAACAAAATGCAAATTGATTTTGATGTGATTGGATAAGAAGAAACATTATATTTCTCGAAGAAAGATAAAGTATAAATTTATCTAAGCAGTTACGCTTTCATCGTAATCTATTCGGTGATGGAATTTTGAGTTGCCATTATTCCCAGCTTTCTCAATAGGTTTGTTTTGATCGTTGTAACGAATTTTCTCGAATTGTGTCAAGCGTCCGCTAAAATCTAACTTCTCATACGTAATTCGGTTTCCCTCATCGTCATGAGTAAAGATCTCCTCGTAATTAGATCCAGGCTGAACAAGGTTCTCAAAAATGAGCTTAGAGCAGTTTTTACCTTCGTATTCTCGCTTGAATGAAGCAAGTCTATCTTCTGCGTTGTATTCTGAGCTTTCAAGGAGGTCACCATTGTCATTGAATAGTTGAATTTCAATGTGCTTTTGATCTGAACCAGTGACTTGTGAAGTAGTGGTAACGGTACTCCCTTCTTTTTTAACCGTGTTCACTTGTGCCAGCTCACCATAGTCATAGAAACGGTACGTTTTAGTGTCGCCGTCAATTTCTAATTCTACGCGTTCGGTTTCTTCTCCATCTTGGATTACTTTTCGTGTTTCAACGAGCTCTGTTTTTTCTATAGTTGTTTTTTCGTAAAGTTCCCCACTGATGTTGTGACGTTGCTCTAGGATATTCCCGTCGGCATCGTATTCGAATTCTTGCGTATCACCCACGCGATCATCGATCATTGAATCTTCTCGAATGAGCTGATTCTTGTCGTTGTAATAGAATTTCTTCTCTTCTTTGGGTCTTAATGAGTAATCTATGCTGTTAACGAGATTGTTCTGCTGATCAAAGATTTTTTCATTGATGAGTATATCCTGATCTTCTAAAATAGAGTACGTCGATTGTTTCATTCTGTGAAAATGAGAAAATATTATGGAAACAAGAAATTGAATGTAGAATTTTGCTTAGGCAATTACTTCACCGTACAAATCATACTGATCTGCTTTCGTAATTTTCACCTCCGAAAAATCACCAATTAGAACATAATTCTGAGTTGTTTTCTTCAACAAAAGGAGGTGATCAAGTTTGATTCAGTGGGCTCTTTTTTATTCTTTAATTCTTACGTTTTAGATCAAGTTAATGAAACAGGTATTTTTACCTGTTTTCACATATTCTTGGTTGTTTAGGCAGTTTTAGTACCATGGTCTCGTTTGACAATCATATATTTATTCATTGAAAACTATTTTAATCTAAACTACTTATTATGAAAATCAATTCCTTTCAAAAGCTCCTGATGGCTCTTTTGTGCATCACTTTATTTAGTAATTGCGGAGATTCAAACAAAGCTGAGATTGTCAACCTCGATGGCACCCCGTACCTTTCAGATTTTGTAACTGAACCTACATTTACACTAAGTCATGCCGTTCCTCATGATATTCTGGATACCATCATGGCATATCCCGCGAATATCTCTATTAAACACCTATCACGCTTTGCATGGAAGGAGTTCGTAGCATTAAACTGGCCAGCTGATCCAAATCACCGAGGTAAACCTGATACATCAAAGGTATTTGGTGATTCAAGCTCAAATGTTGTCTGGGAAACTTACTGGCACAGAGCTGAAATGTTCCCGTATGATGAGAATCCTGTAAAAACGACTTTAAGAGAGGGTGGTCATGTTTCATATAAAGCAAATACCACAGATAAGCCTTCTTACAAATATGATCCTGCATCATTTACGTTTAAAGGAAGTTTCGGTGGTACTGGCACTGCCACTGGCGATTCTACTTTGTTTAACAATTTATCAGAGAACAATGAATTGGATATTGATCAAATGTTCGTGGGAACCGCTACCGACGAAAACCGCATCCTTTATGAAGCGAAAATGAACGAATCTGGGTTTAATTATATTATTGAGAAAGAACTTTATAATAGCACTACACGGAACACTTATACGACTACAAGTAAGATAACTGCTAACCTTCTGCAATATGGAAGTTCTTGTAATGTGACAGAGCCGAATATTACGTGTCTTCCTTGTGGAGATAATGCTGGAGATGAAGGGAATATTGAAATTAAAGCATCTTGGAGAAAACTGACAACCGCTGAAATTGATTCGGCTAATTATTATACGAATACGGTTATCACGTACCGAAGCGTACATAACGAGCGAAAATACTTCAATGAAACGTACGGATTAATCGCACTTCATATTATCCATAAAACAGAAAATTTCCCGTCATTTATTTACGCCACCTTCGAGCATAAGGACCTTATAGATTCAAAATTATTGTATATCGATGAGATAACTCAAGATAATCGCGGTGGTGGCGATACATACGGAGATACTATACCAGTTACCGACAGAGTGCATCCTATTCCATCAGCTGTGGATTCGGTGAATAATGAAGTTCACGCTGTTTTTGGAGCAGATAATGTTTTTAGTAATTATAAATTGGTTGGTGTTCAGGCTTATCCCGTGGATTTTGGCGATCTAGATACTAATAGCACGGACTCTGTATCAACATTTTACTTAGCAAATTTGGCAATTGAAACCAATCAAGAGCTACAGTCTTTCAGAGGAACAAAAGCTGCCAATGAGCCCAATGCGAAGAACGTATATTCGAAGAGGAAGTTTATCAACATGGGCGGCTGTATGGGATGTCATGGCGTTGCACAATCTCGCAAAGGATCTGATTTTAATTTTCTAATTGCAAATGCTCCGTTTACTGTACCTGAATTTGTAGGGGGAGCCGGAAGAATTAACATACGGAGTATTAATTCCTATGCAGATGTGCAGAGCATGTTTGACGACTACGTGAGGTTTAATGGACTTGGAGGAAAAGTACAAGGTTCATCACCTCACAAAGCCTTTTGGAGTAGTCTTAGTTACGACGATTTTACAACGGGGAATGTACCTGGAGTAGGAGGAGTGAAAATTTGTGATTGTGGTAATGCCGATAGCTCAAACATTTACAATATTTTGAAAGGTTCAATTACGGGTGGCTACCCTAGAATGCCTGGAGGAGGTCCGTTCTTTCCTGAAGCCCAAATAGATTCATTTGGTGTTTGGATAAATAATAATTGCCCTAAGATTAAACCGACAACGCACTAGAGTAAGTGAAATTTATGAATATACAACTCTAAATAAAGAAGTCCTTAACGTTGAATACGTCAAGGACTTCTTATTTTATGAATGTTTTTTGAGTAGAACTAGTTAATCACTGTTCCATACAAGTCATAATGATCTGCACTAATAATTTTTACCTCCGCAAAATCACCAATGCGAACATAATTCTCGTCCGTTTTCTTCACCAAAACTTCATTGTCTACTTCTGGTGAATCAAATTCTGATCGTCCTATGAAATAATCACCCTCGATTCGGTCAAATAATACTTTGTAAGTATTCCCAACCTTTTCTTGGTTCAACTCATAGCTAATTCCCGATTGCAATTCCATGATTTTATCTGCACGTTCGCGTTTCACCTCTTCTGGAACATCATCCTCGAAATTATAAGCGTGTGTGTTTTCTTCGTGTGAGTATGTGAAAATACCCAAACGTTCGAATCGTGAATCTTCAACGAACTTGTACATCTCTTGGAAATCTTCCTCTGTTTCACCTGGATAACCAGCAATCATTGTTGTACGAATTGCAATTCCAGGAACAGTTTCTCGGATATTCTTGATCAATTCTTCCGTTTTCTCACGTGTGATCCCTCGGCGCATTGCTTTCAACATTGAAGTTGATCCATGCTGAAGTGGAATATCAAGGTAATTACAAATGTTATCTCGTTCGCGCATTACTTCAAGTGCGTCCATTGGGAATCCACTTGGGAATGCGTAGTGCAATTTGATCCATTCAATTCCTTCAACATCCGCAAGGGCGTTCAATAAATCTGCAAGAGCACGTTTCTTATAGATATCCAATCCATAGTATGTCAAATCTTGTGCGATCAACATGAGTTCTTTTACACCTTTCGCAGCTAAACTTTTCGCTTGCTTTACCAATTCTTCAATTGGAGTAGAGATGTGTTTTCCTCGCATCAATGGAATTGCACAAAATGAACAGGGGCGATCACAGCCTTCTGCAATCTTGAAATAAGCAAAGTGTGAAGGTGTCGTTAATAATCGTTCTCCAACCAGCTCTTTTTTGTAATCTGCTTTTAATGTTTTTAGAAGACTCGGTAATTCACGCGTTCCAAAAAAGGCATCAACCTCAGGGATTTCTTTAATCAGATCTTCCTTGTAGCGCTCAGAAAGACAGCCTGTAACGTATATTTTTGAAACCAATCCTTCCTTCTTTGCATCAGCGTAACGCAAAATAGTATCAATTGATTCTTGCTTAGCATTATCGATAAACCCACACGTATTGATAATTACAATTTCTGAATCATCTTGTTGAGCTTCGTGTTCAACCTCAAACTTGTTTGCGTGCAATTGCGCCATCATTACCTCGGAATCGAATATATTCTTCGAACAACCAAGTGTAACAACATTTATCTTATTTTTCTTGAGCGTCTTTGTTTTCATGCTGCAAAGTTACGGAATGCATTAAGGATTATTTCACCTTTGGATCGATTTATTCCAATGTTGGTATTATATTTGAACTTAGACCAATGAATTAGAAAAACTAGAACTATGAAATTATTCTCAATCCTCGCAGTATCTATCTTATTATTTGCGTGTAACAATACAAAAGAAGTGCTCGATATAGACCCAGTAGAAGTGAAAAAAGCTCAAATCGGAGATGTAATGCAGGAATCTGCACCAATTACCGTTACCGCTGCAACACTAGACGGAAACATTCTTTCTTTGGAAATTGAATATTCAGGAGGATGTAAAGATCATACGTACGAATTAATAGGTAGTGAGGCTATTATGAAATCATTACCAGCTAAACGTGCCATCAAATTGGTTCACAATTCAAACGATGATACTTGTCGTGAATTGATTTCAGAAACAATTAAGTTCAATATTCGCGCATTTTCAGTTACAGAAACGAAGGGAAGTGAAATTGTTCTTTTATTGGACGGTTACAAGCAATCAATCTCTTACGTTTATCCATAATTAAATTACATTTCAGACATGACAATCGGAGTTTTACTTTCAGGTTGTGGCGTTTACGATGGATCGGAAATTCAAGAATCCGTTCTGACGCTACTTGCAATAGAAGAAATCGGAGCCAAGGCTCTTTGTATTTCTGTTGATGCGCCACAGCATCATGTAGTGAATCATATTACAGGTGAGGAAATGCCAGGGTCTCGTAATATGTTGGTCGAATCGGCTAGAATTGCACGAGGTGTAGTGAAAAACATACGTGATGTTGATCCTGTTGATCTCGATGCATTAGTGATTCCCGGAGGATTCGGAAGTGCAAAGAACTTTACTAAATGGGCATTTGATGGACCCGATGGAGACATCTTGCCAGAAGTGAAATTGTTGCTAGTGAACCTTGTGAATGTTGGAAAGCCGATTGCACCTTTGTGCGTCAGTCCTGTTGTCCTTGCAAAAGCACTGGAAGGATCGGATTACTCTCCTTCAATGACAATCGGAACAGATGCGGAACCAACGCCATACGATATTGATGGTTTTATGGCTGGCTTGGAAAAGATAGGAGCTTCGGTGGAGAAGAAGACTATCCGAGAAATTCACATCGATAGAAAAAACAACATCATCACGGCTCCATGCTATATGCAAGAAGTCACGATTTTAGATGTCCGAAAAAATATTCGTTCAGCTATTGAAGCCTTGAGAGATTTGGTGTAAACCCTTAGTTGAAGCGGTAACCGATTCCTATTTCGATTCGGTTATCCAATGCTTTGAAACCATTCGATTTTCTCACGTGAGTAGTTAAGCCTCTGTAATAAGCAGCGTGAACGGTAAAACCATTCCAAAGCTCATAATCAACGCCCAAAGAAAATCCGAAACTAGCCGAAGTATTGTACTTCGTTGTAGCTGTAATATTATTTTCGATCGATTGACTTGTTTCGTCGTATAGCCGTGTTATCGTTGATCGGGACAATTCTCTCTTTGAAGAAGGGTTAAGTACTAATCGCGGTCCGAACAGGACTCCAAGCTGACTTTTAGTTTTCCAATGTCCGCGATGGATCGGTGTAAATTCCCAGTGAAATTTAAGGTAAACAGGAATTTCAATTGAAACAGTCGAGTAATTTGACAAATCCTCTTTGTAAACTACGTGCGCGCTGTCAAGGTCATATTGACGTGAGCTTTTCGAATATCCCTTTCTAAAATGAACATTTAGCTCTGTCTGGATACCTACGTGTTCAGAAAATTTAAAATGACTGTAGAAACCTAATCCAGTACCCACAGATTCAGAAGCATTATCATTCGATTCAGCGGCACCATCATCAATAGTTTTGTATTTCGCGAAATAAAAATTTGCATATCCTTTAAGACCAATTTCGTAATCGACAGGGGCTGCCTTATTTAAGCCATTATATCTAACCTTACTTTGACCAAAGGACACGACAGAAATAAACAAGATTACAAGAACAAGAATGTTTTTCATGACTTAGTGATTAGTGTTAGCATTAACAAAAACGATATTACCTGCAGTGTCTCTTTTCGTAAGAATCAAGGCTACCGAAATTTTATCGGTGTCGGTCCAACTCGGCAAACGGTTAGTTTCAAATGAAAGATTAAATTGATAACCAGGGTCAATTTCACCTGACGCGACTTCATATCCTAAGTAGCGTACTGGGTAGTTCTTCATACGTCCAACATCAACAGCTACTTTTCGATGATTTGTAAGTGGGCCATCGGGATGTCCTGTTTGATCAGCAACGATACTATCTACTAGAATATATGGTGTCAGGAAATATTCTTCGTCCGTTGACTCCTGAAAAAACTTCGTTGTTGTTTTGATCAAGATTTTTGAGTCAGTAAATTCTAAACTATAGCTCGCATTCGCTATTACAATTTTGTTGCTATGAAGACTGATCGCCGATGCTATGGTTGAATTGAAATTTGCTTCAAATGAAGATGTGGTAAGAATACCTGCAGCAGCGCTGTTTGCATTGAAAAGGGTGTCATTATTTGCACCACCAAGAGTTCCTTCAGTCAAGGTCAATAATACATTAGTCGAATCGTAGAGGTCAATATAGTTTGAGAATTGTGTGTAGCCCGCACCTCCGCTATTTGCATTTGTCGAGGAAGAATAGTGAAATAGAACACTGCTATTGGTTTCTTCTACAGGCAAAAAGTCAGATTCATAGAAATCATTGAATTGATACTTCTTGCAGTTGACAAATACAAAGCCACTGGCGACGATCAATAATATGGATAAATAAGAGTTGTTTCGTTTCAAAATTGGAAAATTTCGTGAGTGATTTTATTGTTGTGTGACTCTTTGTTCCTGAGTTAATAGGAAACGATGAATTGCCCGTCGGTAACGTCAAATTCTAGTGTGCTCGTATTCCCAGCACTCGCTTTTGCAAGAAACTCGAATGACCCTCTGGTGAAATCAACATCTGTATTATGTCTCGTAATCCAGAGCTTCCCACTGTCAGCTTCAAATTGATCGGCTGGTAAAGGTCCAAATTTCAGAATAGCCCGACTTGTGCTTTGTGTACCTCCGAAAGTATAATTACCAGGTACAATGTCACTAGGAAGGATGAGGATTATTTTTGGGTAAGCGCCATCGGCTGTCGCAGTAATTGTCAGCGTACTATTGGCTGTACTTTCTGCTCCCCACAAAATAGTATCAATAAACTGCACACCGTCAATGAATGCTTCAAATAATTTTTCGGGGATGAGGTCGGGTAGTTCTGGGTCTAAACTAATAACTTTTTTTTCGCAAGAATTAAAAGCAAATAATCCAGAAACGAGAATTGAAACAAGGAGAAGTAATGAACGGTTCATGAGTTTGTGAATACGTTGTAAATAAAAAAGGGTATAATCTAGTTTGTCATTCTAATTATACCTCAAACGACGTAAATCTATAGAAGTTGTGTGAAACTTGGAATTACTTTGGATAAATATTTTTGACAAATAGCGCAGTCTAACAATAAACATGAAAACATCAGTATTGAATAGATTGTCAATCATCTTGACAGGTAAGTTCTAAAGTTAAATATATGTTGCTACTAAAGGGAGATAGTACATTGTAGGAGTTTATTTCATGAACAAAGAAATCCGAGAATAGTTTTAGTCTAAAGCACATTAACTCTAGATTCTATTTTATTTGACGAAATGTTAACAATCTTTTCCTCGAATTGTGGGAAACTCCTCCCTTTTTATTTCCGAACGTTGTAATAATGCCTTAATTTTGTTGTTCTAAATAAAAGCAATTTAGCTTGAAAAAAAATATTTATGGACGTATTTGGTAAGAGAGGAACTAATGCCAATCTGAACGAATCAATCGGTTTAGCTAATCTCGGAAATCAATTTTGGAATCTTTCTCCTTCTGAATTAATGGAAGATACAATCATTAATGGTCAGGGAGTTCTGACAGATACTGGTGCAATTGCAATCGAAACAGGGGAGTTTACAGGGCGGTCGCCTAAAGATCGTTTCATTGTTCGCGATGAGAAAACTGAAAATGCTGTTTGGTGGGGGGATATCAACATTGGATTCACTGCTGAGAAATTCGATGCCTTATACAACAGAATGAAAGCATACATGACGGGTCGTGATGTATACGTTCGTGATTCTTATGCTTGTGCTGATGATGAATTTCGATTAAATCTTCGAATAGTTACTGAGCTTCCTTGGTCTAATCATTTTGCTCACAACATGTTCCTTCGTCCTACGGATGAGGAGATACAAGGTTTTGATCCAGAATGGCACGTAGTATGTATTCCCGGATTCAAAGCTGATCCAGCAATTGATGGAACAAGAAGTGCAAACTTTGCTGTTATCAACTTCACAAAGAAGATGATCATCATCGGAGGTACAGGTTATACAGGTGAGATCAAAAAAGGAATTTTCTCTGTATTGAATTTCTTACTTCCACATGAGAAGAACGTACTTTCAATGCACTGTTCAGCGAATGTTGGAAAAGATGGCGATACAGCTGTTTTCTTCGGATTGTCAGGAACGGGAAAAACAACACTTTCATCTGATCCAGATCGTAAATTGATTGGTGATGATGAACACGGTTGGTCTGCTGATAGTGTTTTCAACTTCGAAGGTGGATGCTACGCGAAAACAATCGATTTATCAAGAGAGAAAGAACCACAAATCTACGATGCGATTAAGTTCGGAGCGATTCTAGAGAATGTTGGCTTTAAGGATGGATCTTCATCTCCAGATTACGAGGATTCAACGATTACACAAAACACGCGTGTTTCATACCCAATTCATCACATTGATAATGTAATGGTACCATCAGTTGGGCCTGCACCGAAGAACATTTTCTTCCTTACAGCAGATGCATTTGGTGTGTTACCTCCGATTTCAAGATTGACGAACGCGCAAGCAATGTATCATTTCATGTCAGGTTATACAGCGAAAGTTGCTGGAACTGAAATGGGAATTACAGAGCCGCAAACAACGTTCTCAGCTGGATTTGGAGCTGCATTCTTACCATTGCACCCAGCAAAGTATGCTGATCTTCTTGGAAACAAGTTGGAAGGATCAGACGTGAAAGTTTGGTTGATCAATACAGGATGGTCCGGTGGAGCTTATGGAGTAGGAAGTAGAATGAAATTGTCGTACACACGTGCAATGATTACTGCTGCTATGAACGGGAAATTGGACAATGTTGAGTTTCAAACGCTTCCAGTGTTTGAATTGTCAATCCCAACTTCTTGTGAAGGAGTTCCTACTGAAATATTAAATCCTAGAGATACTTGGACTGATAAAACAGCTTACGATAACACTGCAAATGACCTTGCATCTCAATTCATTAAGAATTTTGAAAAGTTTGAAGCTGAATCAAGTGATTCAATTAAATCTGCTGCACCGAAGGTGAGAGTAGCTTAGATTTAAGATAAAATATATGGAAAGACTGCTCGAAAGGGCGGTCTTTTTTTTGTTTAATACAATAGTTCGTTCAGACTACGATTGATCCAGTGTAATCAATTTCTTTGCTAAACGTAGCATCGATTGATTCATTCGTATTCACCACATTCTTAGCTTGGTATGTTTTCTAGTTGAATTGACACAATTGCTTGAGTTATCATTAATTTGATTACTAGGTTTGGTAGATACCAAAACCAATTAATTATGAAAACAACTTTATACACACTATTCTCTATCTTCTTTATCGGATCGAGTTTAGCTCAATCTGTTAACACTGAAGTCTTAGATTTCAATAATGTAGATGCCACTGTGAGTGACGGCGGCGTTTTCTTTAATTACGCTTCATCGGGATTACCCGGTTATAGCATACCAAGTGGATCACAATCGCATACTATTTTCGCAATGAGCATGTGGTACGGTGGAGTAGATGCTAATGGTCAATTGAAACTTTCAGCACAGAAATATGATCCACTGAGTGACCAGTTCAAAGGACCGCTTAGCGCAGATGGAAATGCACTTCCAGATCAAAGTGGTTCTTGGAACAATGCAATTTTTCCTGTCACAAAAGGTGAAATTATTGCTCATCAAGCGAATTATGCGACACCTGGATATGTTTTGCCAAGTAACCTTGCAAATTGGCCAGCACATGGAGATATATCATACGCTCAGGATTTCTACCTAGCCCCATTTGTCGATGTGGATGGAGATGGAATATATAATCCGATGTCTGGCGATTACCCATGTATTCGTGGAGATCAAGCAGTTTATGTGATTATGAATGATAAAGGAGGTGTCCATCAATCAGGTGGTGATCCAATTGGAATAGAAATGCATTATATGTTTTATGAATATACGGCTCCTGCCGATATTGAGAATACAACGTTTGTCCATGGGAAGATCATTAATCGAGGTACTCAGACTCTTCATGATTTTAAAGTTTCCGTTTTTTTAGATGGAGATATTGGGTATTATAATGATGATTATTTCGCTTCGGATAGCACACGTAATTTGATGTATTTCTATAATGGAGATAACTTTGATGAAGATGCAATCGGGATGGTGGGGTATTCTGCTGCGCCTCCTGCAACGGGTATTGTTTCGCTTACAAATGATTTCGAATCTATCGGTAGAACCGATGCCATTGAACATACTGCTGTCGGATACTGGAATTTAATGAATGGAATGGACATAACTGGTACTCCGTGGATGAACTCTGTAACGATGAACCCAACAAGTTTTGCTTATGCTTCTGACCCAAGTAGTTTAACTGAATTCGATTCTGAAGCTGCTCAAGCAAACCCTCCAGGTGACCGACACGGAATAGCAACAATGGATTTTGGCGTGTTCACCCCGAATGCGGAAATTGAGTTTGACTATGCGGTGATCTACAATAGAGACATGGTTAGTAATTTAGACAATGCAACAGGTTTGGGGAATGTTGCGGATATCGTTCAGAGCTTCTTTGATGCAACTGTCGTAGATGATTGTATCTCAAATCCGGTTGGACTAGTTGAACTTCCACAAGTCAATTTCTCCATGTATCCAAATCCTTCAAACGGTCAATTCACACTTTCAATTGGAACTGATTTTTCAACTGCTGAAATTGAAATTTATGACCTCTCAGGACGAAATGTTTTGGAACGAACGGAATTGAACTCAAAAGAATCGAACATCGAATTAAAAGAATCGACTGGTGTATATCTTTTGCACTTAGTTGTTGATGGACAGCAAGCGGTAAAACGCATAATTGTTGAATAATACAATAATATTTACTGATAGAAGGCTGCTCGGAAGAGTGGCCTTTTTTGATTGAGATGGTTACCTGCGCGCACAGTTGACTCTTCATTGCCCAATATCTTGTGACCTGTAAGATCTATTGATTTACACGTTGACATGTATCTTTTACGTCCGTATGTTTTGGCTAGAATTTAGATTCCTCCACCAATTTATTATCGGATCTCTCACTAATTTTAAGCAATTCAAAACTCGAAAATTATGAGAAAACTAATATGCATTCCACTATATTGTATTCTTGTTGGAACTGTTTCAGCACAAACGATAAGCATTTATTCACTTGATGAGAACAACACTTCTGCGTTAGTGAATGATGGCGGTATCTTTTTTAACGACCCTTCGAGTGGAAGTGGTTATGAAGTTCCAAAAGGGAGTGGTTTAAAGACTGTTTACGCAATGTCATTCATGTATGGAGGAGTTGATATCAACGGCCAACTAAAATATTCAGGACAAACGTATGGACCATTGGAGGATCAGTTTCGTGGTCCCTTAACCATTGATGGGGCAGCAACAGCAGATCAAACTGGAGTTTGGGATTTGTCATCAATATTCCCAGCTAGTAAACAGGAAATTGATAACCATATTCTCAATTATGCTACGGCTGGATATGTTTTGCCAAGTAACCTTGCAAATTGGCCAGCACATGGCGATGTCTCATCTGGGTTTGATTACTATTTGGCTCCGTTTGTCGATGTTGATCAAGATGGTACATATGATCCTATGTCTGGTGATTATCCGTGTATAAGAGGTGATAGAGCAGTCTATGTAATAATGAATGATAATGCAGATGTTCATGCTTCAGGTGGAGAGCAGCTCGGCATAGAAATGCATTACATGTTTTATCAATATGCGTCTTTGATCACAGATATTGATAACACCACATTTGTACACGGGAAAATAATCAATCGTGGAACTCAGTTCATACATGATTTCAAAATGTCAGTTTTCTTGGATAGCGATGTTGGGAACTCTACTGATGATCACTTCGGCTCAGATAGCACACGTAATATGATGTATTTCTACAATGATCAATTTGATGAAACAAATGGACCAACGCTAGGATATCAAGATGCTCCTCCAGCATTTGGAGTGATGTCGCTTAGTGATGATTTCGAACACACGGGATCAATAATAGAACCCGCATCAACTCCAATCGACTTTTGGAACATAATGAGTGGAAGAAAATTGAATGGAACACCTTGGCAAGATATTGTCAATGGAGGAGAGACGAATCATATGTATGCTGGAAACCCAAACGATCCAAGTGATTTAAACAATGAAATTGGAGCTGCAATGCAAGCAGGTGATAGACGAGGAATCGCGTCAATTAATGGAGGAACAATTGGGATTGGAGATGTACGTGAATTTGATTTAGCATTCATCTACGCAAAAAACGACTCAGCAAGTAACTTGGATAATGTATCGAACTTGAAGCTAGCTGGTGATAATGTACAGAGTTATTTTGATAACTTAGTTTTCGATAATTGTGCTTCGCCAATGGTGGGGATCGAAGAACCTGAGTTCGAGAACTTGACAATCCATCCAAATCCTTCAAAAGGGGAATTTATGCTTTCAATTGGAACTGAGTTTTCTCACGCTGAAATTGAAATTCTTGATCTATCGGGTAGAATTGTACTTGACAATGTAGAGTTAAATGCTTCAGAAACTAAGATCGAATTGATGCAACCAGCAGGCATTTACCTTTTGCACCTAAAAGTTGATGGGCAGGAAACAGTCAAACGAATTGTGGTTGAATAGAAATAACTCCCATTTTCACTGGTCAAATGCCATTTTATGAACAGCATTTGATCAGTGAATTTATCTTTTAACAATTCTTTCTCTGGGAAGCGCAACAATCTAATTCTCCATTCATCTTGCCTATCTTTTATGAATGGACAGCCTGCACATGTTTTATGTCTTTCATTTGTAAGAAGAACATGATCACACGACTTTGTCCAATTCCACCGCCAATTGTATAGGGTAATTTTTTGCTTAGAATAGCTTTGTGAAAAGGTAGCTTGGCGCGATCTTCGTTCCCTGATCGCTTCAATTGTTCCAACAAGGTATTCTCATCTACGCGAATCCCCATGGAACTTAGCTCTAGACAAGCTTCTGTGGCTGCGTTCCATACGAGTATATCGGCATTCAAGCCAGGTTTTCCATTTTTATCTAAGGTGCTCCAATCGTCATAATCTGGTGCACGGAGATCGTGTTTTTGTCCGTTTGATAATTCGGCACCTATTCCGATCAAGAATACGCATCCGTGTTCTCGTGTGATTGCATTCTCTCGTTCTTTTGGGGTTAAACCCGGATACAATTGAAGCAAATCTTCAGTGTGAATTACCTTTAAGTTTTCAGGGAGTATCTCCTGAGCGCCTGAAATTGTTTTCCATCGAGCTTCAACTTTACGTAGGGATTTGAATATTAGTATACCGTGATTGATCAAAGTATCAATTGTTCTGTCTTCTTTCAATAGGACTTTTTCCCAATCCCATTGATCAACTAAATTGGAGTGAATTGAGGTCAATTGTTCATCCTTTCTGATAGCCACCATGTTCGCTAGAATTCCTTTTCCAGGTTGTGCGTTCAACTTTCCCAAATACCACCTTTTCCACTTTGCCAATGAATGTACAATTTGATATTTCACATCACTAATTACAAAAGTTACAGGTTCTTCAACGCCGTTCAAATTATCATTTAAACCTGAGTTGGCTTGGACATACAAAGGCGCTGTTACTTTCGTTAAGTTTAATTGTTCCAGCAGTGCACGCTCAGTTAATTCTTTTAATGTTGAAATCTGTTCTTCTGTTTCTATCTTTCGATCCATTCGACTTAATTTATTTTTGTTTAAGCCTCAAAATTACATCGAAATGAAACTATATATCTATTTTTGATATCTATATGTTAAGGTTGTGCGTTGATTGCTATAGTTATTATACTTTTTAAATTCAAAATAGCCTTTTTACTTCATTTATTATAAAAAAAACGGATATGAGCTTACAGATGGATGCCACGGATAAGAAGATCTTGAAATACCTAAGTCAAGACTCTAGGGTGAGAGTTGTTGAGATTGCCCAACGATTAGGCGTGACGAGCGCAGCGGTTCACCAGAGAATTTCAAAAATTAAAAAAACTGGAGTTGTAAAAGAGTTTACACTTCGATTGAATGAAAAAGAATTAGGCTACAGTACGTGTGCGTTTATCGGAGTATATACCGACATGAAAGGTCAGTACAATGACGTTGTTGAGGAACTTGAAAAAATTGATGAGATTGTTGAAGTGCATTATACCACAGGGCAGTACAGTTTGTTCATTAAGTTGTTCACACGAGATAATGATCATTTGATGAAAGTTCTAAGTGAACAAGTTCAACAGATTTCAGGTATTCTACGAACAGATACATTAATCTCCTTGGAAGAATCAATAAGTAGGAATATTCGACTCTAAATGATTCCTACAACTTTTCCATTAAGTATTTATACAATTCAACCATTGTCATAATATCGTATTTGAACACTTTCTCGTCTGGTGTGTGCACATTGTCTTCCGCTGCACCAATAAAACACCAATCCATTGGTAGATCAGAATGCTGTAATACACCACCGTCACTTCCTCCAGCTGATTCAACTTCTAGTTGATAGTCGATACCACTTTCTTTAGCAATACCAATAATTTGATTCAAAAATGATCGTCTCGGTAAGCCTTTATCGCGCATGGAAATAGCAACACCACCACCATGTTTCACACCATTTGTGACCCATGTGATGTCGGAGATTAAATTTTGAGTTAAATCGTATTTGTCATACAAGTACTTCGCACAAAATCCGACAGAATTTCCACCATGTTCTTCATACGTAGAGAAAACGATTGCACCATTTTCCAGTGTTTTAGCGACCATTAATGCATTCCAAATACCCAAACGGTTATCCATGTAAGGCGATTGAACGAATTCTTCTGTTTCTCTAAAATTCGGTTTGAAAGTCAATAAGGTTCCTCGATCCAATGTTCGATCAGATACATATTGAATGCTTCGATCTTCCTCCGTTTCGATTACGATCAGTTCTGTTTCAATTTCACCTTGACTATCAGAACCAACCAATTCTATTCCGTCAATTGTTCTTGGTCCACCAACTTTGATGAGGTCCTTGTCATACCCAACAGAAAACCCAATGCTGTCCATATGAGCATAAATCGCTGTTCGTGGTTCACCAAATACTAGAATCAAGCAATCTTGAAATCCTTTTCCATGAATAAGTTCAGGTTGTGTTTTCCAATTTGCAGAATTTGCCTTGACGTAGTCAATAAGGAAATCTCTCATCGGAGCTTCATCGCTCGCTGCAGCTCTAATTTCAACTAGTTTTTTCAGTAATTCCATTAGTATGTTCCAATTAAATTGATTTCCACAGAGTCGAGATTTTTCAATTCTGATTTAATTTCTTGCGCAAAGTTAACGCTAAGATTCGTTTTGATGCGGCAACTGATTTCAAATTCATGTTCCACCATCTCAAGTTGATACTTTTTGATGAGGTTCATCACTGAAGGCATGTCAGGATATTCAAAACTGATCATGATCCACTCGAATACTTCGCGCTCAACAATTTTTCCAGATAAGATCGCTTCTTTCGCTCCAGTTCTATATGCATTGATTAATCCACCAACGCCTAATTTTGTTCCACCATAATATCGAAGTACTACGATCAAAACATTCGTTAATTCAAAGGATTGCAATTGTCCCAAAATTGGAGGGCCAGCAGAATTTGAAGGCTCACCGTCGTCATTTGAACGGTATTCAGCTCCTGTTAGACCAAAGCGATAAGCGTAGCAGAAATGACCCGCTTTATGGTGTTCTTTCCGTACGAGTTCAAGCAGTTCTTTCGCTTCATCAGCATTCGAGCAGGGTTGAGCGATACCAATAAACTTGGATCCCTTTTCCGAGTAAAGCCCTTCACAGCGCTTCGATAGTGTCAAGTATGTTGATTTTTCACTCAATTTTAGTACTTTGATCTAAAGTTTCTGACCATGCGATATTTCATGATTCTGAGTGCAATGTTACTCATTTTTTCTGCTTGCAAAGAGGATGAACCTGTTGATCCTTGTACAAACGGTTTTCTCGATCCTGGTGAAACAGCTCCCGACTGTGGAGGCGATTGTCCACCATGCTCCACAACTCCAATTACATTCTTAAACCTTATGGTAAATGGCGTGAATACAGCAACCTTGACAAGTGACTTGAATTACGATGGAACTTCTTGGAGTTTACAACTCGCGAATGATTCGCTCAACATGCAAATTGCCTTTGGAACAACTGGTGCAATTGGAACCGAACCGATTCTTGCAGCAGGGAGTTTTTGTTATCTAAACGGAACACAATACCTTGGACAAACAGACGGGACATATACAATCAGTGATCATGATGTTTCTGCCAATCTAATGAGTGGATTCTTTCAGATTAAGTTTTTTAGACCCGGTTTCGTTGACACGCTTCATATTACGAACGGTCAGTTTGAAAACTTTGAGTATTAAGAAGTTATTTTAGGCAGAATGAAGGGCAAGTGGATATTTTTTTTCATCTTATTTAGTACGAATGTAGGCTGGAGTCAAAACTATGTTTTGAATGGAGGGTTTGAAGAATTCAGTCGATGCCCTAATGAGTTGGGGGACTTTTATCCATTGAAGTGGTTGAGCGTAGCGTTTAACTCTTCACCAGATCTCTTTTCTTATTGTGCGAGAGAAGGTGGCTCTGCACACCCTAATTGGCTTTATTCCGGTGTGAAACCGTTCAAGGATTCCTCATATGTAGGAATTATTGTTGAGGATAAGAGAACGACATATAGAGAGTCTTTACGAACTAAGTTAAGATATAAGCTTAGAAAAGATAGTGTTTATGTTTTTGAAATTTCTATCGCTATACCAATCACGTCGAGGTATACCATTGAGAGTTTGGATATAATTATCTCTAAATCGTCTGTTTCTGGTTATGACGGGTACACAATAATCGAAAGACTACCTAGTTTCAGTATAAATTTGGATTCTCTGAAAACAGATGGTAGCTGGGCAAGCTATAAATTCGAATATACGGCTATTGGGGGCGAAGCTCATTTGAGTATAGGGAATTTTAAATCCAAGAAAAAAACGGTTATTTCAAAGATTGAGAATAGAAATGAGACTTATTATAGAACGATCTACAATAGTTCATACCTCTGCATTGATGAGGTCAAAATTCATCCATTGAATGAACGTTTTGCGGAACCTCAAAGAATGGCATTTAAAAAGAAAAAATCACCAATCATTCTAGATGGAATTCAGTTTCATACGGGTTCGGCTCAGATCGAAAATGATAATATCCCTCAACTTGAAGAAATAGCGGATCTATTGTTTCAAAATGAGAGGATGACAATCGAAATAATAGGATATACAGACAATACAGGACTTGAAGATGAAAACATTCTGTTATCGAAGCAACGAGCGCTAAATGTAAAAAGATATTTGCTTGAGCTTGGAGTTGTGGATTCACGAATAACCGCGAAAGGCAGTGGATCAGAGAATCCAATAGGAGATAACAATACTGAAATCGGGAGATTATTGAACCGTCGTATTGAAGTGCTATTAAACAACTAATTTCAAGACAAGACGACGGTTGAACAATTGGAGTTGAGAAAATTTCGACTCCAAAATAATGGCTTTTACTTCAAAGGAAAATGTACTCGTGTAATTAATTCCTTATCAGAAACATCATTCGGATTGTTATGGTACGTTTCAAAAGGGTTAATCTTCTTATTAACTGGAATTTCCTTACTTCTTTGCATAGTGTATAAAGTAGACCATGCATTTCCTAAACCTTGATATGGTCCAACGTGCTCCAATGTGTAAACTGGCGTAGTAGGAATTTTGCCCGTAGAAAATCCTTCAGGTAGAGTTGACGGAACAGATTTAACAGGAACTCCAGAAACGTATTCAACACGATTCTTAACCATGTCCCACTTGCTGTACTGCGTAAATGCTGCTCCGGTAATCTCTAGCTTGTTTTCTTTCATGAACTCCATGATACGAGGCATATCTTCGGACATTTTTTTGCCCATTGTATCCATTGTACACGAAGTGAAAATTCCAATATACTCTTGTTCTGAAATTGTTTCTTTTCCGATGAAGTTTAGCTTAGAATGTACTTTCCCATCTTCAACGTAATCTTTTAGAAGATGCAATCCACGGTCGTAATCCATACCGATATACGTTTGCATCATGTTTTTCATCCAGAACATAAAGAATGGAAGTGAGCTATCCATGCCCCATTTTACTTCGGTTTGATTTCCTTTTGCTGCCAGATGAAAGTAAACTTTCGCTTGCGACTTCCACGGTTTAAGGAATTCAAGATCAATTGAGATGGATTTATTTTCATCTTCATTCGTTATTGCCATGTTACCAGATCCAGAACGAGGACCTTCCCACTCATAAGACTTTTTGTCTTCAGCAATAGTCACTTTTGCGGCTGGATCCATAATCAACCAAGGAGACCATGTAGTCCACGTTGAAAAATCATTCAAGGTGTTGAACACTTTCTCCACGGATGCGTCAATTAAAATAGTTCGAGCCACGGCAATTTTCGGCATAACGAATGATTTAAGTTATTTCTTGAAATTATCGGCAACAACTAATTCTTTTCGGTTAGCCCATGAATAGAATCCTTCTCCTGATTTAGCACCCATTTTACCAGCTGCAACCATATTTACGAGTAATGGACACGGAGCGTATTTTGAATTTCCAAGACCTGCGTGTAGTACTTCCATAATTGCCAAACAAACATCCAATCCAATAAAGTCAGCCAGTTTCAATGGTCCCATTGGATGAGCCATTCCTAGCATCATTACAGTATCAATCTCTTCAACTCCAGCAACTCCTTCATTCAATGTAATAATCGCTTCATTGATCATTGGCATTAAAATTCTATTGGCAACAAACCCTGGGTAATCGTTTACTTCAACAGGAACTTTATTCAGCTTACGTGAAGTTTCCATAATCAAGTCAGTCACTTCATCAGAAGTTGAATATCCTCGAATGATTTCTACCAATTTCATGATCGGCACTGGATTCATAAAGTGCATTCCAATTACTTTATCCGGTCGTGATGTCACGGCAGCAATTTTCGTAATAGAAATCGATGAAGTATTCGTAGCAAGAATTGTGTGATCCTCAGTAAGAGAATCCATGTCCTTGAAGATTTTTAATTTTAAGTCTACATTTTCAGTTGCAGCCTCAACAACAAGATCAGCTCCCTTCAATCCTGATTCCATTGAAGTGTACGTAGTAATATTCCCTAAGGTCGCTGTTTTGTCTGCTTCAGAAATTTTCTCCTTTGCAACTTGACGATCTAAGTTCTTTGTGATTGTAGCAATACCTTTGTCTAGGCTTGATTGAGCGATATCAACCAATGCTACTTTATATCCAAATTGTGCAAATGTATGGGCGATTCCGTTCCCCATTGTTCCTGCTCCAATAACTGCTACGTTTTTCATGCTTCTCATATTTTGAGTAACAAAGATAATAGAAGTATTTACCTCTTCGATATTTGCTCGAACGAATAGGGTAGGATCATTGAAAAAAATTATCTTAGTCGACTAAGCACATTAACATGGATAAATTAACCCTCATACTGATCAATCAATTGTTTGAGATCGAACGAAAATTAGTCACGAAGCAAGTCAATGCCGTGGATCGAAATTTTGAACGAGTTAAACATGATTTACAAGAAAGTGGAATCAAAGTAATCGATCCTACGGGAGAGAAGTATGAAGATACACGAACGGATTGTCAAGCGAGCATAGTTGGAGACTTAGGAAAGAATATGGTGATCACGCGAACAATGAAACCCATTGTGATCTCGAATGGCCCAAATGGAATGGAGTTGGTGCAAAGAGGAACTGTAATTGTTGAAAAAGCATAGAAATGAGAACGATTAATTATGCGATTGATTTGGGAACTACGAATTCCTTGATTTCAAGAAGCGAAAATGGTGAAGTACGTGTATTCAAAAATCCTTTTGGTCAACGGGAAGAATTACCTTCTGTTGTTGGATTTAGAGGTGAACGAATATTGATTGGAGATAAAGCCTTAGAATATTTGGAAAAAGATCCTGGAAACGTTTTCGGTGGATTTAAACGGAAAATGGGAACGGATGAAAATTTCTGGATCGAATCGCAAGCGCGGACTATTTCTGCCATTGAATTGTCAACCATCGTACTGAAGGAATTGAAAAACTTCGTTCAAGATGACAAGAGTATCAATCAAGTGGTCATTACAATTCCAGCTTCTTTTGATACGGTTCAATCAAATGCGACTAAAAAAGCGGGTCACGATAGCGGATTTACTAATGTTGTTCTGCTTCAAGAACCAATTGCAGCATGCTTGGCCTTTGCAAATACGCACAAAGATGTCGACAAAAAAGGCAAATGGCTCGTGTACGATTTAGGAGGTGGAACGTTTGATGTTGCGATCGTTTCGATTGGAGAAGAAGAACTCAAAGTGATTGATCACAAAGGAGATAATTACCTCGGTGGGATGGATTTTGATAATGCGATCGTAGAGAAAATCCTTCTCCCGAAAATAATTTCAATTGAGGGATGTAGTGGATGGCAAGCGAAATCTGAACAAAAGACAAGCGACTTTCAGAAATTGTATTTCATTCTACTGAACAAAGCTGAGTCGATTAAGAAGGAGCTTTCTGGATCTCCTGTTGCCATGTTGGATTTGACGATCTTAAACGATAATGGAGAAGAAATTGATCTCTATTTTGATGTCACGCGGGATCAATTCAATGAGGTGATTACGGATAAAGTAAACTATTCAATGTCACTGGTCGATGATTTGTTAAAGGTCAATGATTTGAGCATTAAGGACATCGAGCAAGTTGTATTGGTGGGAGGAAGCACACTTGTCCCTCTTGTAAAACAATCGATAGAGAACAAGCTTGGCGCTTCGGTAAATCAATCCGTCGACCCAACCAATGCTGTTGTAGTTGGAGCTGCGCATTATGCAGGAACGAAAATCGCCATAGCAGAAAAGTCTAGTGAGATTAATACGACTTCTGAAATAGAGAAATCTTCATTTAATGTTGAGTTGTCTTACCTCAAAGCTACGCGCGAAATATGTGAAATGGTTTTATTGAAATTCTCTGGGGAATTTAACGGTATGAACTATCGAATTGTTCGCTCTGATAAAGGCTTTGACAGTGGATTGAAATCTGCGGGACCGAAAAGCATGGAGATGGTCAACTTAATTCCAAATGTGGCGAATCATTTCGAGGTCTTGTTTTTTAATGCTGACCAATCGCCAATTGAAGGGCATTCAAAAGAAATGATGATCGTTCATGGACAATACAACGTCGATGGGCAACCTCTTCCAAATGATATTTGTCTGGAAATTGATGATTTCGATTACGATAGAACGAAGCTGGAAACCATTTTCAAGAAAAATGACATTCTTCCATTAAAGAAACGTTTGTACCGTGAATTGTCAAAAACGATTTTGAAATCAGGGAGCGATAGCCTCATCATTAATGTTGTTGAAGGAAATGGAAATAGTTCGCCATCATCAAATCAAGTGATCGGGTGTATTGAAGTGAAATCGGAGGAGTTGGATTTTGATTTAATCAAAGGAACTGAGGTCGAGATCGACATTGAAGTATCCGAATCGCGGGATCTAACAGTGAGCGTGTTTCTCTCCATGACCGATCAGGAGTTTAAAGAGGTTTTTAGCCCTACGTCACGAAATGTAAGTATTAGTCGTCTCAAGGAGGAAGTGCAATTACTGTCGAGAAAGGTAGAGTCAGAGTTCCGTTCACTTGAGTCAACGGAAAACTACGAACAACTTCAGAAGGTTGTTGATATGCGCGACGAACTCAGCGAGATTAGTGAGCAACTTAAGACTGCGGAGAATTCAATGAATTCTGATTTAAAATATCATTTAGAAGAGCGAAAACGCAAGGTTGCTCAAAAATACGATACGCTGGAAAGCGCAGGCAAAGGATCAGTTGAAAAATCAAGGTACCTCGAGGAGAAGCAATATACTTTGGAACTGTTCGAAAAACACCCTGATATAGATCGTCGATTTAGGTCAAAATTTGATCAGATTACTTCTACGGAGGAGGACATGATGAAGTCGGATATGGCACATTTCGCTCGCGTTAAAGCAGATGAATTGTCTACTTTGAATCATGACATTGGTTGGGAATCTGGGGAGAACGTTGCCAATATTTTCTTCTACTATAAGCACGTGTATCTAGAAAAATACTTGGATCGAAAGAAAGCAGAGAAACTAATTGAAGCTGGTGACGAAGCAATTGACAAGGATAGAATGAGTGAGGTGAAATCAATTTTGCATCAGTTACATGGACTTCTACCGAAAGAAGAAAAAGAGAAAGTCACGATTCAGGGAACAGGATTGGGGTAGTCTGGTGCTAGGCTACCGACCAATTAGTGCAGTGCCATTGTAGCTTGTGATCAGTTGCCGATTTTGCTCCTTTACAATCAAATTATCGACTTTTCCCAATGGTATATTGAATCGTTGTTTCAATAAGTTTAAATTCATGAAGTCAAATTCTTGAAAGTGGCCTTCAAACGCCATCCAGTATGTGCGATTTTTTGATGATGAAAAATGAGAGTACTCGATCCCTTTATTATCGGACCAGTTGTAACCGGAATAGATAAAGAACTCATCCATAGGCGTAATTGCATGAGCACATCTGCTAAAAGGAGGAATGTAATAACTCCTAAGTCCATTTCGAGTCCAGTACACAATTAATAAATCAAAGCGGGTTTCGTTTACAATGTTTCCTCGACTTATAAGAGTTGTACGCATATTCTCATCAAATTCTTCAAAGGGTGATTTGAAATTAGGAGTCTTGGATCCTGTAAATTTCACCAATGAAGCATTTGTCACGTCATTAGAGATTTTATTATGAAGTTTTTGAAATTCCTCAAGATTGAAATTATATGGATTTCCAATTATTCCCTGAGATCGTGTATTATTGAAACTACTACTTGGTGAATTCTGACTTTCATTTTCCTCTGTTGAAAAAGAAGAAAATATTTTCGAAAGACAATAAATCATTAAAATGATTCCTGCTAGATAAGTCACTGTTTTGATAATTGATGGAGTTCGAGAAATTATTTCCTTACGTTCAACGGATGTTTTTAATATTCGGATATTTTCTAAAAGGACTCCTCTCACTTCTTTTGAACAATCGAGCGTTACAGCCAGTTCACTTAGTTTGACTAGGTGGTTTTTACGTCCTGGATGCCTCTGATGATGAACTGTTAAATTCACTATGCTGATAGCCAGATTTTCTGAAAAATTTGGAATTTCACGGTTTACAATGTTAGCGAGTTCATAGAATTCATGAAAATCGAACTTTTCGTATTTTTCCCAATTAAAGATATTGTCAAGTGGAGTTAATTGAATGACCGTTGTTCGTAAATCGGTATTGAGTTGGATAAATTTCCTGAAAGCATAACGTAAATCGAAAGGTTGTAATAGCTCGAAGTAGGGCTCAATAAGCATTAATTGCGGATAGTTACACTTCGCAATTACGTTTCCCATCAAGCGATTCAGTGAAAATGCGAGGTAAGGCGATATCTTTTTCTTGAACTGACTAAATTTTGCTTCGTCTTCATATCCAAAAGTTACATTATCTAGAAAGACACTGTGTTTTGGTAAGGTTTGGTTCTCCAGAAACTTAAGAAGGTGCTCGTTTTGGGCAATTGTTAAATGAAACTCGAAACTATCGGTATCACCTAATTGATCGAAAATGTCAATTACATCGTTCTTTGAATAATTTGTGCCTCCAATTTCAATAAATTGATTAGCCTTCAACTGAATTTCAAGTAGAAGCTCTTTTTTTTTGAGGAGTATATCTTTTGGGCTAATCGCACTCGAATCTAGACCAAACTTGGTTAGGAGATGCAATGGGGAGCAGTATGCGGAGTATTGACTCAAAATTAATTAGAATGTCTAGTGTTTGAACGGTAGATTAATTATCAATAACTGTAATTTACAAAACGATCACCTTGATAAAGCTCATATCCTGAGTTTTCGTCTTTAATGGTGAAATCTCCTGATGTCTGTTTGGTCAACGTAAAATATTTCCGAAAGAATTCAAATTCTTCATTTGTCTGCTCAGTGAAGATGCCAGAAATAGTGGTGAAAGTGATCCCGTCTGTCATGCTTTGAATACACTTATCGGTTTGCCAATCTTTTCCAGCATAAAAGAACATGCGAGATGTTTCTTTAGAGGAAATTACAATCGATTGTTTTCGCTTAACAAAGAACGTATTTAAGTGATCGTCGGTCCAAATAGCTATAATCATGTCCGAACTCGTTTGGTTTCTGAGTTCGTGTTTTGTTCCAGTTTCAGGCGCATTGTAGCGAGAGAATATTCCGGGTTTTGATTTCTTATACCTGTTGTTTATAGCATACGATTCGTTTTCTACAATTTTTACAAACCTTGAATGTAGTTCGTTAAACGTAAGCTCAGTAAAATCGAAATCAGGTTTTCTCTGAGGAGCTGACTGATTATTGTTTTGCTCTAGTTGTTCAAGTCGTTTCAAGAATCGATCGTTCTCGTCAGAATGTATTGAATCCTCAGATCCGAATATCTTCGTCAGGGCATAAATACCCAAAATTATCAATGCAATAATCCTTATAAGTCCTGGTGTGGTTATTTTTCCAGATGCGGGTTCTTCTTTAGAAGTGAAAAATGCATCGCGATTAGCAATGATGATCGACTTTAAGTTTTCAGAACAATTCAACTTTCCGGCTTGATCTGAAATGGAGACTAATGTTGTTCCGCGGCCGAGATCATTCCTTGAATCAATAGTGAAGCTAATTACAGCCTGCGCTACAGTGTCGGGTAAGCTTGGGTAATACTGTTCAAGATGATTAACAAGGTCGTAAAAGGGAGCGTAACCCAAATAACGAGATTCTCCTTTAAGGAAAATATGTTGATCGTTTTTTAATTCTTCAAGTCGAAGYTTGAGTGTTTTACAGAAGTTAATGAAYTTTYGAAAGGCGAAATSAGCATCTGTCGGSGTWAGAAATCGAAAGTAGATTTGAATCCKCTGAAKTGCTAAATAATTCTTTTCGCGAATAGCGGTTGACAGTAATTTGTCGATTGCATTCGTTAAGTATGGAGATAGAAACTCGCTGAATGCGTTGGTTTCTTCTTGTGTGTTAAATTGAATTCTACGATCCTTAATTACGCTACCATCAACACGATTGTTTTCAAGTAAATTTAACAGTGTTGAATGATCAGAAATCAGAGCGTGATAGCCCAAATCAGTAACACCTTCGAGCTCTTCAAATAATTTGATAACATCGTTCTTGGTAAATTCCTGTTTACCAATAGTTGTGGTGTGTTGATCTGAAAGTTGAATTTCCAGTAAAAGGCGTTTTCGTTCAAGCTTAAGTTCACGTTGATCAATGTTTTTGCTTGAAATTCCAAGTTCTTTCAGAAGTCGAACAGGGGAGCGATATGTTGGGTAATTAGTCACGGAAATATCATCAATAACTGTAATTTACAAAATTATCACCTTGATAGAATTGATACCCTTTACCTTCATCCTTAATCGTGAAGTCTGTAGATTCTCCATCTGTTAAGGAAAAGAACTTTCGCAGAAATTGGAAATCATTATCAGAGGTAACTGAGAAATACCCATTAAACCGAATAAGGGATACAGTGTTGTTACTCACAGAAAGATGTAAGTGCTCAATTGCGCGATTATCGCTCCAATTTTTCCCTGAATAGAAGAATATGCTAGAATTATCTTCGGCATAAAAGTTAATTGAACTGGTCGATGCCGCAAAGAATGAGTTTACACTAGTGCCTTTCCATATTACCATAATCATATCGGAATCGGTCTCGTTGGTGAGGTTGTACATTGTTCCTGTTGAATCAGTTCTAAATCGAGAAACAATACCGGGATCACCTTGTCGGATGTAAAAGTTCTCACCATAAATACTAAATTCTTCAGATTTAATAACCTTCTCATGAAGATCCAAAAAAGAAGATTCATTAAATTCTATCGCTCCTTGATAGCTACCGGTGTATCCACCGTTTTTTTTAATTTGACGCATAATTTCCTGCATCTCTATTTGGTTTGGTGTAGTATATGATTTCCTGGATTCACATCGATTGCCAGCGCGAAAAATGATTGAAACCACGATCACTATTCCAACAAGAATTCTCCAAACCACATTCGGGTTAAAGCTCGACTTTTGTTCGCGTGAACTCCAAAACGCATCTCGATTACTGACAATGATCGTTCTTAATTCTGCGGAACAATGTAAGCGGCGTGCTTGATCTGAAATTTCTACGAGGTTTTTCCCTCTTCCAACGCTTCTTTCAGTGTTTACAGTAAAGTTGATTACCGCAGTTGCCACAGTGTCGGGAAGGTTTGGGTAGAAACCAGTAAGGTCATTTACAGTGTTGTAAAATGGAGCGTAATGTAAGAATGTCACATCCTTAGCAGGGAAAGTTGTTTGTTTTAGCGTTAAGTTTTCAAGTCGATCTTCAAGCGTTTCACAGAAATTATTAAACTTCCGAAAAGCAAAAAATGCGTCGGTTTGGGTAAGCAATTTGAAGAAGGGCTGAGCCTTTTCTAAATCCTTAAAATTGTTTTTTCGAACAACACTTGACAGCATTTTATCAATGGCATTTGCCATATAAGGAGAGATGAAGCCAATGAATATATCCCATTCTTCAGTTGTGTCGAAATGAATTTTGTGTGCATTTTGAATTGTCCCTGAAATTGTATGATTTTCGAGTAAATTTAAAAGTACAGGGTGATTGAAAATGGCCGTATGGTAATTCAAATGAGAAATACGATCTAACTCGTCAAAAAGTTCAATGACATCGTTCTTACTTAATTCCCTTTCACCAATTGTTGTGGTCTGTGAATCAGAAATTTGAATTTCCAACAAAAGTCGCTTTCGCTCAAATCTAAGTTGATTTGAATCAATATTCTCAGTCGATACTCCAAGCTCTTGGAATGTTCGAATAGGGGAGCGATATGATGGGTAAGTTGACAATTGTAGTTAAATCTTCTTATCAAAGATAAATGACTTTCCGAAATATCCGTAATTTAGCAATAGAAGGAATTAAAAATGAAGAATTTTGTACTTTATGATGGTGACTGTGGTATCTGCAACCGATCTGTAGCCTTTGTTTTGAAGCATGAAAAATCTGCTTCGATTCATTTTGCTCCAATTCAATCAGATTTCACGAAGGAATTATTCAAAAAAAATGGGTGGACAGAGCCCGATTTGGCAACGTTCTATTTTATCCAAGATGGGAAGAAATATGAGCGTTCTGTAGCTGCTTTTGAAGTCATGAAATATCTAAAATCACCATACAGTTGGATTCGGGTCTTTCGTTTTATCCCAAAAAGAATCACTAATTGGGTGTACGATCAAGTGGCAAAAAGAAGACAAAGAATTTCAAATAGTTTCTGTGTGTTGCCGACAGTCGAACAGCGGGCGAGATTCGAGTTGAACTAGAATATTGTAACGCCAATCTGAAGTTCCAAATGGAGCGTCAGGATATGCCCCATACTCTTAAGTTCAAGAAAGTCATCATTCTTATGAAAAATAGATAGCTCTTTTGCCAGTTGTCGAATGTTATCCTTTGTGGAAATTGAGTCATTTTTCATTCTTCGCAATAAACTCTTCGTTTTCTGTTTCGTGGCTAAATAGCGCTTTCTCATTGCTACGCGTTCCTGCCGTTTGTATTGTTCGGCAGTTTCCGAGGACATCAACTCTTGTGCGAGTTCAACCATTGCAATGTTGTCTGTGTAATATTGCGGCAGGTAGATGTTTTTTCGACCTTCGAACGATTGTTGATCAAAATCCATTGCGCGAAGTCTGTATTGAATATTGTCAAAGTCTTGTGTGATCTCAACAACGAAATTATACGCTCTCATATCGCCAAGAAGTCGTGTGAAACAACGTTCATTGAACTTTACAAACTCCTTCGCAAAGCGCATTCGATTCTCAATTTTCGTGCGTTTATGTTTAGCCAAAAATTCATCGCAAGGGACACCAACGATGTGATCTTCAACGAGTGTGTCCTTATCTACTAAAAATGAAATTTTATCTGGAGAAAAAATATCTTCAAGTTCTAATCCGTAAACTCGAGAAGCATCGGCGATTTTTACATAATAGAAATCGTAGTTGTCATTCAATTCATTCACTACTTTGATTCTGAATGGTTTTGAATTTCCAAACGTACAAAAATCAATATTTTCAATCTTCAAAAAGGGAATCTTATCGCCATCTGCAACAAGCATTTCATAGATGCGGATCAATTGATCATTCAAACCTTCGCGGTCAGAAGAATCGTAAATTACACCTCTCCACAAGGTGTCTTTGTCATTTTTATCCATAATTGGAATCAAATCACGGTAACGCGTTAAATCCTCATAGGATAGAGGCAGTTTTTCAAGTCTAGAATACTTTTTCAAATGCTCCTTCAAATAAACCTTAATCTTATAGAAAGGTTTTCGATATTCGATATGATTGAATTCCATGTTTTCTGTTGAGCATTCGATGTGTTAACAAAGAACAACATTCTAACCGTGAATTCATAATGAACTTAGTCGATGAAATTAAATAGTTTGCTAATCTTCCCAGGTTGAGCCCAGTTCATGGTACCATCCATTTTTAAGGAATGCAAATAATCTTCAATAATAGGGTTTTTTAGAGCTGATTGAATGCGTTTAGCTTCCGGTGTATCGCCGGTAGGAATATAAGCTTGAAGTGATTGATTGACCTGCCAACGTCCTGAAAAGATAGTCGGTTCAAAGGTTCTTCTACCGTAAGCTTCCCAGACAACTTTATGTGGGGCAAAATTGTATTTTCCAACTCCGAGCAATGCCCACCAATATCCACGGTCTCGCCAAGTTTGAATCATTTTCCCTTTTCGAGCAATGAGAGATGTCTGATGTTGTTTCAAATAGTTCCAAAGCAAGACATGTGACTGAATGGTTTTCTTTTCTAAAGGTTTTCCTTCTTGCGTGTAAGGAAGAAGCACCCATTTTTTTGGTGAAATTGATGACTTCTTAAAGTTTTCAGCAACCAAAAGAGGGAAAACAAAAATCTTGGGAAGTAAAATAGTTTTGTTCAACCGACACGTATCAGTATCAATGTCTTCGTAAGAATTGAAAAAGAAAATACTGTTGGCTCCTGAAGTATTGATTCCTTGTCGTGGTTTCGCACTCTTTTTTAGGTGAGTCGGTTTGAAGTTGGCTAGAGGAGAAGGTGAATTTTTATTGTAAACACTAAGTGGACCAGTACTCGATAGTATAGGTGCTGCATGCTGTTCAAGCCATTCATTATCAATACATCTATAGTAGGAGATTGGATATTTAACAAGTTCATTTTTTCGATAATGTACCAGTCCATGACGTGTTGATACACCTGGGAAAACACTGGTTTCATTGAAATCAAATACTTGTTTAACTGAAAAATCAATGCCCTTAACTTTGTACCTTCTGAAAGAATCGTGGGCACCATCATTTAACAACAAAGAAAGTGGTTGAAAAAAGTAAGCGTGACCATTCGGCGCAAGAAAATCTGAAATCGTTTTTTGGATAACCAATGCAGCAATATCAATACGAGAGCTGCCGAGAAGCATTTTTTTTGGATTCTCAACAAGGTCGTACTCAATGAAAAGGGACTTCAATTTTGTCTTGTATTCAGAAGGTAATTCTGTAAAATTCATCCAAGGTGGATTCCCAAAAATGATGTCGTATTCTGTTGGTTCAAGCTCAAAAATATCAGAATTAGTAAAGTTCGATTGCATGTCGACCTTATAGTCTTGTTTGAATCGATCGATGGCTTCTTCGTAGTGTTCACTGTTTAATTCATTCCCAAAGAGATTTTGTACAGGCATTTGATCAATAGAAAGACCTTTCAAGCGTCCAATTTCAATGAGAGCTGCAAGTAAGTTTCCTTGCCCCATGGTTGGATCAAAAATTGTAGAACCGTTGATCCATGAATTATAAATGTCGAATTTCGAACAAGCAAAGCTTGCCCAATCTATCGGTGTGAATATCACACCGATGCTGTAGGTATTTGGTTTAGTCGTCATCTTTTAGCAGAATATGATCTACCGTGAAGGTACGATTAATTCTGCTCCTCTAGCTCTTCTATGATGGTTATAAGTTCTTCTGGAGAGAAATAGACGGCTATTTTGTAGGCTTTGTATTTTGCCTTCGCGTTCGATTTGTTTAGAACATAATCTTCCCAATCGTACAATTGCCAACCCAAGCCTTTCTCAACAGTCATTCGGTCAATTTCACCTTCATAACGACGTTTACCCTTTTTGTTTGTGTAATTGAAAAGCCGCCCAAGAATTTGAAAAAAGTTGCGTTCTGAATAATCAATGATGTGATTAAGTTCATGACCCAAAACTCCAACAGCTCCATTAAACCCTACTTGATCTAATGTAGCTATGCTATCACCCGTATTGGGCTTAATTCGAATGACGTATTTACGGTTGGCGCGTTTGCGGAATAGGAGCGAACCAATTGTTGGCCGGGCATTCAACGATGCTTTGATTTTTGCCTCTTTGAATACAATTCGTGTGCTATCTAACTCAGGATAATAGGAAAGCGCTGAGATGATTTCTGTTTCAAATTCGGGTAATATTGTTTTTCGATGCGAGCAGATTTGTCGTAAAGAATCCAATCTTAGGGCAAATACCGTACTGTCGAGTGTTCTCACTTGCTCGACTTGAGAATACGTGAAAGATCCTGAAAACACGAAGCTGAAAATGAAACAATATTTAATGAGCACTTGAATAGGTCTTAGTTGTGGTATACGTTAAATATTTCAAGCAATCTTTCTGGAGGAATAATCTTATTCTTGTAATTGTGCATTTCCTCCAAAACAGTGTTCGTAGCACTTGGGTGCAATCCCATTCGAATGCCAACATCTTTAATGTATTCAATCTCTTTATCGTCAATTTCTAAGTCAACATTCATCAATAGGATTAAGCGTTGGAATTGAACAATTCGCTCTGCCTCAAGACGGGGAGGATTAAACTCAATGTTTTCCTCGAAAAGTTGTTTAAAATCTTCTTTGGTTACTCCCATTTGAGCAGCAAGAGAAAGTAAAAATTGAAATTCAATTTCCCTGATTTTTTGATCTGCCTGCGCCATTTTAATCAGTTGAGCGAGCAATCCTAGTTTTTCATTTTTGTTTGACATCGAAGTAAGCTAGTTTTCAAAGAATGCAAGCAAATGCTTACAAACAGTTTCTAATCCTAAAGGTAATTGTTTTTCTATCCATGGTTGACGCGCTCCAAAAGTATGTTGTTCATTGGGAACTCGAATCAAATTAATTCCTGCCCAATTGGCAATTGCTTCTCCTTCTGAGATTTTCACAGCTGGATCTTCTTCTCCGTGAATAACGCAAATAGGGACGTTTGAATTAGTCGCAAAAGATTCAATGTTTAGTCTTTCTTGATGACGAATAAAATCTTCATACTGCGAATAATGATGTGGCATTTGTTGTTTTGTTCGGCCGTTTGTCGTAAAACGAGTTCCAGTTGACTTCCAATTTGCTAGATCTTCACCTGAAGGAAACCGTTTAGCAATATCTGAGATTGGAGCAAGTGCCGCAATTTTTGAAATATTTGTGTTCTGTGATTGAAGAAGAACCATTCCTCCTCCTCTGGAATGACCAAGGAGATAAATGTCTTTCAGGTCTTCAATTTTATKCYTTGCAAGATCAATGATCGCTTCCATGTCATGTAGTTCTTTGGAATAATTGTTYACCGTAAATGCTTCWAGATCTGGGAAGTCAATACCATTTTCAACCGTTCCTCCATTGTGACTTACGTTATATTTCAAGAAACCAAAATCATGTTGAACGAAAAAGTCCTCCATCAGATTCCACGCACCCCAATCCTTGTATCCCATGTATCCATGAYTGARAATAATCAACTTCTTGTTCCAGTTTTTGGGGATGGTAAGATCGAATAGACTCGCTCTGTTATCGGCACCAATAAATTGTTCATTCTTTTTGGAGAAAATATGCATGATGGAAAGTTAATAAATGCTTCGAGTTGATCAAAGTTCAACAGATAGATTTACGTACCTTCGCCGCACATGAATAGAATGCTTCTGTTTTTCGCTGTTACATCAATGTTTATTCTRTTTGGATGCAATTCAGATAGTCGTAATAAATTCGTTGGAGGAGAGCTCACTGTTTACTATTTTGATCAGTCAGAGGCTGAGATAGCGAAACAAATCGCATTTTTCTGGAAGGAAAATGACCTGTTGTCAGGGAAAATGCAAGATTTACAAGTTCGAAAAGATAAAAAACGCTTTACCGTTTCAATGATTGCTGCTAAACCAAAAGAAATCGATAAAATGACCTTCGATGAAATTCTGGTCTTGTCGCAATTGAAGAAGAAGTTGTACGTGGAAGTGTTCAAAAAAGAATCATTCACCTTAGAAATTTGTAACAATCGTTTTGAAGCGATTTATACAGTAGAATAATGAAGATATCAGCATCCATATATAGTGATAAGAAAAGACCGCTCGAAGAAGTGATCAAAGATTTAATGGAACATCAAGTAGATTTATTACACGTTGATTGTAATGATGATCTCAATGTTTTTAATGACATCAAGGAGATTCGAGAGCTTTGTTCTATTCCGATTGATTTACACATCATCACCGAACAGCCTTCGAAATATTACGATTTGTTGATCCAAAATCCGGTGGAATATGTCACTTTTCAATACGAAGATTTAAAGGAACCGCTACAAATCCCTTCTGAAGTAACAGGGAAAAAGGGAATTGCAGTGATCACACCAACTCCAGTGACAATCTTTGAGGAGTATCCAGATTTTGATTTTATTCTGATCATGGCTACAATTCCTGGTCAAAGTGGAGGAAAATTTGATACAATCAATTTTGGGAAGATTCGAAAATTCAGAAATTTATATCCAGGTAAGTCAATTCACGTTGATGGCGGAGTAAATGGAGAAGTCTCATTTATTTTGAGAAACATGGGAGCAACAAGTGCTGTTTCCGGTTCTTATCTTTTCAATGCATCAAGTATTGGACATGCACTCATGAATTTAACGAAGCGTGAGGTCGAATCACATTATCAGATTTCGGACTTCATGATTCCCCTAGATGAAAGTCCCGTAGTGGATTCTTCTGAATTATCCTTGGAGAAAGTGCTCAAGTCAATCGATTCGGGAAAACTAGGTTTTACACTTATCGTTGATGAAGACAAGAAATTGAACGGCTTGATTTCAAATGCTGATGTCCGAAAAGGATTATTACGCCACTTAGATGATCTGCGTTCTATCGAAATCGGGTCATTTCTAAATCAACACCCAACAAGCATTGACGAATCAGCTTCTGTATTGGATATGCTGCGTCTAATCAAGCAAAGCCGATTCCCAATAATGWACCTTCCTGTGGTAAACGGTACAGGACATGCGAAAGGAATTGTTACTTTTGTGAACTTAATCAAAGGAGAATTATGATATTACACCTAAAGTCTTCGGTATCAGGTCTTAGAGCTTCTGAGATTGCAGCGGGATTGAACGCATTTTCATTTAAGAAAGATGGAAATTATGTTCTAATCACAGGTGCTTCGATGAAAGATGTGCCAGCTCAATATGAGAATGAGGTGAGCGACAGTTGGGCATTTGACAATGATATTCAACTTGCATCGAAAAAATACCAAAACGAAAAGCGATCGGTCAACATCGGTGATGTTACGATTGGAGGAAATACGAAAAGCACGATTTTGATCGGTGGACCTTGTTCTGTAGAATCAGAAGAACAAATTCGAGAATCGGCTGAATTAATAAAAGGCATGGGCTTGACTTCACTTCGTGGAGGATGCTACAAGCCAAGAACGAGTCCTTATTCTTTTCAAGGAATGGGCTTAGACGGACTGAAGTTGCTTGCGAAAATGCGTGAAGAATACGGATTAAGCATTGTAACTGAAGCACGGGATGCGACACACATTGATGAAATCATTGAATACTCAGATGTTGTTCAAGTTGGAGCAAAAGCGATGTACGATCAAGGGATTTTACGTGCTTGTGCAAAGTCAAATCGAACAATTTTAATCAAACGTGGGTTCGGAACGACATTAAAAGAATTTGTACAGGCTGCAGAATTTGTGCTTTCTGGAGGAAATGATCAAGTTGTGTTGTGTGAACGTGGATTGAGAACATTCGAAACAAGCACCCGATTTACACTGGACCTTTGTGGTGTCGCTTGGTTACAAGAGCACATCAATCTTCCGATCATTTTAGATCCAAGTCATGCAATGGGATTAGCTTTTGGAGTTACTCCGCTAGCAAAAGCATGTACGGCGATGGGAATTGATGGTTTATTGATTGAGACACACCCTAACCCGAAAGTTGCGAAGTCTGATGCTGCTCAGCAGTTAGATCATGCAGAGTTTAAAGCAATGTTAAACGAAATTAATCCTGTCGCTGCGGCAGTTGGATATAAGATTGTGTAATGAATCATTTGGAGGCAAATATCAAAGGATTGTGTGAGAAGTTCGGATTGAGCTATCTCGATTTCCTGAACGATTTGGATGCCGAACATGTGAATGAACTCACAATGTTCGATCTTGAAGCAATCGCTGATGAATACGAGCTCGACTTAGAAACATTGTTGTTCAAACCAACATTTATTTCTTCGAAGCTTTCTGAAAAATTAAAGAATATAAAGTTGCTCATCCTTGATGTGGATGGAGTGATGACAGATGGAGGTATGTACTTCGCTGAAAGTGGTGAACAAATGAAAAAGTTCAACACCAAAGATGGAATGGCAATCATACATCTGACAAAATCTAATTTTCAAGTAGCAATTCTTTCATCCGGATTCAAGGGTGAGGCGGTTAAGAACCGTGCAAAACTGCTTGGAATCCAACATTGTCACGTTACGCGTGAGGCAAAATTGCTCGTTCTTAAAAGAATTTGTGCAGATTTGAAAATAGAATTAAATCAAGTCGCCATCATAGGTGATGATATTAACGATTTAGAAGTTATGCGCAACGTAGGAGTTTCATTCTCTCCACGTGATGCCGTTTCTGTTGTAAAGAGACAAGTCGATATAGTATTGGAAAAACGCGGCGGTGAGGGTTGTGTTAGAGAGCTAATCGATCATTATTTATTAAATCTACCATTGGAATAAATAACATGAAAAAAATTATTATTGGAGTTATTCGGGAAGGGAAAGTTCCTCCAGACAAGCGTGTGCCGCTTACACCTGAACAGTGTGTGAAGCTCCAAACAATCTATCCGCACGTGCAGGTGATCGTGCAGCCAAGCCCAATTCGTGCTTTTTTAGATCATGAGTATTTAGATCTAGGAATAGAGTTGAACGAGGATCTTTCGGGTTGTGATATCTTAATAGGAGTTAAAGAAGTGAATATTGAGGATTTAATTCCAAATAAAAAGTACCTCTTTTTCTCACATACTTTCAAGAAACAACCATACAATCGTGAATTGTTGAGAGCTGTACTTGAGAAACAAGTTCAACTGATCGACTACGAGGTCTTGAAGGATAAAAGCAACAAACGAATCATTGGCTTTGGAAGATATGCTGGGATTGTAGGTTGTTACAATGGATTCTTGACATATGGTTTAAAGCACAATCTATATTCTTTGAAGGCTGCGAATAAATGCGCAAACCGCAAAGAAGTAGAAGAAGAATTGAAAAAAGTTATCCTTCCAAAGAACACTAAGATCATTTTAACTGGTTTTGGTCGAGTAGGGCATGGTGCCCGCGAAATTTTGGGATTATTACCGGTAAAAGAAGTGTCTCCTGATGAGTTTTTATCTGGAGATTTTGATGAACCTGTTTTTGCACATTTGGAGCTCGAAGATTACTACGCAGCGAAAGATGGAAGTCCATTCGAAAAATCTACTTTCTACAAAGAGCCTGATATGTTCAAGTCTACATTCAATCGCTACTTGTCGAAAATGGATATGTACATTCCTTGTCATTACTGGAGTGAGAAAGCGGATTTCATCTTTACGCGTGAAGATTTGAAGGCAGAAGATTTGCGTTTGTCAGTCGTTGCAGATATTAGCTGTGATATTGATGGACCTGTTGCATGTACGATTCGTCCGAGTAAAATCGCTGACCCAATTTACGGGTATGATCCAATTTCAGAGAAGGAAACTGAATTCAAAGCAGAGAATTCAATTGCTGTCATGGCGGTTGATAATCTCCCATGTGAATTGCCTCTCGATGCTTCCGACCATTTTGGAAGTGAATTGATCAGAGAAGTTTTCCCTGCGCTCATCAAAAATGACACGGATGCAGTGATCGAAAGAGGATCTCAAACAACCCTTGCAGGTGAGTTAAGTTCCTATTTTAGCTACCTTGACGCCTACGTTGCAGGAACAGAATAACTATGGAAAAAGGAAATAAGAAGATTATCAAAGGTTGGGTGTTCTACGATTGGGCAAACTCAGTCTATAATTTGGTCATTTCTTCTGCGATTTTCCCCATCTTTTTTGAGAAGATTACAACAGCTGCATATAAAGTTAGAGTAGGGAAGTTACCAACAGATTCTGTTCGTACAGAGGATGTGACATCGTTTTTCTTTGGAGCGGAATTATCTAGTTCCGTTCTTTATTCTTATGTCCTTTCAGCTTCGTTTTTAGTGGTCTCAATCCTATCTCCTATTTTATCAGGAATTGCTGATTATTCAGGGAAGAAGAAGTTCTTCATGAAGATGTTCTGCTACATTGGTGCAATTTCGTGCTGCGGATTATTTTTCTTTGATCCAAGTAATATGGAATTAAGCATGATTCCGTTTTTCTTAGCGAGCATAGGTTTCTGGAGTAGTTTGGTTTTCTATAATTCCTTTCTTCCTGAGATTGCAGAACCGAAAGACCAAGATCGCATCTCAGCTCGCGGATTCTCCATGGGGTATTTCGGGAGTATGATCTTGCTGATTTTGTGCCTCATTTGGACACAAGTTTTTGCAGGTGATGCTCGATATTGTTTCGTGCTAGTTGGTATTTGGTGGGTTGGGTTTAGCCAAATTACTTATCGCGTATTACCGAGTAATGTATACAACCGTAAAACGGAAAAAGGCATTGTTTGGAAAGGTCTCGCTGAGTTAAAATTGGTGTTCCAACAGTTCAAAAAAATCAAAGAATTGAAGCGCTACATTACAGCTTTCTTCTTTTTTAATACGGGAGTACAAACGGTGATGTTGATGGCTACGTTATATGCTTCACGGGAGATTTTTAAAATCCCTGAGGAGCTTCAGTCTACCATGACTGTTGACGAAATTACAGCGCATGAAGCTGGAGCGACAGGGGGCTTGATCGTCGCTATTCTATTGATTCAAATTTTGGGTGCTGTAGGTGCATTCTTGATCTCTCGACTCTCTGAGCGTATCGGAAACTTGAAAGCGCTCACAATTGTTGTTATTTTCTGGATTCCATTATGTGTTTTCGCTTATTTCATTCCTGTTGGAGGTCACTTACAATTCTATTTCCTTGCATCTGGAGTTGGAGTGGTAATGGGCGGAGCTCAGTCCTTAAGCCGATCAACTTACGCGAAATTATTGCCAGACACACAAGATCACGCAAGTTATTTCTCATTCTATGATGTGACGGAGAAAATTGGAATTGTCTTCGGAACGTTCTTCTTCGGATACATGGAATTCTTGATGGGTGATATTCGTGCCTCGATCCTTTCCATCATTTTCTTCTTCGTGGTGGGGTTACTGCTTTTGTTCCGTGTTCCTAAAATGCCTTCAATTGCCGCTCAACCAAGGTCTTAGATTCAGAATAAATTTTAACTTTAAAGAAAACTAATTAATCAACTTACTATGGAGATGCAGGAACCTGGAAAAACACGTGCAATTATCGCACATATAACTTTAATCGGTTGGATTATTGCGTTAGTACAAAATAATTCAGACAAGAATGATGATGCCAGCTTTTACATTCGTCAAATGTTAGGTCTATTTATTTTAGCAATAGGATTTCAAATTATTGGGACAATTTTTGTCTTTATTCCAATTCTTGGATGGATGATTTCGATGATCACAATGCTTGCTTCTTTTGGGGTTGTTGGACTATGGGTTTATAGTTTAATCAGTGCAATTAATGGTAAAAAGGAACCAACTCCGTTTATTGGAGGACATTTTCAAAAGTGGTTTGCTAGCATGTAAACTCAAATGATATTCAAAAAAAAATGCCGCTCGATGAGCGGCATTTTTTTGTTTTACTAAATCAGTAAGATTTTGTAACTGTCTTTTATTTCTTGTAGAAAGGCAATTTTACAATTTTGGCTTTCACATGTTTCTTACGAATTTCAATCATGATTTCGTTGTCCACCGCTTTGTCGGCAATGTTAACATATCCCAATCCAATTCCAATGTTCATGGATGGAGACATCGTTCCCGAAGTTACACGTCCAATTGAGTTTCCTTCAGTATCTAAAATAGGGTAGTCGTGACGTGGAATTCCACGGTCAACCATTTCAAAGGCAACCAATCGTTTCGTAATTCCTTCTTCCTTTTGCTTCGCTAAAAATGCCTTGTCGTTGAAATCATCTTTTGCCAATTTCGTAATCCAACCAAGTCCAGCTTCAAGTGGAGAAGTTGTATCGTCGATGTCATTTCCGTAAAGACAGAATCCCATTTCCAATCGCAAAGTGTCGCGTGCAGCTAATCCAATTGGTTTGATCCCAAAATCAGCTCCTGCTTCCATTACTTTGTCCCAAACTTGTTCGACTTGGTCGTTTTTGCAGTAGATTTCAAATCCTCCACTACCTGTATATCCAGTTGCTGAAATAATTATGTTCTCGATTCCTGCAAAGTCTTTTACTTCAAAATGGTAGTATTTGATAGCAGATAGATCGATAGAAGTCAATGACTGCATCGCTTCAACTGCTTTTGGTCCTTGAATTGCAAGAAGAGAGTAATCATCAGATAGATTTCTCATTTCCGCACCCATTGAATTGTGTGCATCGATCCAGTTCCAATCTTTTTCAATATTTGATGCGTTGACAACGAGCAAAAACTTCTCTTCGTCAAAACAGTAAATGATCAAATCATCTACGATTCCACCTTTTCCATTCGGCATACAACTGTATTGTGCACGGCCTGTTGTTAAGACAGAAGCATCATTTGTTGTCACTTTCTGAATCAATGCTAAGGCATTTGGACCAGTGATTAAAAATTCTCCCATGTGAGAAACGTCGAATACACCAACTGCATTACGCACTGTTTCGTGCTCTGCTTTTACACCTTCATATTGTACGGGCATGTAAAATCCTGCAAATGGAACCATTTTAGCACCAAGTGCTTCGTGTCTATCGTTGAGTTGTGTTTTTCTCATGAAGTTATTTTTTTGGCAAAATTAACACTATTGAATAAACAAGGATTTATTGATCGGTTTTTTCACGTTTTTTGATCAGAATGTGAGGGATCAAGCTTCTTTAGAAATGAGTTCGGCAAGCTCTTGTCCAACCAAAGAACCAATTGCGATTCCCATTCCTCCTAGTCGTATTCCGCAAGCAATAGATGGAGAGACATTCTTGATGATGGGTTTTTTCGTTTTTCCAACTCCCATAATTCCTGCCCAAGAATAATCAATCTCATAGGTGGTCGTTGGTAGAATTACAGTTTGAAGAATTTCCTTCAATGCATCAAGTATTGTGTCCGAATTGACCATTTCAGTGGTTGTCTCACCTTCAAGGTCTAAGTTTCGTCCTCCTCCAAATAGTATTCTGTTATCGATATTTCGGAAATAATAGTATCCTTTTTGATAATGAAATGTCCCTTGAATTTTCAAGTTATCGATGGGTTTGGTAATGAGAACTTGTGCTCTGGCGGGATGTACATCTTCGTTCAGTAATTGCTTGGCAAAGCCATTTGTACAAATGGCAGCTTTTTTTGCTGAAAGTTCACCAATGTTCGTAGTTAGACTAACTGAATTTCCTCCTTCTTCGATTGAAAGGACTTCACAGCCGAATAATACCCGAATGTCTTTTGAAATGATTTTTTGATAAAATGCCTGATTCATTGAGCCAGTATCTATTTGTCCTTCCAGTCGATTCTTAAAGCTGGATGTGATTTTATCAAACCCAAAGCGCTCTTGAACGGAATTGTCAATTGAAAACACATCTGATTCTCCAGTTATTTCTTTCAAACATGAATTGAAATGATCCAAGTGGGGACGAACAGCGTCAAAGGTTTCCATTTCTTTGGAGGTGAATAAATCCCATGATCCATGATTTAGGAGTTTAAGTCCATCGTCGCCAATTTGAGTTCGCAAGGCTTGAAGTCCATTCCATCTGAGTCTCACTGTATCCCAAACGATTTTTTCACCAAATTCTTGAATGTCATCAAAAATTTCTGAGGCACTCCCAAAACAGGCGAATCCAGCATTTTTTGAACTAGCACCTGAAGGGAGATTTCCACGCTCTAGAACAACTATTTTAGCAAGGGGATGGATATCACGTAGTTTAAGAGCTGTACTGTATCCAACTATGCCTGCGCCGACTACGACAAAGTCAATTTCATGCATGAATTGAGTGCGCTCCCAATAACTCCATTGTTTGTTTTTTAGCATAGCGTTTGATGACTTCGAATTAAACTATTTTGACGATATTTGTATAAATCTGATTCAAATTTAAACCAAATCTGTAACTGGTTGTACAGACTTACGTTTAAATGCTATAGTATGAAGTATTTCATTGTTTTTATTATGCTGCTCTTGGGGACCATCGGATGGTCTCAAAGCCTGCAATTCCTATTTCGTGGTAAAGTTGAGAATTTTGATTTAGCCAAAAAGGAAGGTGGGGTAACTGTTTCTATTGTACAAAGTGGAAGCACTGTTTCTTCTTCAACTACTTCCTCCAATGGAAAGTATACCCTGAAAGGAAATGTTGACTACAGCCAACCTTTTGAGGTTGTTTTTTCAAAATCCGGATTTGTTTCTAAGAAAGTTGGGTTTGATTTCTCAACGCTAAATGAAGAAGATACTCCGGCATCAGCAGAATTTCAACCTCTAGAAGCATTGGACATGTCTTTGTTCAAAGAACGCGAGAATGTAGATTTTTCATTTTTAGACTCAGAACCAGTTGCCACGTTTAATTGGAATGTGCGAAAAATGGAAGCGAAGCTCGACGGTACTCTGGCAAGTCGCATGCGTACGAAAATTGAAGCATTGTTAAATGAAGCTGAAAATGCGGAGGCGAAACTTGAAGCAGATTATCAAGCTGCAATTCGAGCAGGAGATGATGCGTTTACTGCAAATGAATACGAAGAAGCTCTTTCAAGTTATGAAGAAGCGTTAGGTTACAAGCCAAATGAAAAGTATCCAGCAGACAAAATTCTTGAGTTAGATGCGCTGATTAGAGATCAGAAAAGTGAAGAACTAGCTGAGCAGCAGGAAAATCAAGAGTATTATAATTTAATTGAAGCAGCGGATAATTTAAGAGATGATGGAAGTCTGACAAAAGCAGTGTCTACCTATAAAGAGGCCTCTTCAAAACGACCAGGTGAGCAATATCCAAAGGATCAAATTTCGAGTTTACAAGATCAAATTGATGCCAAAGACAAGGAGTTGGCTGATGAAGAAGCATACAAAGCAGCGATAAAGTCGGGTGATATGTTTATGAAGCAGAACAGTCTTCGTCCTGCTAAGGATAAATTTGAAGCTGCGAGTAAATTGAAACCAGAAGAATCTTACCCAAAGGAAAAGCTCAAGGAGATAGAAGATAAAATGGCAGCTCTAGAAGAGCAAGAAGCGATAAAAAAGAAATATTCAGACGCCATCAACGCAGCTGATATCGCATATGATGCGGAAGATTATCAAGGGGCAAAGGATAAATATAATGAGGCACTTACATTTGAAAGTTCTTCGACCTACGCAAAAGGAAGAATTGTGATGTGTGATGAAGCACTGGAAAACTCAGAAGCTGCAGAGGAACGCCTCGCAAGAATTAAAGAGTTATTGGAGAAAGGGAATACTGATCTTACAGGCTTAAAGTACGAGGATGCTATAACTTCTTTTACTGAGGTCCTCACATTGGATGATGAGAATGTCGAAGCAACAACGAAATTAGCAGAAGCACAATCCAAGTTGGAAGAACTTGCGAATGATGCAGAGCGCGAGAAACAATATACAGCACTAATCCAAGAAGGTGATCAAGCAAATACAGCTAATAACTTAGATGAAGCATTGTCGAAGTATGAAGGAGCTAAAGTATTGAATGATACTCCTGAGGTGAATGAAAAAATAGCTGGAGTTCAAGATGCGATTAACTTGGCAAAATCAGAAGCTGATAAAGAGGCGAAATACACTGAATTAATTGCTGATGCTGAAACAAGATTTGGAGCAGATGATCTTCAAGGGGCGATTGATAAATACACGGAGGCTACTACATTAGATCCTATAAAGCCAGAACCGGCGAAGAAGATTGCTGAGATTCAAGAAATCCTGGATGAACGCGCTGCTGATCAAGCCAAAAACGATCAGTTTACAGCCTTAATGAAAGAAGGAAACGACTTAATGGCGAGCAACGATCTTGAAAATGCGAAAGCAAAATTTGAAGAGGCTGCTATCATTGAGGCTTCGAATCCTGAACCTAAGGCGAAAATTAAGGAAATAGAAGACTTGATTGCGAAGAATTCTGCTGACCAAGAAAAGCAAGAAAACTTACAAGCTGCGATTGATGCAGGAGACAACTTTTTCGACGAAGCAAAATGGGATGATGCCCAAGCAAAATATCGTGAAGCAATCGTAATTGATCCTAATAACACATATGCAAAGGACCGTGTAAGTGAAATTGATTTTAAAATTGCCGAAGAAAAAAATCGCGAGCAAGTTGAATTACTGCTTACGGAAGCTCAATCACTTCGAGATGATGATAAGTTAGAGAAGGCACGAACGAAATTCCAAGAAGTATTAGCGATCGACCCATCTAATGCAACAGCTTCTTCTCAAATTGACGAGATCAATTCTGAATTAGCGGCATTACAAAACGAAGAACAAAAGGAACAAGCCTTTGCTGATCTTAAAGCTGAGGGAATGCAATTGTTCAACAACGATAAACTAGTTGAGGCCAAGCAGAAACTAACAGAAGCGCTTTCATTTAAAAGTGATGCCGGTGTTGAGGAAACRATTGTAGAAATAGATAAGTTGATTGCTTTGAATGAGGAACAAGCATCTCAAGATGAGCAATACGCCAATTTCATTGAACAGGCTGAAGCGAGTGAAGCAAGTGAGGATTATGCTGCGGCAATTTCTTCTTATGRAAGTGCTGGTAAGGTCAAGCCAAGTGAAGACCTACCAAAAGACAAAGTCATAGAGCTGTCGAAAGTACTTGCCGAAATTCAAGCTAATTCATCCATCAATGAACAGTATTCAAATTTCATTACGGAAGCTGAGTCATTTGAGATTAACGAGGACTACACTGCCGCAATTTCGTCGTATAAAAAAGCGGGTGATGTAAAACCTGAAGAGGCACTTCCGAAATCTAAGGTTACAGAGTTGACTGCGTTAATCGAAGCCAACTTGATAAAGCAAGCTGCTATTGATAAAGAGTACGATCAGGCAATGGAGCGAGGTGAAGATCTCATGACGAAAGAGAAYTATTTGGATGCAATTACTGCGTTTAATGATGCTCTTGCTCTGAAACCAACTGAAAAAGCACCTGAGGAAAGAGCTGCAGCAGCGGAGGAAGCTGAACGTCAAAAAGGTGATGGAAACGCACAGTACGAGAAAATTTTAACTGTAGTTGAATCAAAAATTGCAGCTGGGGACTATGATAAAGCGGAAGAGCTTATCAATCGTGCAAAAATGTTCAAGCCCGAGGATACACGTCCAGAAGAATTATTAAATCAAGTGAATAGTTTGCGTGCTCGCGATAAAAAATACGATGACTTTATGGCAGCGGGTGAATCCAAAGCAGGTAAAGACAAGTATAAAGATGCAATTGCACAATTTGAGAAAGCGAAAGCCTTGAAGCCAAGCGAAACTGTTCCGATGGATCGTATCGATGAGATGAATCGCTTATTGAAAGATGCTTCCTCGGTGAATCAGAAAAAAGCCTTGTATAAGAATTACATGGATAAAGGGCAAGCGGCAATGACAGGTAGGAAATTTGTCGAGGCTCTTGGACATTATCAAAATGCACTTTCTGTAAAAGCTGGAGATCAAGTAGCGCAAGATAAAGTGAACGAAATTCAACAAATATTAGATGATATCGCGAATGCGAATGCTGAAGATTTGGAACAGAAAGGCAAATTTGATGCACTCATTAATAAAGGAAACGAATTGTTCTCTCAAGGCCGTTACCTCGATGCAAAAGTGAATTTTGATGCAGCATTGGGTATGGATCCATACAGCAGTTTGGCTAAGGAGAGAAGTGATGAATGTGCAAGGTTAGCAGCAAATGTAGCAGTAACAGAAGCTGAAGAACAATACCAGAAGTTATTGAGTATTGCCGATAAAAATTTCGACGAGGAGAATTGGGAGAAGGCCAAGGAATACTACGACAGAGCGATTAATATTCGGAAAACTGATAAGTATCCAAAGAAAAAATTAAAAGAAATTGATGCGATTCAAAATCCAGCGATCGTTCAATCTATGAAACTTGAGCCGCTGGGAGAAGAATTCAATGGAACAATCGAAGAAGGTGGGTTTATCGTACAAAGTGCGGAAGAAACGAGAAGACTAAACAAAGGTATTCGTATCCAAAATGAACTGGATAAAGCCTATGCATCACAATCTGAACTTGCATTTCAGAATCAAGAGGAGCGATTAGGAACTCAAAATGAAATGTATGCTATCTGGGAAAAAGTAGCAGTCTCTACAGCTGGTTCGGACGATTCTCGTGAAGCAACAATTAAGGAGCTAAGAGATGCGGAACAAGTTAGAGAAGAGGATTCTAGACGTGAATTGGCGTATGAGAAAGGAGAAAACCTCTCGGCACAGGAACAATTAAATTCTATAACCGAGGAAGTAGCTTTGGATTACTTACAAGGTGATGCCAGACATAAAAAGAGCGTTGATAAAATCAAGGGGATTCAGACATCTCATGAAGATGAAACTTACCGACAAGGAACGGCCTACATCCAACGAAAGTATGACGCAGATCAAGCGATGAATCAGATTGCAATTAATGTGGAAGCTGATGTGAGGGATGATTACCAAGAAAGATTAGAGATTGATCGTAAGATAAATGCTGCAGAAGATGAAACGATGGCTATAAACAAAGCTATTGGCAAAAGTAAATACGACAATATTCAACGAGAAAAAGCAGGGATTGAATTAATGCAATCTAAAATAAGTTCGAAAACTGCTGAGGACGTTCAGATTGCTAGAGATAATAATGAGGAGGTCAAAGATATTCGCACTGATGTGAATACTGTTGCTTTGGCGTACATGCAGCAAAATGATGAAAATTCAAAAGAGGTAAATGCCGAAATAGCAGAAGTCCGTCGAAAAGTGATTAGTGATAATGAGGGGTTTGATAAGGTGCGCAAAGAGGCTAATGTTCGCTTGAAGAACATTCAGTCCGAACATGCCACTCAAGAATCTTTAGCACGTGAAGGACAAACTGAAAAGTACTTAGCGAATCAACAACAAATCACAGACGAAGAAAAGAAGCGAAAAGATGTTACTGATAAAGCAACAAGCGCTATGAGTGATAAGATTGCTTATGTTGAAAGACAAGACAAAGCAGCGCGCTCATTCTCTTCGCAAGGTGAACTTTCTGATGAAGAGGAACGCTTAAATGCTCGACAGAAAATTGTTAACCAGGAGATTTTACAATCGGCTAAAACGAATGAAGATATTAAGTCCCACGAGAAAAGTTCGGAAAACCTGAAAGACATTAAACGGGCGGGAGATGCAAAAATCGAGGCAGAAGGAATTATTCAACGAGATAAGAACCTTACAGCTCAACAAGATTTGGATAAGATAAATGATGCTCCGAAGAAGAAAGTGATTATTGCCAATTCTCTCGGACAAGAGTATCCTGCTGGAGTTAGCCAAGAGTCGTTTACTCGAAAAGACGAAGCTGGATTGGTGACAACAGTTATCACACGACGAATTGTAGTTGTTGAGGGACATGCAAATGTGTATGTACGTACGCAAACTAAACATGGAATTACCTATTCAAAAAACAACAAACCGAGCCTTCAACATGTTTGGAACAAAGAAACACAAGGTCCAGATTTGGAGCGTCATTATTAGTGGAAGTCTTGGCTTAATTGCTTGCACTCCCCAGACTGAATCAACAAAAGAAGTACAATATTTCCGAGGAAATACGCAAGGAACGACGTATGAAATCATTGTGGCCGATGATGAAGCAAACTTCACTAATAAGGAAATTGACTCCGTTCTTGCCCAATTTGATGGGGCTCTTTCAACATACATCCCTTCTTCGAAAATCAGTCAATTAAATGCAAGTAAAGGATCGATTAGTCTGGTTGATAAAACAGGATTCTTCAAATCATGTTACCTCAAAAGCAAAGAAATTCATGTAATTACTGCTGGAGCATTTGACCCATCTGTTTTTCCTTTGGTGAAAGGCTGGGGGTTTATGGATAACGTTGAGTCTCCGCTAAATCAAGCGGAAGTTGATTCACTTCTGGCAAATGTTGGGTTCGATCAACACCATTCTATTCTTTTTGAGGGTGACTTAATCCAACTAGTAAAGACGAATGCAGGATTTCAACTTGACTTTAATGCGATTGCACAAGGTTATTCTGTTGATGTCCTGGGTGATTTTCTTGAAAAACGCGGTCAAAAGAACTACTACATTGAAATTGGTGGCGAATTATTGCTCCATGGAAGAAATGCTAAGGGAACAAAGTGGAACATCGGAGTTGATGTACCAACTGAAAAAAGTACGACGCATGAAGTAGAAAACATCATTTCAATTTCAAACGAAGCGATTGCAACAAGTGGGAGCTACCGCAAATTCTATGAGAAAGATGGTCAGCGCTACGCACATTTCCTTGATCCTAAAACAGGTTATCCAGTTCAACATTCTTTGTTAAGTGCAACTGTTGTCGCACCGACATGTGCAGAGGCAGATGCTTATGCTACAGCATTCATGGTAATGGGGGCAAAAGAAACATTGAGCTTTGTACAAGAACATCCAGAATTAAATTTAAAAGTGTATTTATTGGAGGCTGGTGAAGATCAAAGCTACAAGCGTTCAATGAGTGAAGGATTCCGGTCCTATCTGAGTGTAGAATAGGTTTTCATCATGATATTGTTGGAAATTCATTTTAGCCGACTCTAGACGAGGCCATTTTTCTAGTACTTTCATCAAAAGCACGCACATGAAAGAAAATCGACTCGTTCAACTTCTACTTTTAGTAGTCACATTAATTCTGGGAGGTTTAATCATTGCCTATTACTGGCGGGTTGAATCCTATATTGAAATGTACAAAGTTCCCATGTACGTGATGCTTTTCGCCCTTGGGTATATTCTTACACAGATTGTTCGACGCTACCTCGTTGCTGGTAAAAATTGGTGGGATTGGTTTTATTACATCGCACTTACAGCAATGATTCTGCCTATTTTCTTTTCAACTCCAGAGCGAGCAGTAATGTTCAATTACCTGACAGATTTCGGATCATTCTTTTTCGTGATTCCAGTATTACTCGATGGACGTGAGTTCATGCAAAAAACGAAATAGGATGAACGTACATTTTATAGCAATTGGTGGAAGCGCCATGCACAACTTAGCCATTGCTCTTTCGCGAAAAGGTGCTATTGTCACAGGCTCAGACGATGAAATATTCGAACCATCAAAATCGCGATTGAACCGACAAGGAATCCTTCCGTCAACCATTGGTTGGAATGCAGAGAAAATCACGTCAGATTTGGATGCCGTTATTTTAGGAATGCATGCACGAAAAGATAATCCTGAATTAGCGAAAGCAACAGAGCTTGGGATTCCGATTTTTTCATACCCTGAATATTTGTACGAACAGAGTAAGGATAAATTTCGTGTTGTGATTGGAGGTTCTCATGGAAAAACGACCATCACTTCTATGTTGTTGCACGCAATAAACGAAATTGGAATTGACGTGGATTACATGGTTGGTGCCCAATTGGAAGGCTATGATTGCATGGTGAAGCTATCTGATGATGCTAAAATCATGATCCTCGAAGGAGATGAATATTTGAGTTCCCCGATTGATAGAAGACCGAAATTTCATCTGTATAAACCCGATGTGGCGATTATCAGTGGAATTGCCTGGGACCATATCAATGTCTTCCCAACCTTTGATAACTACCTTGAACAGTTTGATTTATTCTGCAAGGAAATTGTTGATGGTGGGAAATTGATCTACAATACTGAAGATGAAGAAGTCAACAAGTTAGGGGAGAAATGGAAGAGTACTATTGACACAATTCCATATCAAACGCCAAATTATACCGTTGAAGAGAATGGCACAACAATACATTTAGACGGAAAAGATTACGCACTTCAAATATTCGGTCAACACAACCTTCAGAATTTAGTGGGGGCAATGAAACTCGCTGCTGAAATTGGAATTCAAAATGATGCTTTTCTATCCGTGATGTCATCCTTTACAGGAGCTGGTAAACGCTTACAGAAAGTAACGGAGAAAGACAATTTCGTACTGTACAAGGATTTTGCACACTCACCATCCAAATTAAAAGCCACAACGAAAGCCGTGAAAGAGCAATATTCGGATCGAAAAGTGATCGCTTGTATGGAACTGCACACGTTTTCATCCTTGAAGAAGGAATTTTTGCCGCATTACAAAAATGCCATGGACGCTGCAGATTACGCACTCGTTTATTTTAGTCCAGAAGTTGTTGCCCACAAGAAGTTGGATCCAATTACGAAGGAACAAGTACTTGCTGGTTTTGGTGGAGGAGTGGAAGTGGTTAGTTCAACGGAAGATGTTCGTGCGTTTTTAGACCGATTTGAATGGAACAATTCAGCATTGTTGATGATGTCTTCAGGAAATTTCGATGGGATCAATTACGATGAGTTGGGGGAAGAGATGTGTGCGAAATTGTAACTTATTTTACTCTCTCAAACAAATAAACTCCATCTTCTTCAAAAACAATTTTCCATTTCGAATCGACTTTCAATTTCTCAATCTCGATAAACAATTCTTCTGTCTGAAGAGGGTACGGATATTCCTTAGATGAAATCAGGATGTACTCTGCACTTTTAATATAAGGGAACATGAAAATGTCACTTCGTAGCGCTAGGTGTGGTAAATACGGATTCTGTGCGCAAACAGCCTTGTCACCTGGAATAAGATCAATCGCTTTCCAAACGGCATCTGTATTGTAATCCCGGGAAAAGTGTCTCTTCTTGTAAAATTGAACGTTGCTTTCCTCCACATGATCAAAAGGTTGATCAGTAATTCTTAAGGTACATGCGAGAGAGAGAACCGCAGTTCCAATCAAAGCATATTTTTGAAACTTCTCATTCTTAATGGAACGTACAGTTTCAAATACACCAATCGCTAAGATCGGAGCGAATTCAATCGAATATTGAGCACCTGGACTCCATGTCATCGGTTGATCGTGAAAGAATTTCTGGAAATAGATTGGAGCTAACATCAACAGATAAGCAGGTTTTCGAATGAGAATAGCAACTCCTGAAATCAATAACAGGATGTGTGATTCTAATTTTACACCGTCAAATCGAGGATTGGGTAAATGATTACTGAAAAAGATCTCCAAGGAATCGATCGGATGTGTAAGGAGATGTATAAATGCCTCTGACATTGACTCTCCTAAGCTTTCATATGCAAAATGAAGATAATCACCTTCAACCGAAAGCAAGGGCATGATTACTTTAAGAACAAGAAGGAAGTAACAGAACGAAGCGAAAGAAAAACCGAGAAGTATCAAGGCCGATTTTCGATCCTTTCGATAGATGAGCGCCAATCCCAAGGTCACAAAGACCATCCAGAATGCCATGTTTTCCTTTCCTATCCAGATAAAGACGAGCACAAGTAAACTGGCTATAAAACGTTTTTCTCGTACAAAATAAAAGAGCCATGGAACCGCCATTGCAGCAATGACATTACTGTGGTAATCATAACTCAAGGCTGAAAATATTCCGAAATAGCTTAGGAAAAAGAAACTAGCAAATAGTGCGATTCGAGCTTGATCTTTGAAATAAGTGTGTACTCCTTTTGCTCCAATAAAAATGGCAGTGATCTGAATGATTAGTAATGTCCAACTCCCAAACACGTAAACCAGAGGGGAGAAGAGGATTAAGTAAAGATCAAAGTGATCGGCAAGAGCGAGCTCCTTCGTGTCCCAAATCATGTCCATATTTGCCATCGATCCATGAGCATAATCATACATCGCATTCGTGTACAAGCCTAAATCCAGACCATACGTTCGAAAACAAAGGTGATTAAGGAAGGAAATGATTGCATAAACAATTGCAAACCCGAAGATCATCCACGTGAGAGAAGAAATGCGAAATCGATCTTTTAACAAAGGCTGTTAGTTTGAATGAACATAGCTCAAAGCTAAACGAAAATTTCGTATTTCACTATTGGAATTGGTCGGATTAACGGGATTCATATGCATGACTTTGAGTCAATCAAAGAAGCAATGAACTGATTCGATGGTGGAGCTAGTTCAAATGAAAAAAGTCGAACTTGTATGACAAGCTCGACTTTTCTAATATATAAATGTTCTCTGTAATTACTTTGAAGTAATCAACTAGCTGGAGGTCGTCTAAAAATAAGTTTCCTCAATACAATCGTTATGAATATGCTATTGAACGTAGCGAGAATCAACATACCAAGTAAGCTGATAGTCGTTACTGCTTGAGGACTGTACATTGCTTCTTGATTCGAAATAATACTCTCACGAATCTCATCAGTTGACATTACCTCAAATTCTGCATTTGATTTCCTCATTGCGATCAAATCCTCAGGATTGTCCAATAGTTTCTCAAGTTGCATTGCAGCTTCTGAACGTTGATGTGCGTTGTATTCGGGATCGATCTTCGTATAATAGAAGTACAAGAAGATACTCACGATTAGAACATAAGGCACTCCTGCTGACATTGCATTTTTGATATCACCCAAAGCACTACTTGCCTCCGTTTCTTGTTTCTTGTGAAAGTACAATCCCAATGAGATCGCTAGTAAAAGACAAAAAATGTTTGACATGATCGCATAGGTCATATCGTAGCGAGCGGCTCCAGTAACTGTAGCAAAAAGAATAAGTTTAAACCCTATCCAAAGTGCCGCAAAAATGACTCCAAATTTTACCGTAATTCTCATTTTATTACTGATTATCCGTTCATCGTTACTAAGAACTCTTCATTCGATTTAGTGTTACTCATTCGATCTTTCAAGAATTCCATTGCTTCAACTGGGTTCATGTCTGCGATGAACTTACGTAGTAACCAAACACGTTGAAGAACATCTTTATCCATCAACAAGTCTTCACGACGTGTTCCAGATGATGTAATATCAATCGCTGGGTAAATTCTACGGTTCGAAATCTTACGATCCAATTGCAATTCCATGTTACCTGTTCCCTTGAATTCCTCAAAGATAACTTCGTCCATTTTCGATCCAGTTTCTGTCAATGCTGTAGCAATGATAGAAAGCGAACCACCATTTTCAATTTTACGAGCAGCTCCGAAGAAACGTTTTGGTTTGTGCAATGCATTCGCATCAACCCCTCCAGAAAGTACTTTTCCAGATGCAGGAGAAACAGTGTTGTATGCACGAGCTAAACGCGTAATAGAATCGAGTAGGATACACACATCGTGTCCACACTCAACCATTCTCTTCGCTTTCTCAAGTACCATGTTGGCAACTTTTACGTGACGATCAGCTGGTTCATCAAATGTAGAAGCAATTACCTCCGCATTTACCGAACGTGCCATGTCAGTTACCTCCTCAGGACGCTCATCGATCAACAATACAATTAAGTAAGTCTCAGGGTGATTTGCTGCAATCGCATTTGCAACATCCTTCAAAAGCATCGTTTTACCCGTTTTTGGCTGGGCAACGATCATTCCACGTTGTCCTTTTCCAATTGGAGCAAACAAATCCATAACACGTGTAGAAAGAGATTCCTCCTTGTGTCCTGTTAATTTGAATTTTTCATTCGGGAAAAGTGGAGTCAAATATTGGAAAGGTACACGATCACGAATATATGAAGGCGTTCTACCGTTAATTGATTCAACTTTTACCAATGGAAAGAATTTCTCTCCCTCGCGAGGAGGACGAATTGATCCCATAACTGTATCTCCAGTCTTCAATCCAAATAATTTGACTTGACTTAGAGAAACATAAATATCATCTGGTGATGGAAGGTAGTTGTAATCCGAAGAGCGCAAGAATCCATATCCATCTTGCATGATCTCCAAAACTCCTTCAGCATCAACAATACCTACTAGACTGTACTTTTCTTCATCTTCTTTCGAAGGACGATTGTCTTTAGGGTTATTGTTTCGGTTTTGATTACCGCTGTTGTTTCCTTTATTACTGTTAGTATTCCGACGGTTCTGATTCGGATTATTGTCAGAACGGTTCGGATTGTTGTCAGAACGATTTTGATTGCTATCAGTACGGTTTTGAGGATTACGATCTCGTTTTTCACGATTATCATTTCGTACTTCCTTCTTTTCTCCGCTGTTATCGTTTTTGACTTCTTTTGTCCCTTCCTTTTTTTCGTTAGCCCTAGCCGCTAAGTCAATACCTTTTGAAGATTTTTCATTCTTCTGTTCTGGTTTTGCTTCAGACGTAGTTTTCTTCTGTTCCGGTTTTGCTTCAGATGTAGTTTTATCTTTTTTCATAACAGGACGACGTACAGGCTTGCTTGGTTCTTTCGATTCTTCTGATGATTTTGTCTCAACAGTTTTCTCGGGATTCGAATCAGCTGCCGGAGTGACATCAGTTTTAAATAAGCTTGGTTGCTCTTTTTTTTCTGTTGGGATAGCACGAACACGTTTACGCTTGCGCGTACTTTCTACTGTTTTCGTTTCAGTTGCCTGAGGTGCATCTGTTTTACCAGATACATTGATCGCATCAACTAGATCGGCTTTTTTTAATTTCTCAAAACCTTCAATGCCGATGGCCTTTGCAAGTGTTTTTAATTCAGGAAGCTTTTTGCTTTGCAATTCTGTTTTATCCATGGATAATTACTAACGTGATAAAAATGGGATATATATAATTTGATGGGATTTTGATCTGCTTGCACAAGATGATGTGCGTATAACGATACAATGATACAAATAATATAGTTTTAATCAAATTTGGGGTGAAAATAGTTGTGAGAATTTTTAAACAGCCTTTTAAAAGTGTATTGAGCCGCAACATATTGAGTTATAGTTTGAGAAAGATTAGGAATATCAGCATGATTTCATTTTTCCAAATAGCATTTCGACTATTTTTACCGAAAAAAGTCAAGAAGTAGGAAAATGAATCGAGAGGAAGCACTAATTTATTTGCCAGTGGATGATGAGAATGATGCACAGGATCTTTACGAAGAGAAACTTTTTGAGTTGAAACAATTCTTCTTGAATCGATTTCCAATGACCAAAGTGATCAATGCTCGTTTGTCGAAATTTGGAAAAATAGAAGAGGCGTACCGTGCTCTGGGAGGAGATATATCCGAATTCAGTAATGTTGTGCCTGTAAATTATCCAGCTTTTGATTCCATGCATGACCTTTATAGTTGGTATAACCGAGAAAAGAATGTGCTTCGTCTTCAATTATCATCTGCTGGGTTTCTCAGTGAAGTAGCTCGGGTTCTCAATGATTACATTCTGACTACTCGACACTATGCAACTTATTGGAAAGGGCCTGTTAACGAAATTGATGAAGCAGAAATAAAATTAGGGATAGAGCCTAACCCAATGGATATTCAGTCCGCACTAAACGCTCTTTCTGATCAAGAAAAACTGAATTCTGAATACATTTTTTCTCTTCCTGACAAGAATTGCCTAAAGTCCGAGGCGAAACGATTATCTTTGTGGCTTAATTTTGAGAGCGATGAGCAATCCATACGATAAACTGAAGATTCAATTGGAACTTCAAGAATGGCCAAATGTTTATTTGTTTAAGTTTATTGTCCCAAATGAGGCTGATAAAATAGCGCGAGCTACAGCTTTGTTTGATGAAAGTGTAGATCTTAATTTGCGCGTTTCCTCGAAAGGAACATACATGAGCATTAGTGCAAAAGAGATGATGTTAGATGTCGCCTCGATTATTGATAAATATAACCGTTCTTCCGAAATAGAAGGACTTGTAGCATTGTAACTATGATTTTAGCAGGATTTACTTTTGACAATACAACCATCATTTACATATTGTGTGTTACCCTCGGTATGCTGGTTGTCGCCATCTTATACAAAAAGTTGTTGCGACATTTAGGGAAAGGAACTCCTCCAAAGGAAAATTACTGTGTTCTTTATGAGCTAGAGACAAATCCAGCGGTAGGTGAGCTTGAGTTTTATTTCACTTCACACTTGGAAAAGACAGTTACCTTAAATGTACTCGATCAGGATATGAACTTTGCTTCAGAAATCGAAACAATCGAATGCCATAAAGGAGGAAATATTATTCGGTATGATTCAACGCAGATGCCCAATGGGAATTATTTCTATTGCTTGGAGACTGCGAATCAGAAAACGATGAAAAAAATGCGAATTCAGAACGATTAGCATGACAAGGTGACAGAAACTTTTTTTTGGCAAAATTATTGTTGTTTTTGTTTTAGAATTAAATTTGTCCAGTCTTAAAGGAAAAAGAAACTAAAAATTAGAAAATATGGCAGTAGAAATAACTGATGCAAACTTTGAAGAAATTGTAATGAACTCAGAATTACCAGTAGTGGTTGATTTTTGGGCAGAATGGTGTGGACCATGTCGTATGTTAACTCCAATCATTGAGAAAATGAGCGGTGAGTACGAAGGAAAAGCAATTATCGGAAAAGTGAACGTAGATGAGAACCCAGGAGTTTCCGCTAAGTTTGGGGTACGTAACATTCCAACAGTTTTGTTTATCAAAGGAGGAGAAGTTGCTGATAAATCAGTAGGTGCAGTTCCAGAGAAAGCATTAACTGAAAAATTGGATGCTTTACTCAATTAAGAAATAAAATTTCAGAAATCACCTTTCATTCCGATAGCTATCGGAACGGAAGGTGATTTTTTTTGCGCCAGTTTTTAGTATTATCATTAATTAGGATAACAATCTTCGGTAAAGCGTCTAAAACTAAGCTTCCACATCATCAGTCTTCTGTCTACGAGTCTAATATCACCTTCATCCAACTATCTGCGAGTCTAAAGTCTCCTTCTCCCAATCCCATATCATCAGTCTTTTGTCTATTAGTCTATTGTCTCCTTCACCCAATCTCCCACATCATCAGTCTTCTGTCTGCGAGTCTAATATCACCTTCTCCCAATCCCATATCATCAGTCTTTTGTCTATTAGTCTAATGTCACCTTCACCCAATCCCATATCATCAGTCTTCTGTCTACGAGTCTAATATCACCTTCATCCAACTATCTGCGAGTATAAAGTCTCCTTCTCCCAATCCCATATAATCAGTCTTTTGTCTATTAGTCTAAAGTCTCCTTCTCCCAGTCCCATATAATCAGTCTTCTACCTACGAGTCAAATGTCACCTTCACCCAATCTCCTACATCATCAGTCTTCTATCTACGAGTCTATTGTCTCCTTCACCCAATCTCCCACATCATCAGTCTTCTGTCTGCGAGTCTAATATCACCTTC
>NVXP01000094.1 GCA_002733985.1 Fluviicola sp. | reverse complement strand
AAGTATTCTACATGACCATGAATCATTCGAAATATCTGATGATGAAAAAGTGATTAACTCTGTCTCCGAAAATGATTAATCAATTGATTGCTCTTGTGGTATTGTTTATCACGTTCAGTTCTTTTGGGCAAATAGATTCAGCGTTCGTTGAGCACCTTAGTAGGGAGAAGCTAAAGATTGAGCACTGGACATATCTGAATTCATTCGAGACGAAGAATGACTCAACTAGCTACTATATTTCTAAATATCACCTGCAATACGGCGAGGACTCCTCTTTTCTCTCAAGCCTGAGTCAATCACACTCATTGATATTATCCGATCGACTTGTTGTTGATTATGCAAACCACTATTTTTTACCCAAGGACAATTCGTTTTCGGATCAGTGGTTCAATACTATCCAAGCAAAACCAAATGCCACGACAGGGATCCCATTTATCTATTACTCTGCGTATAACTCGAATGAAGTTGACATCAATTTAATTCCAGAAAATCTTAAAAGAGACTTTTTAAGGCTTCAGCGAGCTGATAGAAAAAGCCCACTTCTTGCAGCGACCTTTTCCACAATAGTTCCTGGATCAGGAAAACTATACATCGGGAGTGCACGGTCATTTCTGATCACATTTGTTTCCTTGTCTATCCTCGGATTGCAAACCTGGGAAAGCTACTCTCGCTTTGGAGTCAAACACCCATTGACAATTATAAATGGAGGGCTTTTTAGTTTGTACTACGTAACAAATATCTTTGGGAGTTACCGAGAAACCAAGACCAAGAAAAATAATCGACGAAAACAATACTTAATAGATGCTTCGAACCATTACCATACTACTTCTACTACTCGCTTGTACTAGTTCGTCGCGCGCTCAAACTTCGGACAGCGTGTTACTACAGTATGAACACGGCTATTTTCTTGCAGAAAACGACAGCGCTCGGAACCTCATCTTGATGGATAAAATAAACTACCATCTACAGCAAGAAAGTCTCTCTGAGCAAGTTTACCTTGAGTTGAAACGAATTAAACCTAAACTTCTGACCCACGATGAGCAGTTGAATTTTTATTGGAACGCTAGTTTACTTTATTATATTTCGAGCAATCACTATCGAGCTCTTCATTACATTGAAGAATTTGAAGATGCCTCAAGGTCTCCCGATTTAGACACTTCCTTTCAATTGTTGAAGTATTTCATCTATGCTGAATATGACACAACGATTTCCAATGAATTATTTGCGAAGCTAATTGAAAGTGATACCTCGATGAATTGTTTAACCTGTATCTCAGATGTAGCAAATTTTGAATTGAAGCATAAGAAGTTTCAGATTTTGGCCTCCTATTTTATACCAGGAGTCGGAACGATGTCAGCAGGAAAGCCTGTCAAAGGAATTATATCCTTGAGTTTAAATGTTCTGTCTGCGTTCGCTATAGTTTATACTATTCAAAATCAACTTTGGCTCAACACCTTCGCTTGGGGTACAAACCTCATGGGAAAGTTCTATACGGGTAATATCCGCTTAGCAACAAAAGTTATCGCAGAAAAAGAAATGATCAAAAAAAAGGAGCTCGCACAAACATGCGAACTCCAAATTAGATTCATTATGCAGCGATATCCGCTGGCATTTACTATTCGATAATTTCTAATTTCCCAATATGTCCAACACCTTTTTTAAAGACAGGACTTAACGCCACAAAGTAAAGTACAGGCCAACATACTAATGAGGCTACACACCCTGCTGCTGTTAAACCTGGTTTAAATTTAATTCGTTGTGAATTCACATAAAACTCATCATCAACAATACTAATTGCTAGAGGAGAAACGTATTTTCGATCAGCTTTTTCCACTTCTGGAGTATTTACCACAAATTCTCTTTTATCCGCATCTCCTGTTTCCAAGTCAAAAACAGCATATTCAAAATGATCTCGAACCTCTGCCTTCTTCTTACGATTTTTTCGTTTCTTTTCTTCTGCGTCAACTGCGTAACTTGATCCATATATTACGTATGCTTTGTCGTCTCTCGTTAGAACCCGCAAATCATAAATATAATGTCCTCCATACGTCTTGAAACGATCAACGTTCTTTGACCAGTTCAATTCACCATCAGGATCTAAATTGAACACTGTCACATTGCTCTTATCACAGTATGGTACTTCACGACAAGTTGTTCCGCCGTTACCATTCGATGTACATACTGTTACCGTATAATTGTACATTTTTGAGCAGAAAAGAACAATGCTCTTATCCTCTTTCAATTTTACAGATTCAATAACGTATCGACTGTCTAATGAAACTTTATCAATTTCTTCATTCGCCTTACGTTTTTTCTTAAACAATGCGCGTGTTTTTTTCTTATCCTCTTCGTCATTTGCAAACAATTCATCCAAGGTAGCCTCGTCAAAAGCAGAGAAAATTGTTTCCTTCAATTCATTCGTTTCTTTGTCTATTGTTGCGTAAAAGATTCCATTTGTACTCGTTCCTTTAGGATCAATCTCCAAGTCATTATAGAATCCAAACAATCGAACGCCATCTTCTTCCACTAAAAAACCGAAGTTAAAAATGTTCTTTCCGTCAAATCGAATATCCGTATCAGTTAACTCACCAGATGCAATATCAACAATTGACAATTTCGAATAGGCAGATTGTTCGCCATCATCCAAGTTTTGTCGTTCTTCTCTTGAGAGTGTAATGTAACTCTGAATGTATAAGTTTCCATCTACCCCGTATTCGTAAGACGATGTTAAACCAGCCGATTTTTTTCCAATTTGTACAATTGGCAACTCAAGTTCTGCTGATACAAGCTCTTCCAACTGAGAATCGAATACTTTGTATTCAAAATCAACTGACTCCCCTTGACCATTTGCGACTTCTGTTCCAATTAACACATCATTGTTCCATTCTTTACCACTTAAGATAACGATAGGACTTCTTCTATAATATCGTCGTTTCTTTACCTCAGGGTATGTGATTGAATATACTTCTGTTAATGGAATAAGTTGGTTTAGATCTGCATCAAAAACCTCAGCATAAATCTCAGTAACATTTTTTTCAGTCAAGGTCCAGAAAACATATACTACATCTTCAAGAATGATTGTCTTATGGTATGCTTTACCATCTAAAGCCACTTTTCTGCCGGGATCATCCTTATCACCTCGCAACTTGATTCGGTGGACATCTTCCATCGTTTCCTTGTTCTGAGCGACAAGATCTACGCGTTTCTTTTTTGCATTACGCTTTGTTGTTGTTAAATTGTTGTAGATGGTATAAACGTATTTTTCGTTTGAACCCAAAAAACCGGTAAAATATCCGTCTTCCTTGTTTTCATACGTCTTTTTTTCCGACCACTGAAGGTCAAAGTCTTGGGCCCATCCCATCGAGGATGCCGCAAGTACTAGTAGAAGAGTAATTAGATTTAAGTGTTTCATAGTGCTAGAATTTGAACCGTAAAAATACCCAATTATCGAATTGAGACTGTATTAAGTCATCATTAATTTTCACAACTAGGCATAAACCATGAAGAGACACCTAGTAGCGATTTAATAATCAACTAGTTAATACGGGAATCCACTACGAAGAACATTATTTACAACCACTTCTGGCGGTGTTAGAACCTCAAGATTAACTTCAGATTGAATCGACGCTGTGTCAGGTAATTAGGGATAGAATAATACTTCCCTTCAACATCTTGAATCCATTGTTTTGAGAGAACATTGTTTACTCCAAGCAAGTTGAACACTTCGAAAGAAAGAATCGCATCATCGAAGTTATTTGTCCAGAATGTTTTGCGCTTTTCCTGCTGTGCTTTGTAAAGGAAATCATACGACATTCCAATATCCACTCTGAAATATGCACGGATTCTCAACGTATCCTTGTAGCGATTAAAATCTGGTGGACCATAAGGAAGGGGTGCGCCGTATTGAACTCCAACTTGTACACTGAAGCTTTCATATTTCGGCATTCGATCTTGAATCAAAGCACCAAAGGTCAACCATTGATCTGTTGGTCTTGGAATATATCCAGGGTAGATTCGAGAACTGTCAACAACTGTCTGATCATCGCTGAATCCAAAAATGATCTTCTCTCCAGCTGCGTTATAGTATTCGTCGTAAAAATCATTTAATATATCTTCCTTCGTCGATAAGAAACCAATTTTAAAGAAAGACTCAATCCCTTCTACGAACTGACCATAAATATTTAAATCGAGCCCGTAAGCATATGCTACAGCATCATTGTGCGCATAGTATCGCGTTCGAACGTTTTCAATTTCATATGGATTCACATCCCACAAATACTTGTAATAAGCTTCGGCTGTGAATTTAAATGGCACTTCGCGGTTCCACATGTTGAAATACACATCTCCACCAGCAACAAAATGGGCTGACTTCTGTGATTTCACATCCATGTTTAAGTTCCCAGTGAACGTTCTAAACTCTCTGTAAAATGGTGGCTGATAATACATTCCAGTAGAAAAACGCAAATTCACTCCGCGACGAATAATGCTCGTATCGCGGACCATGTGTGTACGCGGAGAATAACTAACCGAAGCACGTGGAGTAATGTAGAACTCATTGTTTGCCGTAGTATATCCAGCACGTGAACCAAGTCTCAAGGTCCATTTTGCAGCTGAATTATCAAACGTATCTCGGAATGTCTTATAATACTTTCTATCGTTAGAATCTCTGTATTTTTTCTTTACCTCAACAGCATAATTTTTCTTGTTCTTCGACCATTGAGAGTTTAATTGAATGAAGGAAGTATACCGTTGCGATTGCAGTGCCAAATCTCCTTTGATGGTTTCAAATAGTACAACCTCGTTAGGAGTATCTTGTGGAACCGAGTATCCAGCAGAATCAATCATGCGCCACTCACTCAAGCGATCGGTAAAGTCATCCATTTGAAAGTTAACTCCCCATTTCAACACGTTCTTCGCAATAATAGAACTATCTTTTTTCAGGAAGCCCTTTTGGATTTCGTGATCACCATTGTGATAAATATTAAAGATGGTAGCGTTCAAGCGATTTCTTGCGTGATTTAAGAACGTTCCAATTCCCAAGGTTGAAATCGAATCGCCATATTCTTCTTTGGATGGATCTGACTCCAATTCATTGATGAAATATTGACCTTGGATATCGAAATACTCGCGTTCGTCTGTATTAAAAACAGTCGCATAGAAATCTAGATTCGTTTTTTTTGAGACTTCCCATTTGACAGAAGTCCCTCCCATCATTGTCTGAAAGCGTGTTTGCTCCTGACCATCGAAGTAAATCACGAATGAATACGCCTCATTCGCAGTTCCGAAATCTGTTTTCTGAGTTTCTGGGGAAAAACGGAAGTTATTCGAGGAAAAGTGTCCAATTGTCGACCAAGTTATATTTTCCTTGAGGCGAACATTCGTTAGAAACTGTGCATCCCAAAAAACAGGATTGTACGCACCTTTTGTTGGAAGCGAGTTCAAGAAATAACCATTTGAACGGTAACGCGCTCCAATCAAATAATTGAATCGTGGGTTGACCTGTTGTTCCAAATGTCCTTCAACTCCGAGTAGTGAGGCTACAATCGAAGCTTTCATGGTATCACTCGGAGTTTTGTATTCAATGTCTAAAACCGAAGAGAGTTTATCCCCAAATTGGGAATCAAAACCTCCACCAGAAAAACTAATGTTCTTTACAAGTGCCGAATTGATAAAACTCATTCCTTCTTGCTGTCCAGAACGTGTTAAGAAAGGGCGATAAATTTGAAACCCGTTCACATAAACTAAGTTCTCATCGTAACTTCCACCACGTACGTTGTAATTCGATGTTAATTCATTGTTGGATGTAACTCCTGGAGCAGTCAAAATAACACCTCTTTCTACAGACCCCATTGGAATCATATCGATATCAAAGAAAGGCATGACAGGGAGGTCGAAAGGATCTTGAATACGTTCAACTACAATTATTTCGTCTTTACTTAGAAATGAGAACTTAACGTCATCCAGTATATTTTCACCTTCGGTCAATACGACAGTTCGTTCAAGCGTTTCCGATTCTTCGCTCATCGCGCCTGTTCGGAACTTAACAACGACCTGATCAGCTCTAGAAAAAATTAATTGAAATTTACCATCTTCATCAGTATCCACACTGGAAATTGCTTCGGAAGAATAAACGAGAATATTCTGAACCGGTTTTCCTGATCGATCTACGGTCCGTCCGGACAACGTCACTTCTTGTGCGAAAGAAAAACCTGATAGAAATAAGAGTAGTACAACTAAGATTTGAGGCATGTGTGTAAATGTAGTTGATCAAACGTGATTTTTTATGTTTTATTTTGTCGAATCTGATTCCATTAGAACAATTAAATTTTCGGAAAAAGGATCAAGTGCTTCGTACAGTTCTATTAACCTCGATTGAATGGCACCATCTGCGCAGAAAGTCAGAAAATTCGCTGATCGTTCTTGTAATCCTCCATTGGGAAAAAGTCGGTCCTTGATCACTTCAATTGACTTCATCGCTTGGTCGTGTTTTCCTTTTGATGCCTTGATCAATTTCGATTTCAAACCATCTACTTGTTTCTCTAATCGTTTAGCTTCACTTTCCGCAAATTGTTTCATGTTTGAATCAACACTCACGGTTCGCGCTTCCATCTCTTTAATTAAGTTCGATGTCAATTCATCCAAGTGAGAAAAATCCAATTCATCGGAAGAATGTTCTTGCACGTATTCTTTCTTGAGAACGTCTACATCGCTAAAAACTTTTGTCCAGTGCATGTTGATTTTATCCATGCGCTTTAAGGAAGTTTTATCTATCCAAAGAACAGAATTTCGCACTTGAACTAATGGATAAATCACTTTGTATAGATCAAAAACACCTTTCAACTGGAGCCAATAAGAAATCTCTCCAGCTCCACCAATATATGCCAAGTTTGGCAGTACCGTTTCCTGATAAACTGGTCGCAAAAGCGCATTTGGGGAAAAACGCGTAGCCTCCTTTTCAACAAGGTCCATCAATTCTGACTCTGACCAAGATTTATCTCCAGCTTCAAATCCACTCTCCGTTCGTTTGATTCGCTCGCGAAATCCTTGTTCTATGTAAAACAAATTTATCGGTCGTGCATGAACTTGTATCTTAAATCCATCGGCCTCTAACGATTCATTCGTTTTTTGAACTGCCAATTCTGATCCTCCAGATTTCAATTCCTCCTTGATTATTGGAGCGAATTGTTGTTTTAGATCTGAATCATCTCCATCAACAATGAACAAGCCTTGATCTCCAAATAAATGATGCACCAAGTTCCGCGTTGCATCGGCTAAATTGGATCCACTATATGCATTTAATAATGGTTCAATTTCTGATCGTTTGTCCTCTCCAAAAAAGTCAAGTACCTCTGCTTTGAACTCTTCCAACTTCACAGTTGAAAATCGTCCGACAGGTCCTCGCTCATCGTAATCGACAGACATTCCTCGATTAAATATATTGGTCGATTGAATTTCTTCAAAATCATGATCTTCAGAAGCCATCCAAAATACAGGAACAAAATCACTATCTGGATGAATTTCTTTCAATTCATTCGCAAGCTTGATCACTTCAAGTATTTTCACAACAAAATACATGGGCCCTGCTATAAGTGTCAATTGATGACCTGTTGTGACAGTGAATGTATTTGGTGCTAGCAAACGATCAACATCAGGCCGGTTTTCGGTAATCGATGCATATTGATTCTTCAAGGCTTTCACAAGAATGGATCGTTTTTCAGGAGTAAACTCAAAACGTTTTGCTTCCATCTGGTGCACAAACATGTCTTTCGAAAAAAGTCGTTGCACATACTTCTCCATGTCCTTTTGCTTGTGGACAATTCGTACATGTTGTTCTGAAAAAATTCCAGCCTCTTTGCGATTAATTTGTGTGATTTGCATATGCAAAGTTAAGGAAGCCGTTCAAAAATGAGATAAAAAGAATGCTAGAACGTATCTTTGTGCAAAAATTAAGGCATTATGCAAGCAATTATCAAGACGGCAAAAGGTACAATGAAGGCAGATTTGTACACTGAGGATACTCCAAAAACAGTGGCGAATTTTGTAAAACTGGCAAAAGATGGTTATTACAACGGGTTGAAGTTTCACCGTGTACTTCCTGATTTTGTAATTCAAGGAGGATGTCCAAATACAAAAGACGGTGCTACAGGAATGGCTGGAACAGGTGGTCCAGGATACCAAATTGATTGTGAATTGAGCGGAGGAAATCAACACCACGATCGAGGAGTACTTTCAATGGCTCATGCTGGTTTAAATACAGGAGGATCACAATTTTTCGTGTGTCATTCTAGAAATAATACAGCACATCTAGATGGAGCGCATACATGTTTCGGAAAAGTTGTCGACGGAGTTGACATTGTTGATGATATTCGTGAAGGTGATGCAATTGTATCTATTGAAATCATAGATTAATTCAGAAAAAATCATTTTTTTTTAATGCAGGGGTAGCTAGTTTAGCTACCCCTTGTTCGTTTGGCCAAACGGGGTTGTGAAATTCATGTATTTGAATCGATGTACAGGAGGTGAAATGTTAAATATACTGTCCCGATTGCAGTGAATACCTTGAGAATTGGAGGGGGAGGTTTTCTTCGATCTATTTCGCAATATTGCGAAATAGCTTTATTGCATTTTTGCATTACGTTAAATAGAATTCAACGCCCGCCGAACCATTTCTTTACTATACCTATTCAACTTTTGATGCGTAGGCATCCAACCCAACAGGAATCGTGTGAAATCAGCCCAAGCAATTGGGTAAAGCCTACGCCATTCTTTTTCCAAAGCATTGAAATCAATACCAATACCGATGGTGTAAATCGCTTCTTTGAAGTAGGCGAAATAGTTCATCAATAGTTCATCCTCCAACATCTCCAATTGATCTTCATCTAGGCAACTTCCCAAAAAGTAAGCGACATCCTTCATTCCGCATCCACCACCAACATATTGAAAATCGACAGCCGCGATATCATTAGGAGATTTCCCAAAACAGAAGTTCGCTACTTTGGCATCGCCATGAACAAGCGTCGAGAACTTGCAGTTGTTCAATTCTGCATCCAACATACTCGCTGACTGCTTCAATGCGCTATCCGCCATCTTATTGAACTCGTCAGGTCTAGTTTGGAGATGCCAATATGTTCCGATTTCCCATAAATTGGTCGGATCAATATTCAAAAAACTTACATGAAAGTTTGCCAACCATCTTAGACAAGTTTTTATTTCAACCAGCGTCAAGTGGGATTTCCGTAAAGGAAAACCTGAAGGATTTAGATCTTCTAAAAGAATGAAGCTTTCACCGTCGTTTTGCCAAAAGTCAATGAACCTTGGGACACGGCAATTTTCGCCGCATCGATCCGTATAGTTCTTGTACCAGTTTGTTTCTACTTCGTAGGACTTAATCTTTCGAGCATTCGAAATTTCAGTGTCCCAACCTCTCGGATGATTTGAAAGAACTGGTTGAACGATATTTTTAACGATCACGGAAGAATACTTTGTACCTGAGAAATGAACACGAAAAATCGAACCATAACCACTCCAGAGTTCTTGAATTAGGTCAATCTTATCGATCGATTCACCTCTTGTTCTCGATAAAATTTCAAGTTGATCTTTTACTCGCATTCATAAAGATTAAAAATGTCCTTCATTATATCCCGCCATTACGTGTTGACGTATTCAGTTACATGCTTTCCACAAATTCCTCAAATCCCTCTTTGATTTCTGGACATTTCTGTTCAAGCTCGCTAGCCATTTGAGGATTCTTTAAATCTACATGTGCATCCAACAGACAAACACCAATGTTGGTTTTGATATTAGCAGCGTCACTTCCATCATATCCACTTTCCGCCATACATTCGCACAATTCAGTCGCCGCTTTTGAATAATCCTCTGATATTGTTGAACACGAAAACAATACTACCACTACTGCAAACGCAATTAATTTATTTCTCATAAGCATGATTTACATTGTTTCCGTCCCTTAGAATACGAAAAAAAATAGAATTTAACGAAAGCAATTGGAATCGATTATCTTTGCGCTTCAATTAATTTAGTATGCTACGTCGTATCATTTTCTTTTCCGTAATCGCAACTTCTTTTCAGGTCTTTGCTAACGTTAACTACGTGAGAGTCATGTTTAATTCTGATGCATCGTCTGAAGCAACAATCGCTTGGAATCAAATTTCTGGAGAGCATCCAGTTGTCTGTTTTGGAACATCAAAACCGGATGAATTTAATTTCACAGATTCAGCAATTGTACTCACTTCAAACAATGCAAAATCCATGAACACGCACTTTGCCCAACTAAGCAATTTGCGCGCAAATCAGAAGTACTATTTCTCAATCAAGGATTCAGAAGGTTACTCTGTAATTTATTATTTCTCCACTGTTCCAAATGTTCCGACAGAGCGACTTTCCTTCATCGCTGGCGGAGATTCCCGTGATTTATCAGAAACAAGAAGGAAAGGCAACAAGATGGTCGCGAAGTTGAAACCTCATGCAGTTCTGTTTAATGGCGATTTCACTGGATTAGACACTCCAAAACAATGGGTTGAATGGTTTGATGATTGGGAACACAGCATTGCGGAAGATGGTCGTATTTCACCTTTGGTTGTAACACGCGGAAATCATGAATTGACCAATCGATCGATTCGAAATTTATTCAATGTCCCGCATAAACGTATTTATTATGATGTTCAATTTGGAGGAACTTTACTGAATATCATTTCCCTCAATTCAGAGATTCAAAAGTTTGGGCGACARAAAATATTTCTCCGTAATTCACTGAAAGATCACGCTCACTTCAATTGGCAAATCCCCCAATATCATCGACCAATTCGAGCACATGTTGCCCACAAGAAAGAAATGAAAACGGAATACAAACATTTCGTTCCATTGTTTGAAAAATACGCCAATGTTCGATTGTGCCTAGAAAATGATTCWCATACRTGCAAARTTACTTGGCCAATTATTCAAGGAGAAGGTTTTGGATCTGAGGAAGGATTCATTCGGAATGACTCGATTGGGATTGTGTATGCAGGAGAAGGATGTTGGGGAGCCCCACTAAGAACTGCGGATGATTCTAAGTGCTGGACGCGAAATGCGGAAGCTGTAAACCAAGTAAATTGGATCTTTGTGGATCAAGCGAAAATTGAAGTTCGAACCGTTCTTTATGAAAATGTAGCTGAAGTAGAAAAATTAACGGAAAAAACTCGTTTCAATATGCCTCTTGGAATTGCGCTTTGGACTCCATCAAACGGAGCATTGGTAACAATTTCTCCACGGTAGTAATTTTCAATAATCACATAGAGTTATCAACACCATGCTGCCTACGGATGAAATTCAATTATATTTGTAGCTATGAGCGATTTTGTCGTTTCCGCACGAAAATATAGACCCCAAACTTTTGACACAGTTGTTGGACAACAGTCCATTACATCAACTTTGAAGAACGCGATCAAAAATGATCATTTGGCGCAAGCATTTTTATTCTGTGGATCACGTGGAGTAGGTAAAACATCGACTGCTCGTATTCTGGCAAAAACAATCAACTGCTTCAATCGAACAGAAAAAATTGAAGCCTGTGATACGTGTGATTCCTGCGTATCATTCAATTCGGGTAATTCTTTAAATGTATACGAATTGGATGCTGCTTCTAACAATTCTGTGGAAGACATTCGTAATTTGATTGATCAAGTTCGAATTGCACCTCAGTTGGGAGATTACAAAGTGTATATCATTGATGAGGTTCACATGCTTTCAACGGCTGCATTCAATGCATTCTTGAAAACCTTGGAGGAACCGCCAAAACATGCGATTTTCATCCTAGCAACAACTGAGAAGCATAAAATCATTCCTACGATTTTATCGCGTTGTCAAATCTTCGATTTCAATCGAATAAAAGTAAAAGACATTGCAAATCACCTAATGCGCATTGCTCAAAATGAGACGATCGCTGCTGAAGGAGATGCGCTTCATATTATTGCTCAAAAAGCAGACGGTGCTCTTCGTGATGCTCTCTCCATTTTTGATCAAATTGTTACATTTTCTGGAAATTCAGTTACCTATCAAGATGTTATTGACAACCTCAATATTCTTGATTACGATTACTATTTCAGAATTGTAGAAAGTGCCATGAAGGAAGATATTCCAGCATCACTTTTGATGTTGAATGATATCATCGAAAAAGGATTTGACGGTCACAACTTCATTGTTGGATTGGCGAATCACTACCGAAACTTATTGGTTTGTAAAGACGTTCGAACGGCAGGCTTATTAGAAGTCAGTGAAGCAATTCAGCAAAAATACGTTGCTCAATCCAAAGAAATTGACGCTGCAAACTTATTGCGCGCACTTGGCGTATTGAGTAAAACAGATGTGGACTATAAGTCTGCAAAAAATCAACGATTGCTGGTCGAAATGGCTCTCATGCAATTGTGTTCCATCAATCAGGAGCTCCAAAAAAAAAACTCCTAACGGACCCAGTTAACATCATTCCTTTCCCAAATCAGGATTTACGCGATAAAGCACCAAAAGCTGGGGTTACAAAACCTGCAGCAAAAGCACCCCTAAAAAAAGTCTTCGATCGTCCTGAACCGAAAGTTTTATCGGCTCCAAGTGGAAATAAAAAGTACACTTCGAGCTTGTCGATTAACAAGATGATGGCTCCGAAAAAAGAAGGTGAAGATGGGGCACCAATGGACTTGAGCAATATGCCCATGAACGATTATCACATTGATGATTTCAAAATGGCTTGGCGCAGATTTGCTCATATATTGAAGGAAAAAGGTGAAAAAACATATTATAATGCCCTCATAAAGCGCGATCCAATTCAAAAGCCAGATCATCTTTTCATTTTGCAAGTAGACAACCAGGTTCAGGTTGATCAAATTCGTTTGCGTATTTCAGATTTGTTGGGCTATCTCAGAAAGGAACTTCGTAATTACGGTATTGATGTGAAATTGGAGATCACGAGCAATCCGGATGAAGAGGTGAAATTCCAAACTGGGAAAGATAAATTTGCTGCCTTGGCTCGAAAGAATCCAAATTTACATACTTTGAAGAAGACGTTTAACTTGGATATTGAGTTTTAGGTTCGATTATTCAATTTTCAGAATGTCCGATTATCCAATGAAGTGCCACTGTACGTAATCTTTCCATACGCCTTCTTTGTCTTTATAGCGCACCTAAGCGTCCAATCAAACTAACTTTGTCTCTTAATATATTTATGTTTTTTGAACACTAAATTGATTTTGTGTCCTGTATCAACTGTACATTGAGTTCACCACAGAAAAGTCGGGCCGCGCATCAATTATTATCTGGTAATTTGTCATTTCTTGTCGAATATCTTTCGTTAATAAATGGCTATTGTATCGGTTAAATGTCCTCCCATACTTAATAATAGTAGATGTCTTACTACAAGAAAAAATAAAAACTCTTACTTTATGAAAGTTGTAGAATATAGTTTTTAGTTGAAATTGTGCTTATAGAGAGGACAGTTTGACTTTCTAATCTTAAAAGCGGATTCTCTTAACGAGTCAGGCACCAATTATGACTCGGTTTTATTTTTGATACTTTCTCTTCATTCCGGTAGCCATTTAAAATCAAAAAAAACAGCAGTGACAATACTACTCACTGCTGTTTAACAAATTACTATTTTAGTCATCTAAGCTGTACAGCTTAATTAGAACGAGTCATTTTCATGATACTAAGTGAAATAGTTGTGATCATTCTTCAATTACAACTTTTTGTACTTCAAGATCATCATCAGAAATAATTTTAACAAAATACATTGCACTTTCAAGAGATTCTTCTGATAGATTAACCTCAACAATAAACTCATTTGGAGTGATTCGTTTAATAAGCTTCCCCATCATATTATAAATCTCAATTTCTGTATTTACAAGATTTATGCGCTCTGCTAAATGGATGGTAAATTGTCCTTTGTTTGGATTCGGATAAATAGATGTGATCATTCGCGCCTCACGTACATGAGAATTGTTATTCACTGCCATAGATTTGTTTCCAAATGGATCACAAGGATCTACAAAATCACATAATCCCACGCGGCATCCTGAATGACCATAAGCAGGGTCAATGTGTGCCCCAACAGCTTGTTGTGCAATACAGATTTCCTGTACATTGTTAGGATTTCCAGGAGGAATATGACAAACAACAACTTTATTTCCGTTGTTTCCACAACTCGCATCAATGACATTGAGAACAACATCAGCAGTCGAAGAGAATCCATTACCGTCTGTAACAGTCACAGTGTAAATTGTTGTCACAGTTGGACAAACCGTAATTGTACTTCCTGTCTCTCCATTGCTCCAGGTATACGTATACGGACCAGAAGAACTTGTTATCAATGATGCATTCAGATCGGTACAGGCTAAAGGCCCATATCCGAAATATACTGTTTGACAAGGACCAGCATCTACAACCAATGGTGGAACTCGGGTAACATCAAACGAACAAGTTGAAGTGTTCCCACATCCGTCGATTGCTGTGATTTCAACTGTAGTAGTTCCCACAGGGAATACAAAGCCTGAAGGGATCGAGCTATAAAGTTGATCCAATCCACAATTGTCTGTAGCACTTAAGCCCCATGTTGCAATGGAATCACCAGCGCTTAAATAAATATCTGCCGGACAATCAATGACTGGGATTTCATTATCTACTACTGTTATTACTTGAGTAGCTATTGTTATATTTCCACAATCGTCAGTTGCTGTCCAAGTTTTAGTAACAGTATAATTATTTGGGCAACTTCCATTTTCAGTAGTTTCTACGTACTCAAGGCTGGCTCCGCAATTATCATTTACCGTTACAGCTGGAGTTACTGGTATGTTGTCACAGGATACAGTTAAATCACTTGGTACTCCAATTATGACAGGAGGATTAGTGTCTTCTATGACAATATTTGTAGCAAAACTAATTACACTACTTTGTCCGCCTTCAAGGAAGCAAAGTACTACGTCGCAATAGTACTCATCTCCAACATATACGTTTCCAGATAAGGGGTAAACATCACAATTTACAGGAGCGGTATTCACACCATAGAATGAAATTGTTTGAGTTCCACCAATTGGAATATTATTGGAGAGATTATAAGTGAGCGTATTTCCATTAACCGCAGTGTAAATATCTCCACTTAGGTAAGTGAAATCATCTGGAAGTATTAATTCAAGTGTGTTGAATTCTCCTGTCACTTTTGTTCCAACATTTACTATGGTCATAGTAATTAGCGTACTATCACTGCATGGTTCCATTGTTGAAGCTGTAATATTTAAATTCAATGAATCCAATGTTGGGATACCTTCGATGACCGATGGTATCCTTTCTAAATTGAATGGACCTATGGGCTTTCCGCAGTAATTATTTCCCGAAATTTCTAGTTCTACCTGCTCATCATTGAATCCACAACTAGATTTAACATCAAAGGTTAAATATGCCTCAGGATTCAATCCATTAAAGTTATTCGTCATGAAGTTAACTGAATCCAAGTTCCAATAAAACCCAAGGGAATCAACTGAAGGATCAATATTAGTCGAGCTTCCATCAAAAGATACCATCCCAGATCCAGCGAGGTAAGATAACTCTCCCCCTGTAGGTAGATTCAATCGAATATTGACATTTTCAACGTTTCCTAGTCCTGTAGCTTTTAGCTCTAAATTATAATTCAATGTATCGCATGCATTTACGATGTCTTGAACTTCTAATTGTGCTTGCATTCCTGGTTGTTCAGGAGTAATGTACATAATAGTGGTGTCTGTGTAACATGCATCTTCAATGGAAGTAGGATATCCATAGCAGTTCCAACCTGTAATTACAATTAAGCTATCTGTGTCTGTTATGTTTGAGCAATCAAAGCTCGCATTCGCTGTAATTTCAGCATCAACCCAACCAGCACTCCAATTGGCACCTACCATACCTAAACCAAACAATGGAATTCCATTAATAGAATCAACGATGGGCACGGGTGAGTTGTTTGATCTCCATAAAAGCTCATCTACAGAAATATTTCCTGATGGCGAAATAAAGTATAAGAAGCTGTTTTCCGCTCTTTCATTGATAACTCCATAAGTATATGTGTTAGTTTTAATAGCTGAACTTAGATTGATATCCCATGATAAATCAGCATTTGTAGCATTTTGAATTAAAGGCAGTATTTGCGTTTCAATCTCTGCACTAGGCATATCAAATTGATAGTTACCACTCATGTTATTTGTAAGTGTAGTATCGCCATTGGTTGCACCAGGGAAATCAGACCAATGCGTGACTAATGGATAGCTTGTTCCTACGGGAATTATATCAGGTGTATTTTGACAGTCTTTCATTTTTAGGACTGCGTACATTCTATAACGTTTTGTTTCGTCATATCCCGTAAAACGGTCAGGCTGATTATAAAATGAATTTGTTAATTCTTGAAAATTTCTGGCAGGATAAATAGTAATTGAAGAGTCGCCGAAATTAGCATCATTTAAATCATAAATATGGGTAGTATTTGATGAATAGAAATTCCCGTTGTACTTGGTTAAATTGTTTGTTGTGTCGGAAATTAATTGGGTTAATTTAAATTCAATTCTTTCAATTTCTAGATAGTCAGGGAAATTGATTGTTGTAGAGTCAAGCAGCCATAGGTTTCTTAACTCATAAGAAAAAGAATTCCAAGCTGTCTGTGTTCCTCCCTGATCTCCATACCCTCCAATAAATGATTGACCAACATCTGAATACATCTTTGCATTTATTGTCTTATAGCATGGGTTGAATTGATAATAATTGGTCAATGTTTGCTGGTAATAAAAATTAGATCCTACCCCTACAATTCTTCCATCATAACCAGTACACCAATAATTCATTTCACTTCTTGAAATTGAATCCATGGCAATAATACTGTCAATATGTGTTCCTTTGCTATCTAGCTTAATGTCTATTCCCGAATACGGTGTTCCAGACATATTAATGCTAGCATCTATTTGTTCAACACTATAATAAGGGTCACCTCCTGTACCATTTATGAGGTTATCTTTTACGACAAACTTAGGTACAATGGTAATAGTGTTTCCACCCCAAAAACGATTAATAAATGAAGATGGAATACCATAATTATTTACTAAAGCATCTATTCCTAGATCAATCGTAAACCCATTTGGCCAGAAAACACCAGCAGAAGGTGGAATTGTAAATGGTTCGGTCCCGTTAGAATTTGTAAAACTACCTGTAGCTCCTATAAACTCAAGATGCTGTAGAAAATCTCCTTTCATTAGAAGTTGTCCTTCATCATAATCAAATCCAATATTACTAAATAGTAGTTGCTCTCCATTGGATGTAAATGCACTAATGGCACATTCAATGGTATCTCCTAACATTACATGTCGTGTTTCGGCTAAGTTTGGATCAGCTTGTGTGAGTTCAAAAGGATAGCTATCAGGATAATTGTTATTATCATCATCTGCATAGTCAAGATTGATTCTTTCAATATTAAAAGAAGATAAATTCCAACCTGGTACAATACAGCCTGGACAATGAACAGCTACTTTGTCTGAAACTTTTGATATTGGTAGTTTACAATCAATAGGGCAATCAGTATTAGGTATAAAAAAGAACTCTTCAGTAATTGAAACTCTTTCCCCCGTAGTATATTGACAATATGCTTTAAGTTTAAATTTAACTTTAAAATTATTGAAGAATTTATAATATTCGGTAGTTGAATAGTGTAAGTCTCCATTCCAATAATTCGGTGGATAATCCCCATAGTAATTATCAGGAATTCTAAAATGTGCTACAGCAACATCTCCCGTACCCGTATTAATCCCATCTCCTTGTGCATAATCTACCTGGTAAGGAAATAACTTTACATTATTACTGCCTTGTGGAGAACACATATATATACTATCTCCAACTAAACCTAACCCTGGCTCTATTGTTAATCGTACTTGAATTTCGCTACTATCGGCATTGTAAAAGAATTTATTTCCAAGGTATTCTTTTCCAATAAAAAGCGTCGTAGTATTGTCTATCTCATACCATAATTCCTCGTCATCCAATATTGTTCCATTCAGATTTTCGAAATTTTGCTGTAGCTTAAAGATATGCTCCCACTGTCTCCATCCATATGCTGAAGAAAGAAGTGAATTGGTACTGTTACAAGGATGTTCCAAATAAAAATCTGGGTATTCACGATGCATAAAAATGCCTTCATTAAAATAAGTATCATACTCACTTGTATCAATACAATTAATGAGTTCGTAGTAACGAATAAAAATAGAATCTCCAGCGGCAAGGATTTCATTACTCGAATATGCGCTATCAAAAAATTGAGACTGACCAGTACCAAAAAAGTCAATAGTGATATAATTAACTGGAATTTCAACTGCTGCGGGCTTTTTGAAAAATTCAATTGTGGAAAGATCCATTGTCGTAATTGAATTCTGTAATCCTCCCAAGAATCGCATACGTACATCGGAAGCATCTCCTGTACCTGTGTTTGTTATTTTGACCAATCGTTCTTGTGGATCAGTCCAACAAGTCTCATACCCTCTTGTTAATAATTCAAGCTCTATTTGAGGTTTGTCATTTGGATCAAAACTAGTTGTTGTAACAAATGCTGGGGCTTCAATCGATTGACAAAATGTGCCATTTGAGCATCCATAACTGGAATTAAATCGGGTAACACTGTTGTCAATTCCCCCAGATGAACAATCGATAAGATAAATGGATTCTTTAAATACAAGTGAATCCCCTTGTGAAAGATTGCTTATTGCAACAGTGTAATAAATAGAGCTATCCGTGACTGTCTTTAAAATATCAACTCCTGAAAGCGGGAATAAAAGTTCTATATTTTGAAGTTGAACCCCAGAGTTGATAAAATCCACTTCTATCGTATCTACAAATAGGAAGTCACCTGTAAAATCAGTTGATGAAGTATTGATGTATTTGAATGTACGCTCTATTGGTACATTGAATTGTCCTAAGCTGTAATTCAAATTGGTACTCCCTGCATTGTCAAAAACGAGCCAAGGAGACAAAACATTATATGAAGTAGAGAAGGCAGTATGATCTGTACTTCCGTTCAAACTTATAGCTAAGGTATTTGTTAACGCAGAAGAAATACTAGCACTAATTAAATCACAAGTCGCACTAACGGTATAATTAAAACCAATAGAACTACCAGTTACTCCACTTATTGTACAAATTGGATTCTCAGGGTTCCCGTTATCTACACTCAATGAGCCTGAGGAAAGTACAGCATTTACAAAATGAATAGAACCTGGAAATCCCATTTCAATGATAATTGTATCTGTTGAGGTATAACTACCAGAAATTTTGTCAATACTAACGGAGAAATTTTCCGTTTGGCAAGCTTCTATCTCCTCAATAGAGGAAATTTCCGTAGTTATTAAATTTTGAGAAAAATTCACAAAGGAGATGGATATTCCTATGAGTAGTAGAGCAATTTTTTTCATACTAAAATTGTTAAAGAGCATTTAAACAATGTTTTGAGTGATCTTTTAACAACCTGCATTACAACACTTAGGAAGTGTTTTTCTTGTTAATTGTACATTGATAAAATTTCATCACTCGCTTCAAACATCGTTGTAATATCAATACAAAAAATTGAAAATGAGTATGAGGTTAACTTCACTTAGCCAGTGGTTGACTTTTTTTATTCTATGAATTCCTATTTAAACGGAC
>NVXP01000093.1 GCA_002733985.1 Fluviicola sp. | reverse complement strand
AGATGGGAAATTTTTATTGATAGAGTTTGTGGCTTGTTGAATAATAAAGAATTATTTTGCCCTCAACCTATCACGTAAATTAAAGAATGTACCAATTAGCGCTTAAGCAAATAAGAGAAATAAAAGAGCAAGTAAAAATATATGTAATGTCTACGATTTTACTCTGTTTGTTGCTCTCATTTCCAAATTTACTTTCTGCACAGGAAGTAACCAAAGAATACATTGATGAATTAATACGCATTAGTGAGGAAAGTCCAAGTATGAAGATGGATGAAGTGAAAGGGTCTCTGGATGAAATTGAGGAACTTTCAATAGAAATCTCTTATGGATTTGGTCAAGTTTATGCCTGCCATGCATTTGCCTGTTTAAATGTAAATAATGCGCCTAAAGTAGCATTGAACTATATTGAACAAGTTGATAGCTTGCTCCAGCTATATCCTGGTGATCTTTCAGACGAAAATGAAATTTCTATATTGCTCACAAGAGGGTACGCAACGGGAGCTCTTGGCGGTTACTTTCAAGAGTTAGATTACTATTTGACAGCAGATAGCCTTGCTGATATACTTGGTTCTGAAGATGTTCAATCAATTGTTAATCAATATATAACTAGTTATTATATTGTTAGTCATGACTATAAAAAGGCGCTAGTTTATAATCAAAAACTATTGCAGTTTTACAAGGAGCATTCAGACAATAAAGTGATGAGGCACCCCTATTTAAGTACCATGTTAAATAGAGGTGGGGTTTATCTTAGAATGCACTCTCCGGATAGCGCTATTTATTATGTAAAACTTGCAATAAAGAAGGGACTAGGTGATCATACAGACTTAAATTACCCGTATTATATTTTGGGTAAAGCGTATTTGGAGAAGGATGATGTCAAGCAAACAAAAAAATACGTTAGCTTGATGAATGAGGTCATGGAGTCAATCGACAATCATACCTTAGATGGTGCTCAGGCCAAGTTGCTTACAGGGAACTTACACCAACGATTAAATGAATTTGACCTTGCAGAAGATGCCTTTCGTCAAGCCTTAATTTTTGCTGATTCTGCGGCTTATATGGATGGTAAAATTGAGGCGAATTTTGAGTTAGTTGAAAATTACCTCAAAAAAATTGGAGCGAACGATTTGGTCTTAAATCTGCAGAGTTTTTCAGAGTTAACAGACACCGTTTATTACCATAAATCAAGTCAACTTGAGAAACAGTTGATCATTCAGTTTGAGACGAATAAAAAAGAGCAAGAAATATTGGCCTTAAAGTATCAAAAAGAGGTGAATGAGAAGACCATTGTCTGGATTGTTTTGGTTGCGCTCGTTTTGATTTTATTATTGATAATGCTTTTCTATCGCTACAAAACCAAAAAGAAAATCTTACTCAATGAACTTGAAAAAGGACAGTTGATTAAAGAAATTGCAACCCAAAATCTCGAGATTAAAACAAAAGATCTGAATCAAGCGATTGAAAAAATCAAAGAGAATGTCAAGATCATTGAAAAATTCAAATCAGAAAACATAAGTCAAGTCAGTATTGAAGAAATAATGTCCGTTCTCGGGCAAAATTATGTCACGGAAAATCAATGGGCGAAAATCGTGTTAAACTTTGACGTGGTCCATGATAATTACGCGAAGAACATGATTGCTAAATTCCCCAATTTAACTTCAAATGATATTCGTCTGTTGGTCTTAATTAAACTAGGGTATTCAAACAAAGGGGTTGCGGAGGTGAACAATATTTCTGAAGAGGGTGCGAAAAAAGCAAAGCAACGCCTATTTAAAAGGCTCGGAACGGACGGTGCCAAATTACTGACAGAAACGCGAGAATCTGCACTCAGCCTTGATTAACCCAATGTGTCCACCTTTTGTCTGGGAATAAAAAGTTGATTTCAAAAAATGAATATTTTCTTTGCTCTATAAATTAATAGACATGAAAAGAATATTTTGTTTACTCTGTATTGTTGCTTTTTCAGCAACGAGCAATGCCCAATTAAATGGGATGAAATTAAAGAAGCCAAAAATCAAAAAGGAGAATGTCCTTAAGAAACCAGATATTAAAAAGAGCGGAAAGAAGGAAGATGTCCTAAAGAAATCGGATGTTAAAAGCGGCGAAAAGAAGGAGGGGGGAGCGCTATTAAATGATAAGCCTAAATACAATTCTGAAAACCCTGATGATCCTATATATAAGTTTTACTCGGATGCGAAAGCCAATTTAAAATGGGCGAGGGGGAAACTGGATGGACCTTACACTTCATTTGAGGATGTAGCGGAGGATTTAGAGAAAGCAAGAAAATATTTAGATCAATTGCAGCAGTATCCTAAAGAGTCCAAAAAGAATTACTTGAAGGACATGGAAGCTCAATATTCAGACATGCAGGTTTTAGTGGATGAAAATAACGCTGACGGGGAAAATTACGATGGTTTTATTGATGGTCTTACAGAATGGAACAACTGTTTTAAGGCATATAAGCACGCTAAAGATTGTGATTCGAAAACATTAACGGTTCATGGTTATTACGCATTGAGAAACGACTTCGAAGCAGATTATCCAAAGCGGTATAAATCGTATTATAATGGAAAGAATGAGGTCCTAAACTTGGATCGTTATTTTGAAGAAACGTATGAAAAGATTGAGTTAATAAGTGATCATATAGATGATATTGAATCACACATGAATTTGAAGTTTGATGCATCTATGTCAACGGATATTGATCCAGGAAAAAATTACCTATTTCAGCCTGAACGCTACTTGAAAGAACTGAGTATTGAACAAAAACTATACACATATTACAAAGATTCCATTTGGTACGAGAGCAGACCTGAAATTCTTGTTCTACAAGAGAGAATTACAAAACAAAAGATTTTCTTAGAAGAAATAATCAGTAGTGGAAGAGGTGAAAAGCACAAAGCTGCGTTTTGGAAAACGGTAGTGGATAATGTTCGTATGAGCAAAGTAGGAATGCACGATTCGGGTATTGAGGCTTTTGTGAAAACGAAGTTTAAAAGCGAAAATCTTGGTACCGTGCTTAAGGTGAAAATTATTAGTTCTCATTGGAAGGTGAGTAAGAATTCATTTGATCTTCCTGTAAGCAAGTATCTGAATTGCGAAGTTGTCTATAAAAAGGCAGATGGAACGTGTCAGCTAGTAAGATTGGCGCAACTTACCCGCGACTATTTAGGCGGAGGGAGATATGAGACAACGAAGGTCTTAACTGTCTTCCCGAGTACTGATACCATCAATTGCAATAACATCAATAAGTAAACGATCATGTCTCCCGATAAGCTTTTGAAATTTATCGGGAGAATAGTATCAATTGAAGCGTTTAATATCTTGAGTGAGAGCGTGGCAAAGAAAAATAGTTCGGATGAACTTCCCGTGTTTGACTTGCTTTATCAAAAGACGAAGTTCTAGGCGAAGCTGTTCTCAAGAGCATCGATTTATTAGAGGCTATCTTTCAATGATAAATTGGAAGGTAGCTTTTTAGCTACATGAAAGAATACAAGGTACTAATTTGTAGATTTAGCCATTACTCATGGCTTCTTAATAAACTCTTAGAAATGAAAATTATAGCAGTACTTTCTTTATTGACCCTTGTAAGTTGTCAGAGTGGGCATAAAGTATTTTCTCCTGATTACGAAGTAAAGCAGGAGAATGATTCTCTCTATATTGAAGACTTCAGTCAATACTGGACCACCATAAATGAGAGCTTTGCCTATTTCAATACCCAAAAGACGAATTGGGAGAAAGTGAGAGAGCTTTATCAACCGATGATTGACACTGTCTCGGGTAGGAATAGTTTCATTACACTACTTGAAAAATGTAACAATGAACTATATAATGGGCATGTCGGTTTAAACACAAATATTGAATCTTCCAGTAAATTAATACCATCAAGTACGGATATTTGGCTTGTTAAGAAGGACGGTGGATACATAATAGAATCAATCCGGGAAAACTCAAAAATTGAAACAAGTAAGCTAACCCTTGGGATGAAAGTCTTGAAGTTTAATGGGAAAAGCATTCATGAAGCGATCAAAGAATTTCTTCCTAAATCATTTTCAAATTATGACGATCGCGTTTATGAGTTTGCGGCAAATACCTTGATAGCAGGTAAGCATAATATCGAGAGAATAATCACCGTATCATTAGATGGTAAGGAAGAGATTATTCCCCTTCCTTATTCAAATACAGAGGATTACTACAGCGATGATGAATTATTGACGTATAAGACATTAGAGAACAACATTGGTTTTATTCGAATTAATAACTCATTGTGGAATAATAAGTTGATTTCTGCTTTCGATGATGCATTGGATTCACTGTCAAATACAAGCTCATTGATTTTGGATTTACGTGAAACGCCGAGTGGAGGTAACAACACAATTGCCAAAGCGATAATGGGGAAGTTTATTCAAGAAGAAGCCCCGTATCAGAGGTATAGGTACGTTTACGATGAAAAAGAAACTGGAATTGAGCAATATTGGGTTGAACAAGTGATGCCAAGAGAATCACCTTACACTAAACCGATGGTGCTTTTAGTTGGCCGATGGACGGGTAGTATGGGAGAGGGAATCACGATTGGGTTCGATTCATTTGAAAACGTTGAAATCGTAGGAACGGAACTTGCCGATCTTCTAGGAGTTGTTTGGGGATATACCTTAGACAATTCAAAAATAGGTTTTCAAATTCCAGGCATCAGACTCTACCACATGAATAAAAGTCCACGAGAGGATTTTGTTCCAAGCCATTATTTCAACAATAATTCGGATTGCTTAAAAAAGGCCATCGAGTTACTTTCTAAATAGAGTAGATTTCCCTCCCTACTAAAAAAATGGTGCAAAATAATTGACACAAGAAAAGTGTTAAGCAACTCAACGATGTCTGAATACCTTGTATTCATTGGTGTTTGAATAGTGTCCACCTTTTGTCTGACGTGAAATTATGCTCGAAATGGTCGTTTGAACTATCATTGCCTCGAATTTGTGAGGGCAATTATTCTGAGGTGAAAAAACGAATTTCGAAGATTCTTGTCCCACATTAACCAAACACAAACACATATTTTATGAAAAAAGGAATTGGATTTTTTATCGCGCTTGGAGTGTTAACATTCTCTTTAACGAATTGTACGGTATCAGCAGAAGATATTTCAATTGATGAAAATGATACTGAAGCGAATGTTGATGCATCAGAAACGGATGAAGGTGATAAATCTAAAGAGGTAGGCGAGCTTCCTACTGTGATAGAAGGAAAAGTATATACTGTTTCAGAATTGTATGAGTTATTTGATGGAGTTGAAAGTCAAATGGCGGGTACACCAATTACTGTTGAAGGGTATTACTTGAATTACAATAAATCGAAAAACCAATACAGTGGTGATTGGAATTATAATTTGACATTATATCCTACAGATGAATGTGAATTTAAGTCTGATAGAATATCAATCAAAATGGTGACTAAAGACCTAGAGAACTATAAATCGACGAAACAACGATCTAAATTAGTAATCAAAGGAATCTTTGACGGTCTTGATGGCTTTGATAGACCTCAATTGTACAAGGGTAGTGTAGTAAAATAGTACGTTTATAGGATGTTTACTGGAATACCAATGATCCAATTGGTATTGTCGAGCTATGAGAATAGCAGGTGAACATATGTAAAGACTTAATTCGTTTTAATAAAGGGCTGATCTAATTGATCAGTCCTTTTTTTGTGTCTATATGGTTCTGAGTTGGGTTGCTTGAATTCCCTAGAAGGTTTCACATTTGAAAAGACGAGATTAGAACCCCTTTTCTGAAATGTACTCATCACGCTGTGTCCATTTTCTTGTTGTAAGTCTGATTCTGCAATTGTAATAATTCATACATCCCATCTGATCAGTTTAAATCACGCGAAGCGATAGACCAAAGGCTTTGAAGTAAGCTGAACTCACTCATAACAAATTTCACCGTAATTATTCTATCAGTCCTTCTTCAAGGGCATAACGAACAAGGCTTGCAATTTTGTTTATCCCCAATTTGGTGTAAATGTTCTTTCGGTGGGTTTCAACAGTGAGCAAACTGATGAACAAAATGCCCGAAATTTCCTGACTATCCAGTCCTTCAGAAATGAGACGAACAATGTCCTTTTCTCGCTTGGTAAGTGGTGTATTACTCTGTGGTTTCTTTTTTGACTTGGAGAAACTATTCATCATAATTTCGGTCACACGTTTGTCATAGTACTTTTCTCCCGTCATAATTGTGTTTATGGCTTCTATAAAAACAGCTTTTCCAGAATCTTTAAGTAGATATCCGTCTACATCAATCTTTAACATTTCACGAATATTCCTTCGGTCGGTGTAAGTTGTCAATACCAAGGTTTTTAATTCTGGATGCGTTTTTTTGATGGAACGAAGGGCCTCAATTCCATCCATAACTGGCATACCAATATCGGTAAGGATCAAATCCGGATTCAACGTATTACACGCTTCAATCAATTCTTTGCCATTTTTCGCCTCTCCGATAACCTGAAACTCTGATTGATCTTCCAAAAGGGCTTTCAAACCATCCAGAACGATTTGGTGATCATCCGCAGTGATTATTTTTATCATAGTTGTTGATTTAGTGGAGCAATCACTAGGATTGTTGTTCCTTGGTTTTGTTGGGAATTGATTTCGAGTTTCCCTTGAAGTTCATCGACTCGATGAGTAACATTTGAAAGCCCTATTCCTTTCAATTGGGATTTGGATACATCGAAGCCTTTTCCATCGTCTTCAAACATGATTGTGACCTCGTTTTCGTCTCGATTAATCTGAAGGGTTACTTCTTGTGCTTCGGCATGCTTAAGAACATTGGAAAATAATTCCTGAATGATTTTGTAAAGTGTCAATTCAATACTATTCTGAATTCGATCTTCCATCAAGGAATGGAAATGAACCTTGAAACGTTGGGTGCTTTGAATGCGATTAACCAATTCCCTGGTAGCCGAGATTAAATCAAACTCAACACCTTCACCTGTTGCCATCTGGTGAGAGATAGACCTTAATTCTGTTGACGCACTTGTTATCAGTTCCGATGTCTTTTGATAATTCGCCATAACAAGAGCGTCTGTACTTTTTGGTGTGGATGCTTCGTGCTGATATTTAAGTGTGGCCAAATAACTCCCGAGTGTATCATGAAGGTCTTTCGCTAATTTCTTTCGCTCATTTTGTTGGGTTTCAACAACTGTTTCCAGGGTGGTGATTTCTTGTTCCTGAATTAAATTGTGAATCTCTTCTTCATTGATCTTCTTGGTATGGGCGAGTTGTGTTTTATGACCTTTAATGCGTTGATATATGAATATACTCAGCAATAGAACGATCAACACGATAATTCCTATCGTTAGGCGCGATGATTTTAATTCATTTGTCTTCAGCTCATTTTCAATTCCGATGGAATGATTTCGTGCATTCAAATTGACAATTTCGTTCTCTTTTTGCTCCGAATCGTATTTCTCCTGAAGCTCGTTTAACTTAGTCGTTGAGGCAACATTGTAGAGAGAGTCTTTGAGCGTATTGTATTCTTTGAACCGGCTCAATGATTGTTGAAAACGACCCAGTTTTTCCTCTGCTTCGTACAATCCAAATAACGCTTTTTTTTGATCGTTCAATAAGCCCAGATCTCTGGCAACCCGCAAGCTTTTTTGATAATAGACAATTGCTTTTGTATAATTTTCCAAATGGAAATAGCTGGCACCATACAGGTTATCAATAAAAACCTGTGTATGTGGATCCTTTAGATCAATTGCACTTGCCTCAGCAATCGCTAATTGCTTGAGAGCGCGACCGTGCTTTCCCATTTCTGAATAGGCAAAGGCGAGATTTATCTCAGCGGCAAGACGTGTTTCAGAATCCTCTTTTGCATCGAGCAATAGGAGCACTTGTTTCAACAATTGAACACCTTCTTTTGCTTTCCCAAGAATGATCTTTGCAACTGAAATATTGACCCATGTTTCCGTTAGTCGAATTGTATCTGCTTGATCCTTATAGAAATCAGCACTCTTTTGATAGTAGTTTATACTCTTTTCGAATCGTTTTTGTTCCTTGTAAATTGCACCAATGTTGTTGTGGATTTTAGCCATCCCTGCTTGATCGTTCAACGCATTCTTTATGTTAGCGCTTTTTACATAATGCTCAATAGAAGTAGTCCAATATCCCTTAAAGTAATACAGGTTTCCAATGTTTAAGTAGGCCTTACTTTGTCCACGTAGGTTTTTATACGAGAGCGATAACTGAAGGCTTTTCTCGAAATAGGGCATGGATTCCTCATAGCGTTGTTGTCTGGCAAAAAGGTTCCCCAGATTGTTATATGCAAGGATTTCCCTCGTTGAATCTGAATATTTAAGGGCTAGGGCAGAGGCTTTGAGGTATTGCTTCTCTGCTTGATCAAACGCACTGTTTCGAACGTCAATTTTCGCAAACTTAAAACAGAATTCTGTCTGTAATTTCTTATTGTGTTTCAAACTTTTTTGATATCCCTTTTTGTAAAGAGATAAGGCCTTCTCATAATCTCTTTCACTATAGGCTAAATTGCCTTTAAAGAGAATGTACTGGACATTGAGTTCTGGGAAACTACCTTTTTTTATAGATGAATGGGCATTATTCAAGTGAACAAGAACCAGATCAAAATCCTTTTTTAAACGATTAATCTCAGCAGTTTGAAGATTGGCAACGATCAATTGTTCTTTTAAATCGTATTTGTCCGCATGGAGTAATGCCCTGTTTGCATAGAGCAGTGAAGAATCATTGCGTTCTTCAAAATATAGCCAGCTAATCTGATTGAGTAATTCTCCTTTTTTTTGAGTCGACGTCGTGCGGGAAACCTGCCTTTTTAGTGTTTTTGTTGAGGCTGATTGTCCAGTTGCATTAAATTGAAAAGTGAGAATCGCTAAAAGGAATAGGGCGAATCTACCCTTTCTATTCATCAATAGCATCTTCGAATTGGATGATCGTTTTTCCGCTTGTTTCTGGACCTTTCCCTAATTTTGGGGAAGAGAACACTGATACGATAATTCTATTGGAAGTAAGAATTGGAGGTTGCTCAAGTACTGTAGTAGACAGATCTACTTTTATTAGCACGTATTTGTCAGGACTTAAAGGGTTTGAAGTTCTGAGATTGACGGCGTAATTGGCACCGAAAGGAGCTTCTTCCCCAGGTGTGGTCATGACCGATCCGTTGTAATCGATGGTAACACCAGCATCACTTGCATTAGTTCCTTCAATAGGAAGCATTACTTCAAGTGTATACTTAGTTTCTGTATCAATTGTTTTTTTTGTCAATCGAACGTAAGGATTAATATCAGACATAGTGGTGTTTTATATGGTAGGCTGCAAGCTAATAATATTATTCATGAATGGATGGGTTTTCATCCAATCGTCCAGTATATATGGGGTACAAAAAAAGCCCCGCGACTGCGAGGCTTATAAATCAATAAGTTAGAATGATAATTAATCGATGATTTTTCTAATGTTTAAAGAATTGTCTTTCTCGATTTGAACAAGATCTTAGGGTCTTCACTATGATCGACTTTAACGTCAATTAAGTCTTGATAATTTTGTGAGAAGTACCGCTCTGTTGGTATAGAAGCATCCTTGAAGCTTATGAAGGCTCCACCTGTATGTGGAATATCAAAATCTCTACAGGTTTCGATCCAATCTTGCACACGGTTCGAGAACTTTCTGTTGACTCTTTTTTCTTCGATTCCGCCAGTTTCATCACATTCTTCGCATTCATCACATTCATTTTCTACTCTGGTTGGCTGGTTCCACCAAGCTTGGTACTGAACCGTGAAAAGTTGCTTTTTATAAGGGAATGCGCTGCTAACTCTATCCGTACTGTCATCATGGCTTTCATAGAAATTACCAGCAATTGCTCCCAGTGTTATGAAGGTCTGGAATTTAAATTGCTCTCCATTATTATTGCCTTCATCAAAGGTAGGTAGTAGAGGTGACTGAAGAGAACGGACTAATGCTTTCCGACTAGTATCATCCCATTCAGGATTAGCCAACCGCGATGTGAGTTTATGAGGTGCCGGACAGTCTGGATCCAAGTTTAGATCATGTGTCGTATCCCAATTAAACGGCCAATTATCGCGTAGAATTTCTGGTGTCAAGGTTTCACCCTCTGGAAGGATATGCGATATTACAGTAATTGCTTTGTTTGCTTTGTCTTTTATCCAGCTTGTCAATTTCTCGGCCTCAAGTTGGTTGTTTTTATTGAGTAGGCGACTCCATGCAATAATAGCTTCTACAAGTTCTAAGAAAGTCCCACCAAAATAACCATTCATGGAACATTTCAATTCAGCATCAGGTGTACGATCCTCGTTGGTTTGAACATGTTGTGCTTCAATTTTTAGGTTGGTTCCAATTAGACTTGGGTTTTTTCCTTCTTTGACAATGTCTTCCCAAAATTCGATAATAGTTACAGTGTCAACACCAGGGAAAAACCTATGGGCATCTATTGTGAAACTAAAGGCAATAAATGGCAATACAAATGGCTTGAAAATAAGTTCGGTTACAATGCCATAACTAAGTCCACCGCCACCTCTCAATGCCCATAAAAGCTGTTGTTTATTCGTGTCAGTATCATTTTCTGTCAATTGCAGGCACTGTCCATCGCCAAGTACAATCGTTGCACCTACAAGGTATTCACATGCCATTCCATATTTCCGCGTCCATGGTCCCCAGCCACCTCCCATGGTGTAGCCAGCGATTCCAACTGTTTTACATGTTCCGTGCGGAATGCCTAGGTTATGTTCGTCAAGTACTGGCTTTATTTGGTTAAAACGTGCACCGGGACCAATGGTAACTCTTAGGCCATCCTGCTCTTTCTTTATTTTGTAATCCTTTTCAATCTTAATACCATCCAAAGTTGGTAGTACCGAATTCATTTCACGGAAATTAATTTGCCAAGAATCAGTCGCTGAGCACTCACCTTCATGATCGTGTCCACCAGATTTAACTGTTAAGTCGAACGTTGCATTATTTGCAAGTTCTACAATCGTTTGAACTTGTTCAGTCTTTGTGACAAGGATAATTGCAGCAGGGCGAAAGTCAAATTTCCGATTGAAGACTAATCGCTCTTTTTCATACTCCTCGGAATTAACACAATCGGTGAGTACAGTTAATTCTGGATATCTCTTGCTTAGTAGTATTAGTGCCTCGTCACTAGATAGTGGTTTTTCGTTGTTCATTGTTATTGATTTATAGTTATTAGATGTGGTAAAATATCAAACCGCAATATCGAGAAACGTCGGAACAGATTTATACCCAGAAGTAGGTAGATTCGGATTGTACCTAGAAAAGGGTAGGGCATAGATATCTCTTGAATTATCGATCAGTCCTTCTTTTCCAAAACGTTTCGTTTTTCCAGCGATTCTCCTGGCAATAAGCTTCAACAACTAGGGGAGAATAGGTGTGATACATTTTATCCATGAGGTAATTGTATGCCAAGAAGCTCTCTTTTTTTCCTTTGAAATGGTCTTTAATTGAACAGCTGCCATAATATGCTGTTCCCATGGCGGCTGTGATTCCATACGATGACAATGGATCAAAAGTACATGCTGCATCACCTATGGCTAACCATCCCGACCCTGTTATTGTTTCCAACCGAGAAGAACAAGCTGAATTTACATCCAGCTTTAATGTAGAACTGTCTATTTCTAAACTACGATCTCCCTTTACACGTTTAATCGTATGAGTCGTATTTTCCAATAAAGTGATCCAACCCTTAACTTGATTTGCATTTAAGGGTGATATTAAATCGGAATCTGTCATAAAAGTGACTACCAATTTATTATCGGGTAAACTTGCTGAATACCACCAACCATGAGGTGTGCTTTCTATTAAAGTCGATGCATTTAAGTTCTGTCGTCCAGAGTAAATTGCACTTATGCCAACAAGTTTGTCTGTAGGAATCCGTTTCACTCCCACGTGTCTTCCGAATACAGCTTTTCTGCCGCTAGCATCCACCACGAAATCAGCGGTAAATACTTTTTTAGTGTTTTGATGGTCAACTTCCAGGTTCCATTGATGATCTGCTCTCACACTTTTTTTGACAGAATGGTCATACAGCCAAACAACTCCTTCTTTTTTAGCCTCAAGCGCCAGGTCTTTTTCAAATTCCACACGATCTATATGTGTTCCTTCTCCATGAATTCCGAAGATGAAATTCTCTTCCCTTATCTGTTCGGATCCCCATACAGCTTCATTTCCATAACTTAATTTATGCTTTTCAAGAAGGTGTTCTAGTTTTAATTTTTGAAGCAACGGGGTAATGTTGGGGGGCAAACATTCCCCAGGTTTTTGTCTAGGAATGGAACTAGCTTCTAAGACAATAACCTCCATATTATCTCTGGCCAATTCGATTGCCATGACTGCTCCTGCAGGCCCCCCTCCAATTACAATAATTTTGATGTGATCTTTCATCTGTAGTTTTAGTGTTCCAAACGTCCTAGAATTTTCCTAGGCTTCACTCGTTTTTCTGGGTTTTCCATACTCTCTTGGTATTCTTCCCGCTCTGCCTTTTCTCTAATTACGGCTTCTTCTGGTGTTATTTCTCCTTCTGCCACCAATAGTTGTAAGTAAGTTGGATCCCAGTTGGAAAATGCTTTTGCGCGTTGTTGCTCAACCCAAATGATTTCAGGGACCTCGTCATTTGATCCTTTAGATGTCACTGGGATAGCTGAAACAATACCTAAGTCAGACCATTCAAGTGTCATTTCATTCAATCTTCTTATCACGTTTGAATTGTCCAAGTCACGCAACCAAAATTGTCTATTGTTGAAGTATTTAACTTTTTGAAACAAGCTTGTCTTTCCATCTTTCATTCTCTCCAAAGACTGTTCGCTTATTACTTCTTGCGGAGCTCTAGGTGCCCATAATGCTGGGACGGGTAAATAGTTTGAAGCATCCAAACCTCCCAAGCAACTTGCAGCATCAGCTTGCCAAGGAACTCCCATCCATCTTGTCAATGTTCCCGGTCCACTATAATGAACGGGTCCATTCTCTGCTAAGGCTTTTTCGGGAGATAAAACAGGTCCGTAATCGTCTTTAATGAGTTCTTTGATCTTGTCATCTTCATCTACAACAACTTGCAATCGAAATGGTGAGATTTCTCCTTTTACAGCAGGCTTCCACATTTGATCTACTCTAAAGGGCCATGTAACCTCAATTCCCGGTCTAAATGGTCCTCCCAAGCATTCTTGCAAAGCAGCTTTGGTCAATAAATAAGGCTGCATTTCAAGATCTGAATGAATCAATGGATCGCTTTCAGCTGAAGCTTTTAAAGGGAAATGGGTATCACTGGTCTTAGTATCCGTTGATATAAAGTTTCCTTTTGCCCATTCTTTGAGGTAGCTGTATTGAGTTCTTGTGATCCAAAGATTTTCATTTGGTTGGTCGCTGAAATCTCTTAATGCATCACCGTAATTTGGCGGCAATTGAGTTGGATCAAAGTCTTTGGTTAGTGGATTTCGGAACCAGCTTAGAACTTTTAGTTTAAAGTCTTGATCCTCTGGCTTCTTTGAAATTAATTTCGCAAATACTTCAGGCGAGGCAAAATTTGATGCTGACCCAATACCAAAGAGCATATAGAGTCCGTTGCTTACCCATTGAGTATCACTAATTGATTTGAATATAGGCCAAATGTCGTCTGCGAAATCTGGCGTTTCCTTCTTCTCAATTCCTCCTGTTGATCTTTGAGAGTAGACATCTTTGACAATATCATACATGGTTATTGTTCCGTAAAGTCCCTGTCCATAGTTCGGCGGCACAACAGCTACAAAAGCAGATTCAGCTTCGCATGTGAGAGGTTCCTCTCCTTTTTTCGTTACAATCACATTCGCTCTCACCGTACCATCTGACGTGTCATCATACCAACCACTATTATTAGCAAAATGATGTACTGGGTTATTTGGAATAACACTTTTAGCACTTCCAGATCCTCCGATCACGATTAACCTCCCTTTTTCATCCGTTCGTAATTCTCCCAAAGTCACCGGGGCCCCTACGAATTCTCCTGTTAATTTATCGCTGCTTTCATTAATTCCTTGTATTGAAACTTCTCCAGCATCGATGACTAATTTGTCTCTCCCAGGTTGCAAGCCATAAGGGACACCTCCAAAGGAGTTGTTTCTCTGTGTAACAGCAAGTGCTAATTCCTTTGTGTTTCCTAGCTCTTGTGAATTCAAGTTTAGATCCATCGGATTTATAAAATCATACCAAGCTCCTTTTCGATTTGCCAAATGAACCTTCCATTGTACTTCTACTTTGATGTCGTCATCGTTCAAATCTGGATTTATTTCGGCAACTACTTTCCCATTTCGATCCAAGCCATAAACACGGAATCGTGCGGCTTGTTTCTTGATTGAGCCATTAGTACTTTTTTCACCAAGGTCCTCTTTGTACTTAATGTCGTCTAGACTTCCTGTCAAATTTAGGGGCACTCTAGGGTCTGCCACCTGTCCTGGCAGTTCAGGAGAATAATACCATTCTTCTGAATTACCTACTCTTGAAATACCAACGGCAGGGTAGATTACGTATTTTTCTACTTCTTCTAATTTGTTTTGCTTACTCATAGTTTTTTGTTTGAATTCTTAGAGGCTTTCGATCAGGATGGTCCTATTGGACAGTAACTGACTGTTGTATATTGCTTTAATAATTCAAATCTCAGAATATTTCAAACTGTACTTATACCCATTTCTGGGTATTTTGAATTTATACCCAGAAATGGGTATGCTTAAATTCCAGATCAACTCGCCGACCAAATTCAGAAATGAGTGATCCATTCAATTCTCTTCCCTAGTGTCTATTTTCTTGTTCAAATTCACAAAATCAAAGGGAAAGCAATTCGTCACGATAGGAAATTAGGTTAAAAATGAAAGGAGGCTAACTTCTAATATTGGTTCGATAATCAAATAATTATAACCTACTTCATTATGAAAAAAACACCCCAATTAAAATTGCTTGTACTACTAGTCATGTTCGTTACGGGGAGCATGAGTTTAATTGCGCAACAAGATGTCAAACCCTGCACCATGCATTCGGATCAAGATCAAATTATCGAGCAATGTTTGAGCTTTAGGCCCTTCGTACAAAAAATTCCAAACGAAGTCCTTGCACGAATTACAGAATACGAAATTCTGGATTCGGGTATTGCGTTTAAGAGCTCGTTAAACATAGAAATTAATGACAAGGCGACGACTCTCATTTCTAATGAAGATCTAAGCCAAAGTCAGGCCTATTTCTCTTTTGAGGAACTAAGTATCGAAAATGATAGAGCATCAGTAGAATACAAATTCACCTATGTGAATAACGGTATTGGATATACAATTTCTATAAGCGCCGTACTGGGAATCTTCAATGATCACTGGTCAGTAATGAACTACGAARTCACTAATTAAATCTTACCACCATGAAAAAATTATTACTATTRTTATTACTACTTCCAAATCTTTATGCAATTGGACAAATCACACAGGTCTCCGTGTTTAATTATCCGAATCTCAACGGGTCAGGAGGATGTAGTGATGAAAACGAAAATCTAATAAGTATTATTGACGCTATTCCAAGCTATGCTGTTGATGGAACAATTACAAGTTTCGCTAATTCTGTTTTACTCGGCACCCAATTGGATGCAAGCGAGTTCTTCTTTATGACGGATATGGAGAGTCAAGATCCAAACAACACAACTTTTCTCCCAATAGCTTCAAGAGCTGTTATTGAAAACTGGGTAAACAMCGGTGGCGTTATGGTCATGACAGGAACATTTGGATCAAAGGATACGGACTTCTTAAATYTCATCTTTTCTTGGGATTTAACGACAGTTAGTGGAACTTCTTGGGCAGAAAATACGGCCAACACCGCTGGAACTCCTTTTGCAGGATTAGGAGTCCCTACTCTTCCAAATTTAAGTGCAACTGACGCAATCTCATCCGGAACAGTTCCAAACTTTATTCCGATGTGGGGTGTAAGTAGTAACGCAGTAGTTGCTGTTATCGAATATGGAAGTGGATACGTTATTTTTCTGGGCTATGATTTCTATAATACAGGAGTTGGGTGTCCACAATATACTTCTGACTGGGTACAAATAGTTATCCCAGCAGCATTGGATTATGCAACGGCACTAGCGAGTAGTTCTGTTACAAATATTACGTACACTTCAGGAGACTATACGTATGCTTTCACGGAAAGTGGAACATCAAGTTACATATTGGTTCCAGGCGGTTCTGCAGCTCCAACTGATGCACAAATTGCGGCAGGCGTGGATTATGGTGCCGTCACGGTATTATCAACTAGTACAGTTAGTAGTGTAGCCAATATTGATGATGTTTTTAGTTTAACTGGTCTGACATACAATACAACGTATGACATTTATGCAGTAACCAATTACTTTGATGGTACTTCAAATGTATATAGTGCAATTGAAATGGTAAGTTTCACAACTTTGGATAATGATATACCTGTAGGTTCACCAATTGCAGATCAATCAGATTGTGTCAACGGAGGTATTTATAATATTGATTTAACTATAACGGATGACTTTCCGGGCAACAATTCGTTCACAGTAACTGCTGCATCTTCTAACACAGGAGTGGTTGATCCAAGCTTTATTATTATATCGGGAACAGGAAACACACGTTCAATTGACATACTACCGGTGATTTTTGGATCTGGAACGACTACAATCACACTTACAATTACAGACAGTGAAGGAGGAGTTGGAACTCAAACATTCGATGTAACCTTCGACGATTTAATCGATCCAACTGTACTTACAAACAATATAACTATTCAATTGGATGGAACTGGTAATGCAATAATCACACCAGCTCAAATTGATAATGGTTCTACTGATAATTGTGCGATTCTAATGTACTCTTTGGATGTTTCAAGTTTCACTTGTGCTGATGTTGGTCCAAATACAGTGACTTTATCTGTGACCGATGAAAAAGGAAACATTGGAACAAACACGGCAGTAGTAACAGTTCAAGATGTAACGAACCCTGATTCACCTGTTTTATTGGATCTAACAGCAGAGTGTTCTTTAACTGCTGTTGCTCCAACGACGACAGACGTATGTGCAGGAACGGTAACTGGAACAACGAGTGATCCTTTGACGTATTCTGCTCAAGGTTTATATGTAATTAACTGGACTTTTGATGATGGTAACGGTAACTCAATTGTTGTTGCTCAAAATGTAATCATTGTTGACATATCTGATCCAGCAACACCAGTTTTGGCTGATATTACTGATGAATGTTCTGGTACTGCAGTTGCTCCAACAACAACGGATAACTGTTCAGGAACATTAACGGGAACGACTAGTGATGCTTTATCTTATTCAACACAAGGTTCATATGTAATCAACTGGACGTTTGATGATGGAAATGGAAACTCAATTGTTGTTGCTCAAAACGTAATCATTGCTGATGTTTCTGATCCAGCTACCTTAGTTTTAGCTGATGTAACAGATGAGTGTTCAGCGACTGTGAGTGCTCCTACAACTTCAGACAACTGTTCAGGAACAGTAACTGGTACAACAAGTGATCCTTTGTCTTATTCAGTACAAGGTTCATATGTAATCAACTGGACGTTTGATGATGGAAATGGTAACTCAATTGTTGTTGCTCAAAATGTAATCATTGCTGATATTTCTGATCCAGCTACGCTAGTTTTAGCTGATGTAACAGATGAGTGTTCTGCGACTGTGAGCGCTCCTACAACTTCTGACAACTGTTCAGGAACGGTAACTGGTACAACAAGTGATCCTTTATCTTATTCAGCTCAAGGATCGTATGTAATCAATTGGACGTTTGATGATGGAAATGGTAACTCAATTGTAGTTGCTCAAAATGTAATCATTGCTGATGTATCTGATCCAGCTACACCAGTTTTGGCTGATGTAACAGGTGAATGTTCTGCAACAGCAGTAGCACCAACAACTACAGATGTTTGTGTAGGATCTGTGATAGGTACAACTAGTGATCCTTTAACTTATTCAGCTCAAGGTTCATATGTAATCAACTGGACATTTGATGATGGAAATGGTAACTCAATTGTGGTTGCTCAAAACGTTATCGTTGATGATGTTTCTGACCCAGCAACACCAATTTTGGCTGATGTAACAGGTGAATGCTCTGCGACAGCAGTTGCTTCTACAACATCGGACAACTGTTCTGGAACAATAACTGGTACAACTAGTGATCCTTTGACGTATTCAACGCAAGGTTCGTATGTGATCAACTGGACGTTTGATGATGGTAATGGTAATTCAATCGTTGTCGCTCAAAACGTGATTGTCGATGATGTTACCAATCCTGTATTAGTTTGTTCAGGAGATATCGTTGCAGACAACGTGCCTACAAACTGTGGTAAAGTTGTGAATTATGCGCTTCCTACCTTTTCAGACAACTGTTCAGGAGCTACAATGACTCAAACAGACGGTAGCGGATATGGAACGGGTGATTTGTTCCCTGTTGGAACAACGTACCAAGAGTATACGGTAATAGATGCTGGTGGCAACATAGTAACGTGCGGATTCAACGTCATAATTAACGATAACGAATTCCCGCAGATTACGAACTGTCCAGCTGACATAACGATTTACTTAGGACAAAACGATTGTAGTGTTATTGCACTATGGTCAACTCCAATAGCGAGTGACAACTGTCCAGGAGTTACAATTGCAAGTTCTCATTTATCAGGGGATACTTTCTCAGCAGGAACAACTACTGTTAGTTATGATGCCGTTGATAATTCAGGAAACATAACTGTATGTTCATTCGATGTAATCGTGATTGATACAATTGTACCAGCTCCACCGGTAATCAACGATGTTGAAGAAGTTTGTTCCGTTGTTGAGCTAATTGCTCCTATTGCGACAGACAACTGTGGAGATATCACTGCGACAACAAATACAGTTTTCCCAATTTCGACAATCGGTTCAACTAATGTTATTTGGACTTGGGATGATGGAAATGGAAATGTAGTTGTAGATACTCAAGTGGTAACGATTACCACTGTTGATGTATCAATTACGGTGTCAACCCCAACTATTACGGCGAACAATTCATCGGCTGATTCATACCAATGGATAGACGTGAGTAACGGAAATGCACTATTGCTTGGTGAGACAAATCAAAGTTTCACAGCAGTTTTGAATGGAGAATACGCGGTTATTGTATGGCAAGGAGGATGTTCAGATACATCTATGACTGCAATAATCACTACGATTGGAATGGATGAATTGATGGATGAGTCAATTGTTGTGTATCCAAATCCAACAATGAGTGGCGAATTCCAAATTCATTACGATGGAGTTATTAGTTCCGTTAAGGTGATTGATTTATTAGGGCGAGTACTTCCTCTAAGTGTCAATGATAATGGTCGTGTAGATTGTTCAGAATTGTCAATGGGTAAATACATTGTACAAATAGTAACTGAGAAGTCTATAATAACAAGAGAAATAGTGATCCTGAAATAACAATTATAGGGTTGCCAATTTAACACTGGAGACTTTTTGAAAAGTAAATGAGCATCAATTCAATTGATGCTCATTTTTGATTTTACCTATGAGCATCGAACCACAGTTCGAAAAAACTGAGAATAATAAATTCTTTTGAGAAGGCTAAATTGTTGGTTAACAGGCTGCAAAAGGGGAAAGGAAGCGGTGTAGTGAGAGCGTTTGGTCTTAGAAAACACCGTATAACAAAAAAGTCTTCCATTTCTGAAAGACTTTCTGTGACCCCTCTGGGGCTCGAACCCAGGGCCCACGCCTTAAAAGGGCGTTGCTCTACCAACTGA
>NVXP01000092.1 GCA_002733985.1 Fluviicola sp. | reverse complement strand
AACACAAAACTCGGCACTGAGATGCCGAGGACCACCATAAACATGATGATGATGTCCGGTAAGCGGTTACGGTAGAGGGCGGTGAGTGCCCCCCAGAGGATGCCGCCAGTAGCGGCAAAGAATACGGCAAGTAGGCCGAGGGTCGCCGAAACCGGGAAATGATCCCGAATGATATCGTTGACCTGACGATTCTGCTGGGTGAAGGAGATGCCAAAGTCGCCCTGAACCATGTTCTTCAAGAAGATCACATATTGTTCTGTGGCGGGTTTATCCAGGCCGTATTTAGCCTCGAGGTTTTTACGTATCTCGGGGGTCACGGCCTTATCGTTCATCAAGGGATCGCCGGGCACCTGGTGCATGGCGATAAACGTGGCGGTGGCGATAAACCAGACTGTTACCAGTCCGGCCAATATCCGTTTTAGTGTGTACATCAGCATTAGATAGTCTCTCCCTTATCCGGCGCTGAAGCGTAGATTACGCTGCATTATTATTTTTTTGTTAGTTGTACGTTGATAAAATTTTATCACTCGCTTCAAACATCGTTGTAATATCAATACAAAAAATTGAAAATGAGTATTAGGTTAACTTCACTTAGCCAGTGGTTGACTTTTTTTATTCTATGAATTCCTATTTAAACGGACTAATAAAAAAGGGTGCTCTGAAATTTCAGACACCCTCTTAACATGTGTTAGTGAGGCTAGGTAATTTTACAAATGCTTTTGCAAAGAAAACGATAACATTATTACATAATTCCTTAAATGAGTATCTGGTTGACTTCACTTATTCAGTGGTCGACTTTTCTTATTTCATGAAAAACGAGATTACACTTCTACGCTGATTTCTCCTTCAAAACAGTTAGGAAATCATCTTTTCGTCTTCTAGAAACATCTATTTCTGTACCATCTTTTAAAAGGACAGATCCTCCCTTGCGGTATTCTTTAACGTACTTTAAATTAACGATGCAAGATGCACTAACTCTGTAAAACATTGATTTAGGTAAGATTTGCTCGTAATTTTTTAAAGTCTTTGAAGTTGTTGTTTTACTTGTATCGGAAAAATGGAAAATAGTGTAATTACTATCTGCGGTGCAGCGAATGATATCCTTTAAATCAACAAATGAGATTTTGTTGGATTCATGAATGGCTAAACACTTCTCTTCGTCATTTTTATTGTAATTACTAAGAACTATCTCAAGCTCATCTTTTGTAATGAAGTTTTTATTCGTTAGACTCTTAGCTTTCTCAATTCCTTTAACCAAAGATTCGCTGTCAATTGGTTTTAGAATATAATCGATAGCGTTGAATTGAAAGGCTTTAATTGCGAATTCATCATACGCTGTAATGAAGATTGTTTGAAAATCAATAGTTGGAGCCTTTTCCAATAGATTAAATCCACTACCGTCAGTGAGATTAATATCAAGTAATATCAGATCTGGGGTTGTTTCATGAATTAACTCAAGCCCTGATTTCACAGAATGTGCTTCACCAACAACAATAACCTCATTAAAATTTTCCTCAATAATTTGTTTTAAATTATTGCGAACCGATTTTTCATCATCTATTATTATAACCTTCATAGCATAGAGGGAATGTAATTACTACTCTTGTTCCTATTGATTTATTTTCATTATCTATTAAGTCAATGACAGTAAATGTATGCTTTTTACCCGTCGCTTTATAATGCAAATCCAGACGTTCTTGTGTGATTTCCATCCCCATAGACTTTTTCTTTAAATTTTTCAATTTATTGAGTTTCTCAGATGCTGCCCTTCCAATTCCGTTGTCTTCAATTGTACAAAGCATTTCAGTCTCGTTGTTTAAGGTAAATGAAATATTTAACTCAAGATTGTTCGCCTCCTTAGGTACTAATCCATGTAAAATAGCATTTTCAACAAATGGCTGAACCACCATTACGGGAATATAAAATGAATCGTCGAAAATCTCCTGATCTCTAGTTACTGAGTATGAAAACTTATCTGAAAACCGGAGTGCTTCCAAATCAAGATATAGCGTAAGCATTTCAATTTCAGTCCCAACCTCTATTGTTGGATTTTTTGATGATTCAAGCACCATTCTGATCAATTTACCAAAACTCACAACATAATTGGATGCAACACTCTTGTCGCGTGTATTAATTGCGTTCCGTATTGCACTTAATGTATTGAATGTGAAATGAGGATTCATTTGCGATCTAAGCGCCTTTAATTCGGATTTGACGGTCATCAATTTTTCCTCCTCTAATAATCTCAATTGTTCTTCTTTTTTGTTGACAACAGTTTCTCTTAACTTGAAAGCAAGTGTCAGTATGGAAATGAAGAATAGGACTATCAGTGTAACAAACCACCAGGTTTTCCAAAAGGGAAGAGCAATATCGAAATGTATTTTTTTGCTTGTACTCCATAAACCATCTTCGTTTGCAACTTGAACCTCAAACGTATATTCACCATCTACAAGTGAAGGATAATTCACGCTTCTGGTATTTGTCATGATCCATTCGTCACTTACACCAAGCATTCGGTATCGATAAAGTGATTTTGCTTGACTTCGATAGGATAAGCCAGTAAAATTTAGCTGTATATAGTGATGATCATAGGGAAGTGAATAATGAGGTTTCAATGCCACCTTTTTATTCCCAATTAAAATATTATCGAAATAGAGATTGGGTGCAACCTTGTTAGTTTTTATGTCGTGTTTGTTGAATGTTGCCACTCCTTTGTTTGTTGCAACCCAAATAATGTCCCCTAGCCCAGTTACGCTATTTACTTCTCGGGTTGGCAAACCATGAATTTCTGTTATTTTCTGAATACTAAATTTGTTTCCCAATAGTTTGATTAGCCTATTGAGTCCACTAGTAGTGGAAATCCAAAAGCCTTCATCTTCATCGACAAAAATATCAGATACGATATTACCAGTGAGTCCATTAGCTTCTGATATATTTGAAATTGCATTATGTTTCCAAAGAATCAGTCCTTTAGATCTACTTCCGAACAGCAGAGTGCCGTCTTTCAATTGATCTATATCCTCAATCCTTTCTTTAAATAAATCTGATTTGGATACCATGCTAATGAGTTCACCATTTTGATACATAAAGAGGCCGCCATTAGTTCCTACCCACACATTTCCATGAGAGTCTTCAAAAACTTTATTCACACGTACATCATGGTTCTCATAAATTGTATATCCTTCAGATTTCACTTTGAAATCAGAGTTTGCGTACTGAATAGTTATCCCATTACGTATATTGACCTGATGATATAAATGAAGCGTTTTGACCCTGTTTTTGTTCTCCTCAATTCTAAAGGATTTAAGGTATGAAGTATTTTCTTTAAATACATGTTCAGGTAAACGGTCATCCCATAGCTGAAACAAACTCCCATTATGCGTTCCTGCAAATATTTCTTCTCTGTCTGTTTTGTACAGCGATAAGACACGGTTTACCAGTTCATCTTTACCTAATAAATGTATCTTGATATTCGGATTTGGAATATAGTAAACTCCACTGTTCTGTACCGCTAACCAGATTCCTCCTGAATTATCTTCGAATATGCTAGAAACGTTTTTACCATCAAACAATTGTTCGAGTAGATGATCACCTTTATAAGCTTCATCAATATTTTTATAGATTTTTATACCACCATCATGATAAGCCAGCCAAACTCTTCCTTTTTGGTCGATATACCCTTTATTCAAATTTGAAAATTCATTGGCTAGTTTTCTATGTTTAAACTCATCTTCTTTTTTATACCCTAATACCCCATCAACATTGATAAAAAAAATACCTGGTGAAATCTGAAATAAATCAATTTTTTTGCCGTATCGAAGGGGGTGAATGTTTATTGTTTCATGACCTGTTTTGAAGTCGATTAAGTCAGTTCTATTTTCTTCATTCGTGGATTTTAAACCATAAACTAAGAGATCGTTTCCGTTTTGATAAAATCCAATCTCACCAGTACTCTTTTTACTAGTGGTCTGATAGTTATAGGTTCCATTTTTCTGAATCGAACCAATTCCAAATCGATTTCCAACGAAGGTCAAATTTTCATTTGAGTCGATAGAAATACTTCGAATATATTGGTCTGGAATAATATTCTTCAGCTTGTAATTGTACTTGAATGAATGAATTTTTCCTTTATCAAAATAGCACAATTGACTATTATAAGTTAGAAACCAAATCCTACCTTTAAAGTCCTCATACATATGGAAAACAGTATTATCTGTTAATCCATGGTCCGTATTGAAATTCTCAAATTCGTATCCATTGAAGCGTGATACACCAGCATCTGTACTAAACCAAATATTACCGCGCTTATCTTGTAATATTTCATATGCCTCAGAACTAGGTAGACCTTCTCTTGTACCATATTTGATATGTTCAAATGTTCTTTCTTGGCCAAAACTCAAAAAACTCAAAGAGAGTAGTAGGGAAAGTATAATTCGTTTTAGATTAAAAAAAAAGAATTTCCGGTTCATTGAGAGGTTTAGTTGATTTTAATAATACGATCTAGTCGTGTAGTATTACAATCGTAAAGTTAGTGTAATCCTTACAAAAAAACTGGTGGAGGAATCCATACTCAACAAATATGCTATCAATCCGTGTAAATTACGTATAAATAATGTGTGAAATCTCAAATAGGAGTATGCGAAGCTGTAAAGAGTTACCTCATAGAGTTGCGAGGAAATTTGGAGCTGATTTTGGTAGAATTGTCCAGACTATTGAATTGGTTGGAATAAGGGAAGATCGATTACCTTCCCCTATTAGTTAAGATATCATTCACAAATAGTGAAATTGTCAGTTACGACTTGGCTCCAAGAATATATCTTGCTCCAATTCCGAATGAATTTGCTCGTAAATGATATCCCACGTTATGATATCCTGTTTTTGTATCAAGGTTATGTGCATAACGATACGATAGAGATCCCATTCGAGCATAGATCATCCATTTGTTATTTATAAAATAAGCCAAGCCGGGCGAGACTGCGATACCAGATGAAGTTTCAGATGTTGAATTTTCAATTTGTAATACTGAATTCATAAGGGATTCATAATGAGTGAAAGAATAGCTTACCACAAGGCCATATTCACAAGTGAAATAGAACTTGTCCGCCAGTGGATAGAATCGTGTCGCCGAAAAATTACCGCTAAATTCCTGCGTTCTTGCAGAATTACTTAAAAAGCCATTGCTACTCTGGCTATGACTAATAGAATACCCCACTCCTCCACCGATGAGCCATTTTTCAGATACAAACTTCCCTATTTCAGGCCTGATACTGAATGAAGCCCTTAATATCTTACCATCGTCTGGGTTCGTGGTAAGATTAAATGAACTACTACCTCCAACAATGTAACTTGATTCCGGAATTTGAGCAGTGGCTTGTAGAGAACATCCTAGGACGATACTCGAAATAATCATTAAATTTTTCATGTAAACTTTGGGTTAAGTTGATTAACCCTTTGTTGAACGGGAACAAAACTTGAATATTTAATTTGAAACAACATTTTTTGTTAAACCGGTAGTTGTTTTGGTGACAACGCACTTTTCTGATCGGTAAAGTATACGGTCGCGAGGTATATTAAATGTCACTTTGAGTAAGTGATTTTCGTATTTTGCCCGAGTGACAATCCAAGGAAAACCACTGATAGTATTAGTTAGATAAATATTCTCAGACTAAATAATACTTTTAAGTCTAGCTAAATAATTTCTACAACTTCACCCTCAACTGAATCGTAATATCGCTTTTCTTATTTCCATTGATTTCTTCCGCCCCGCTTCCAATTGAATTTCGATTGGCGAAGATACTCGTTCCATAACGTGCCCAAAGATCAAATCGGCGAAGAAAAGTGTATCGAAGAAGAATGTAGGCGCGACTTCCTTGATAATAATAGGAAGGCGATGAAAAGACATACAAGGCATTGTTCTCGTACGTGTAAATTCTAGAGTCGTAGCTATCCGTATCAAACAAAGCATAACGCAATGCAATATCAACAGGGAAATTTTTCGGTTTGTAGATAACATCTTGAGAAATCATGAAACCTGATTCAGGCGTATTGCTTTTTCGATTAATCGTAACGTATTCAACACGGCTTTTCAATTTCACTCCTTCCATTACTTTGTAACTCACATTTAAGCGGAAATTACGTTGCTGAACATCTTCAATCGGTGTGATTGTACCATCGCTATCTCTACTGTTTTTCGGTCGAACTTGTTCTCTGAAGCGGAAATAGACTTCAAACTCACGATTTGGTTTATATGAAGGCTGAATCATCCATTCATGTCCTTGCGAAGGAGCATCAACTTGGTATCTGAGCCATGGAAATTTGAAAACATCAACATAACCATTCAGTGTGAATGCCCGCGTGAAATTAATTTTCATTCCTGTGTAGAGTCCTTTTTCATTCTGCGTCCTACTCGCTTCAGCAAAACCCGCATTGTAGAAAGTGTGATACCCTCGTTGGTAATTCCGGTAGACCATACTCATCGATAAGCGACTATCTAGAGAGAACAATACACCGTGAACATTTGCCCAAGATTTAGAATGAGCCGAATAGCCTGTTTCTCCAAAGAAGTTGAAATTTCTATATACCCAGCTGTAGTCAGCACTCAATCCAACTGTGCTTTTCCCGCGGAAATCAAATTGATTGTAAGGAACTGTGTCTTTGATGAAAGCGCGATCATACCCTTGATAAATGGCAGCAACGCCCAATTGTAAACTCCGTTTGTTGTAGCGGAAATTTGCTCCGCCCATCGTTTCTAACAATCCATGTTTTCTCGCTATTTCAGAATTTGTACGGTGAAATCCAGTAACATTGATACTCGAAACAAATTCTATTTCATCCAATAATGAATCAGTAATAATTGCAGCATCTACAGCCTTTCGAGAGCCGAATAAGGTCAATGCAAAATTCCCTACTCCTAAATCGACGGCTGCTCCACGCAAAAATCGCGATTCATCAACTGAAGTATACTGTCGAAGTGTATTCGCAGATTTCTTTACATTCGTTGCATCTGCAGTCTTCCCAAACGCATAGCCTGACCAAAGATTCAATCCTTGTCCTATTTGAATTTGATAGTCTCCCAAAGCGACAGATCGAATGTACTTTCCACCTTTGTAAAATGCATGAGCAGAATAGAAATCAAATCCGTTTTTCTGAGCGCCATTAAAGAATTGTTCACCAGGATCTTTCTCTGCTGTTATTCCTACGCTTAAGTTTGTTCGGTACTTATATCGAAGTCTGGTGTAATAACGATCTGAATTTCCGTAGTAATAAGAATTTGAGTTCTCTTGAACTGAATCAGAAACATCCTGATACGCCTTTTTTTGCTCTGGAATTCGCTGAAATCTAAAAAAGGCTTCGAACTTTCCTTGTTGAATCGCTTCTTTCAGACTCACGTGTAATTGATCCAATTTATCATCGACCTTCACAAAAGGAAGTACCAAGCGTATTGTGCTCAAATCCCAGAACTTCAAGGATTGTATTTCATAGATTGAAATGAATTTCCCGAACGCCTCTCGGTGAACAATCAGATCATTAATTTGCAGGTCATTCAATAAGAATAACTCCTGTAAATCTTCCCAAGTAGCTGTGTTTAAATTGAGTGGGTGATCCATTCGGAAAATCAGACTCTCAGTTACATCTGTCAAATCAATTTCCTCATTCTCCAACTGCTCAGAAATGAACTCAACCCGTTGTTGAATGATATCGTTCTTGTCTTGTGAAAAAGTAATTCCCGTAAACAAAGTACAAACCGCGAAAATCAATAACCTCATCATATCTCGCTTTTCTCCGATTTAAAGATCAATGCAAAATTAGGTGACCATCCAAGAATTTGATGATATGAACTACCAACGCTCAATTGCAATTGTTTCCATTCGTATCCGATTCCAGCACTTAACTCAATAGGAGCAGTTGCAAATCCTCCGCGAAGTTTGAATTTTTTAATTACTTCGTATTCTACTCCTGTTTTGATTCGGACATCGTAGTCTAGGTTTTTCTCAAAGTCAATTGCCACGAGTACTTTTTCTGAAAAACTATACGATGTTCCTAAGCGCATCATTGTTGTGAATCGATCATCAGCAAAATCCGACAATTTCGCACGACCAATATTGAAAACGCTTGCCCCAATTTTCCAATCGTTAGTGACTTTAGCATAAATCCCAACTTCACCTGTCATCGAGTTTGCACTTCCATAATTTTCAGGTAGACGCAAGCCAATGTAATTGAGCTGAACCCCAGCAAAGAACTTTTCAGAAAGTTTCATGCTGTATCCAAATCCTGCCTTGTACGATCTGTATTGTTGCGATCCATAAAGCTGTCCTCCAACAGAAATCACCCCGACCTTCATTGGAACAGCAACTGCAAAACCTTGACTTTGAAGCTCTTTCAATAGAAATCTATTCTCATATGAAATCCCAGCCGTGAATTGTTGAATATCTGCCAGTGCACCTGGATTGTGATGATAGCCCCAAACGTCATTTAAGGTTGAAGAAGCATTCGCCATTGCCATTGATCTAGCTCCCATTGGCGTCCATCCTTGACCGAAAGATGTTCCAATCGCGCTAAAAAAAATAAGTAGTAATATATGTTTCATAGTCTAGAGAGCGATGAGCTGTTCATCTTTACTGAATATTTTTTCGTTTTTATAATCTTCTTCTTCGGCGAAAAACCAAGTCACTCCATCGTCGAGTGATAGGGCAATCACTCCAATTTTATCTACCGTTTCTTCGTAATCCATTTCCGTGTAACTATCAAAAAGATACCGAACATGGATTTGACCATTCCTCTTCTCGATCTCTTTCACATTGCCTTCTTGGATATAATCACCTCCATTTTCTGGAGAAAAAAGTTCAAATTTTTGGCGGAAGATTGAATCCCCTTGATCTTCATAAAACCCAACGATATTCGGATGTGTATAACCAACATAAGCCATTACGGCTCCATTATTATGAGCATCAACATAGGATGTCACTGCCTTGTGCAAAGTAGCTTCTTGACCAGAACTCAAAGTACAAGATCCAGCCAGTAGTAGGACAAAACAGAAGTAACACCATCTCATGACATGAAAGTACGCATTTTCAAAGACCTGATCGACGCTGAAAATGAGTTTTCTCAATATCCAGAAAATCGACTATTTTTGTAGAAATCTAATCAACCTATATTATGAAACTACTTTTACTCGCTGCGATCGTATTCGGAACGACGGCAATTTTCGCTCAACAGACGAATGAATCAATTACAATTGGAACGGAGAACAGAACCTACGTTCAATACCTACCAACTGGTTTTGATGTTACTACGGAATCACTTCCAGTAGTTTTCATTCTTCATGGCTTGGGAGATGTAGCTACAAATATGGCGGGAATTGGAACAAACAACATTGCAGATACTGCTCGATTTATTGCAATCTACCCTCAAGGAACTTTAAATAGCTTTGGATCAAACGCATGGAACAATGGAACATTATTGGCTTCTACTTCTGACGATATAGGTTTGATGAATGCACTCATGAATGATATGATTAACAATTACAATGTTGATCCAACTCGAGTATATGTAACAGGTTTCTCAATGGGAGGAATTATGTCTTACCACCTCGCTTGTGCCTTGAACGATAGAATTGCTGCGATTGCTTCAATGTCAGGAACGATGTCTACAGATGATATCGCTAATTGCGTTCCAACATATAAAACACCAGTAATGCACGTTCATGGAACCGCTGACGGAACAGTACCTTATGATTCAGGAGCCTTGCCAACACTTTCTTTAGTCCCAGAAACAATGGATTTTTGGATTGGAGTTCACTCGTGCTCAGCAATTACTGATTCAACTCAATTACCAGATACTGCATCCGATGGAATCACTGTAGATCGCTTTATTTGGACTGGATGTACTCCAAACCAAGGCTTGGAATTATGGAGATTGAATGGTGCCGATCATGTTTATATGTCTGAACCGAGCAATGACTTTACTGAAGCGAATGAAATTTGGAGATTTTTCTTGAAATGGTCTCATCCAAATCCATCAACTGCTTCAACGATTGAAATTCCAGGTCAATTAAATGTTCATGTTTTCCCTAATCCAGCAAAAGAATCAATTACAATTTCTAGTGCTTCGGACATTGAGATTTCGATCATTGACATTAATGGAAAAGTTTGCAGCATGACTGAGATTTCATCTGGTGAAACAACGCTTGATGTATCTGATTTGGATGCTGGAGTATATCTCGTTCAAGGATCGAACGGTTACTCAGAGCGCTTAGTCATTCAATAGACTTTCGTATTCTTCTGGAACACATTCAAGGTATCCAGCTTCTAAGTTGAGCATATCTTGAATTTTCAAAATCTCTGGATATTTTTCGGCTGTAAACGCGTATGTCATTTTCCGGGATCCCATGAGTTGGATTTCTTCGAAATGACGTTCATCAATGATTTTGTAAAACGCTTTTTCATTGAACAGTTTTCTGTATTGCGGAAAGTCCCTACCTTTGTTGTTCATAAATCAAAAGTACCCAATGTTTGCGAATTCAACACACGAAGCAGCCCACAAGCTATTGAATGATGGAAAAGTGATTGAAGCGATTGAAGCTTACTCGAAAGCGATGGAAATTAATCCTGATAATCCGGACATATACTCTGATCGTGGTGTGGCTCATTTGCACAACATGGATAAGCAGAATTGCTTTGCTGATCTCAATAAAGCGATGGAACTTCAACCAGATTATAGTTATCGTTATGCAGCAAGAGCATTCGCAAAAAAAAACTTTGGGGACTTAACCGGTGCAATTTTGGATTATGAAAAAGCAGTTGAGCTCGACCCAGAAGATGCTGTAGCACAGAATAATTTAGGATTGTTACTTGAGCAGCAAGGATATAAAAAGTCTGCCGAAGAAAGATATGCACGAGCCGATAAACTTTCAGAACAAGAAGACCACCTTCTTGAAGTAATTGACGATTTAGACCAAGAAAAAGCAAAAGTAGAAGCTCCAGTTGAAGTTAAAACTGATTCAATAGAGTCAATCAAATCAGAAGAAGCCGACGAGCAAGGTCAAGAGATAGAAACGGAAAACGACCAAGAGGATTCATCAAACAATTCAGGTGAATTCAAAAAAATCTTCACTAAAAAATCGCAATTCCAAGAATTTATTCGCTTCATCAAAAACGGATTCAAAATCAAATGACAAAAAAAGAAAAAGGCGAATACATTGTAGCCGAACTGGAGCGATTGTATCCTGAAACACCTGTCCCTTTAGATCACACAGATCCTTACACACTTCTGATAGCTGTCTTGTTATCCGCTCAATGTACAGACAAGCGAGTGAATTTGATCACTCCGGCTCTGTTCAAACTAGCAAACAATCCGTTTGATATGATCAAATTGAGCGTAGAAGAGATTCGTGAGATCATTCGTCCTTGCGGCTTGTCTCCTCGGAAATCTCAAGCTATTTTCACCTTATCAGAAATGATGATTGAGAAATACCAAGGTGAAGTTCCACAATCCTTTGAACAATTGGAAGAATTCCCTGGTGTTGGACATAAAACAGCATCTGTTGTCATGGCCCAAGCGTTTGGAGTCCCTGCCTTCCCTGTTGATACGCACATTCATCGTTTATTGACGCGTTGGGGAATTACAATTGGAAAGAACGTCGAACTAACAGAGGCTGATGCCAAGCGTCTTTTCCCAGAGGAACTTTGGAATAAATTGCATTTACAAATCATTTTCTACGGACGAGAATATTCTCCTGCTCGTTCACCAAAACACGATCACGATTACATCACAGTAAAAATCGGTACGAAAAAGGCCTTGGCTGAGCTCAAATGATTCAGTAAATGAGAATTGTTGGACTCGATATTCTACGAAGTGTTGCTATTATTTTAGTGCTATTTCGTCACAGCCAATTATTTTCAAATCCGCTCTACGATTTCGGATGGCTAGGAGTTGATTTATTTTTCGTTTTAAGTGGATTTCTCGTTTCTGGATTGATCTTCAAAGAATACAAAAAGCGAAATAAACTCAACATAAAACGGTTCTTACTTCGTCGAGGTTATAAGATTTATCCTGCCTTCTACATTTTTCTAGTTGGATCGATTATCATTGAACATTATCGCGATGGCTTCGTTCCTACATTCACCGATTTATTGGGCGAAATTTTCTACCTCCAAAGTTATCTCTCACATATCTGGACGCACACGTGGTCACTTGCAGTAGAAGAACATTTTTACCTCACTCTTGCCCTATTTAGCTTCATTGCTTACAAAACAAGAACACTTGCGAAGAAGCAATTGGTCATCTCAACATTGATCGCTCTCATCGTACTCAGTTTCTGCATGCGTTATTATGTTTCATACCCACATCGAAACGAACCGTTCTTCTCGTTTATGGCAACTCATTTGCGCTCAGATGGAATTCTAATCGGAGTTCTCATTGGATATCTATATCACTTTACACCATTTTTCAAATTCTTTACAAAATGGCGTTGGGCATTCCTCATTGTTTCAATCGCGCTGATGCTACCCGGTTTTTACTACGCTGGAGGAAGTTACTTTATGAACACTGCAGGATTGTCACTCGTCAATTTAGGATTTGGAATTCTCACCCTATTTTCCTTAACGAATTTTGACATAAAATCGAGTTTACTCAAGCAAGTTTCAAAGCCTTTCATTCTTTTCTTCACGATGGTGGGAAAACACTCCTACTCCATTTACCTCTGGCATATCGCTTGTCGAAATTTCATGAACGATAGTTTAAACTATGGGCCGAACATGAACTCCTTGATCTTTTTCGTTCTATCGATATCAGTTGGTGTAATTCTCTCCATTATCATTGAACGACCATTCCTTAAGTTACGCGATCGATACGCAGCATAATTTTCGGGCTCGATTAAACCTTTCCTCTTCTTCGCAGTCTAATTTAAAAACGCATAGATGAAATTAACGAAACGACAGATTCAACATTTATACTGGAGAGCCGGGTTTGGTCCTGAGCCATGCAATTTAAATGATGCTGAAGGAAAAACGGCAGAAGACCTTGTCGATCATCTATTTAAAACAAGCGAATCAGCTGAATACCTGAAAATGGACCTCAGTAAATTTGAGGTGGATCGAAAGTCCTTATCTGACAAAGAAAAAAAGGCACTTCGCAAGTTGGCCAATAAGTCCGTTTATGAATTGGATGTGATGTGGCTGAAGCAAATGGTTGAAACGAAATCCGTTTTGCGCGAAAAAATGACCTTCTTTTTCCATGATCATTTTGCAATGAGAAGCAAGAATCCGAAAGAAAGTATCGATCTAAATAACATCCTTCGAAAACACGCGCTCGGTAATTTTGGAGATCTTCTGATGGAAGTATCAAAGTCGCCAGCGATGATTCAATTCCTAAACAACAAACAAAATAAAAAGAGCAGTCCAAATGAAAATTTCGCACGTGAAGTGATGGAATTGTTCACACTTGGACGAGACAATGAATACACGGAAACAGATATCAAGGAAGCTGCTAGAGCATTCACAGGTTGGTCTGTTGCGAAAGGACAATTCATTTTCAGAACGCGACAACATGATTCTGAATCCAAAACAATTCTTGGAGAGACAGGGAATTTCCAAGGAGAAGATGTCATCCGAATATTACTGGAGCAAAAGCAAACAGCGCGATACCTTTGTGAAAAGATCATCGACTTCTTAATCGGTCGACCAATTCCTAAAAAGCAGCAAAATGCCTTTGTAGATCAATTCTATAATTCGAATTACGATCTAAGCGTTCTGATCAAATCAATCTTGACAAGTGAAGTATTCTTTGAAGAAGAAACGATCGCATGTAAGATCAAATCACCAACTGAACTCATCGTTGGGATGACCCGTCTATTTGAAATTGAATACAAAGAACCCAAAGCCATCGTCCAGATACAACGAAAACTGAATCAGGTATTGTTCTTTCCTCCAAATGTTGCCGGATGGTCAGGAGGTCGTGCTTGGATCGACAGTTCAACACTCATGCTTCGACTCAAGCTCTCCTCACTTCTACTCAATTTTGGAGTAATCGAATGGGATGAAAAAGGCGATGACCCGGAGCAAAAGTTGATTCAGATTGAAAAGCACCGCGACAAAGTGCGGGAGAAAACTGAAAAACGAATCAATGCACATCCGAATTGGAAAGGGTTCGAATCGAAAATGAAAGGGCAAGAGACAGCGCTAAGCTCTTTCCTAATTCAAGCAGAATTATCAGAAGGTGCGCGAATTACGATTGAGAAATCCGACAGCGTTTCCTTGAAAGACCAAGCAATTGAATTATTGAGCTTACCAGAATACCAACTTTACTAATCGAATATGGACAGAAGATCATTTATACAGAAATCAGCATTCGCCTCCGGTATGCTCCTCGTTCCATCTTTCTTAAAAGGCATGGAATTCATCTCACTCGATCAACTTTCAGGATTTCGAAACGTAATCGTGATTCAGTTATCTGGCGGAAATGATGGCTTGAACACCATTGTTCCTTTTGGGAATGACATCTATCACAACTTACGACCTCAAATTGGAAAATCGGAGAATGATATTTTCAAACTCAACGATGAACTAGGATTAAATGGTGCATGTCGAGAACTGAAAGAATTGTATGATCAAGGAGAAATGACAGTAATCAACAACGTCGGCTATCCGAATCCAAATCGCTCACACTTTCGAAGTACAGATATTTGGCATACGGCGAGTGGATCTGAGGAATATTTAAAAACCGGCTGGATTGGGCGTTACCTGGATTCAAACTGTCAAAATCCATATGAAGCAATTGAACACGATTCAAGTTTGTCTTTGGTGATGAAAGGAATCGACAAAAAAGGAATTGCTGTTACTGATCCAAAACGATTGTTTCAATCGACACGTGAGAAGTATTTCAAGAGTATTGTGGATCACACACAACCAGATTTACTCACCGAAGACAATCAAGGATACTTGTATAAAACGATGCTAGAAACTTATTCTTCGGCGGAATACATCTTTGAGCGCTCTAAATTGTACGAAACGARCTATACGTATCCAACGACTCCATTTGGRAAAAACTTGAAGGGAATTGCAGATATGATTGTTTCAGGATTGAAAACACGCATGTTCTATACCTCCATTGGTGGATTTGATACACATGTAAATCAAGAAGTGAGTCAAGATCGACTTTTGAAAATTTACTCTGAAGGAATYGGRGCAYTGGTTGAAGAYCTCAAGAAAAACAACCGTTTTAAGGATACGYTGATTCTAACWTTTTCGGAATTCGGCCGTCGAGCAAAAGAGAACGCAAGTAAAGGAACAGATCATGGCTCAGCAAACAACGTTTTCCTTATTGGAGGTAGCTTAAAACAAGCTGGAGTAATGAATGCTGGTCCTGATTTAACCAACTTGGATAAGAATGGTGACATTCAATTTAAGGTCGATTTCCGGTCAGTTTACGCGACAATACTTAACAATTGGTTGGAAGTAAATGATCAACAAGTTCTCAACCACAACTTCGAACGCTTGAATTTTGTTTGATCAAAAAAGTGTATTTTAAGACTGATGTTGTCCTGTAAGTGAATTACATTGAATAACGTCTAAAAGAGCAAATCTTAAAAGCCACCCCATGAAAAACGTATTTTTCTATGGAAGTTTGTCTGCATTCATTTTGTTTGGATGTTCTGAAACTTCAATGAATATTGTAGGACCTGAATCTGACATTCAAGCAGAGGTTGTTCTACAAACAGGAACGTCCTCAAAAGAAGATGCTGATTATTGGTATAGTGGAAAGGCTGAAATAACGAGTTTTCGATTGGAGCAAGCTCGATATGGTGAGATTCATGAAGGGACAGCAGTTTTTGTCTACGTGACAGAACCTTTCTCCCCGGTCAACTTAACAAAAGCTGACACGCCTGATTCAAAAAACATATCCGTTTTAAAACTCAATCAAACACGGAAGTTTAACACAGGAATCTATCCATATTCGATCATGACGAGTTCGTTTTTCCCATTCAAGGAAGGTGATCATTCTCTCAAAATTTCTTCCAGTAGTCAAGAATGGTGTGGACACACGTATATGGAAGTGAATAATTATCAAAAAGGCCATTTCGGTGTGAAGCTTGATTCCTATTTTGAAGGCGAATCATTTACCGAGAGCCGTTACATAGCTGCTCTATTAGAAGACGACATTTGGACAATGATTCGACTCAGGGAAGACATCCCAACTGGAAAAGTGTCCATGTATCCGTCCTTAGCTGCTACACGATTATTGCATCTAGAATACATACCTTATTCATGCAATATCTCATTAAAAGACGAGGGGAGTTCATCGTTCTGCACCTTGGAATACCCTGAACTAGATCGCACATTAACAATAGAATTTGAGCAAGCTCACCCGCATAAAATCATCGGTTGGACAGAAAAAAATTACAGTGGATTTGGATCAAAGAGAAAACAACTCACAACTACTGCTACACGCATGAAATCAATCAACTCAGACTATTGGAGCAAGAACTCATTGTCTGACTCAACGTATAGAAAAGAATTGAATCTATGATTTTCACACCTTGAATTAAACCTTTGACGGAGTTAACCATCTAAGAAATACAAACCAATAAAATCGACATTATGAATTACAAAATCTTATCTATACTGTTTTCGGCTTTCTTATTTGTTTCCTTCACTGGCTTTAGCCAAACTCGTGCTAAATGGGAAAAACTAGGTGTACGCGCTGTAAACTATAAAATCGACAAGGACGATATTCATGTTGGTGCGAAAGAAGGCGGATTCACGAAACTGAAAGTTGTTGTGACTGGAGGATCAGTGAACATGCACAAAATGGTCGTGACGTATATGAATGGAGAAAAAGAAGAAATCACGTTGCGCCATAACTTCAAAAAAGGAAGTGGATCGAGAATCATAGATCTCAAAGGTGGTAAACGATTAATCAAGAATATTCGATTCTTTTACGACACGAAAAACGTAGCGAAAAGTAAGGCAAAAGTGATTGTCTTCGGAAGGAAATAATTCTAAAACAAAAATACCAAGCCGCTTCAAGTTAAATTAAATTGACTTTGAGGCGGCTTTTTCTTTGTCCCAAAATTCAGTATCACTTGATGTTAACGGCTTAAATTCCTATCTTCGAGAATCTAAAAATCGAACCTATATGTCATTTAAATACTTTATTGCTCCAAGTTTAATTCTTGCGACCCTACTTTTTAGCTGTGGTGATTCAGTCGAAATCGAGGAGAATTCGGATGCTGCAACTAATGAAACTGAAGCAGGAGAGCAAGTCGATCGCTTTGCAGATGTTCAAGTCATTCGCTATAACATTGTTGATTTCGACAAATTGACAATCGATCAAAAGAAATTGGTCTACTTCATGTCTCAAGCTGGATTAGCTGGACGTGATATTATCTACGATCAAAATAATTCATTCAACTTAGAGATTCGTAATGGTCTAGAGCACATCATCGAAAACTACGACGGAGATAAAAACACAGATGACTGGAAAAACTTAATGGTGTATACCAAGCAAATTTGGTTCGCTAATGGAATTCACCATCACTACGGCATGAATAAGTTCACGCCAAAATTCTCAAGAGGCACTTTAAGAGATTACATCGGTAAAACTGGTGCGAAAATTTCAAATGAAGCAATGAAGGTAATTTTCGACCCGAATGTAGCTGCCAAACGAAAAGACAAAAATGCAGACAAAGACATGATTGTTGCTTCTTCTAATGGTTTTTACGGCCCTGGTGTGACACAAGACATGGTTGACGCATATTACAAAGAGAAGATCAATACAAATACCGATCGTCCAATTGAATATGGCTTGAATTCAACAATGATTTTGAAAGATGGAAATCTCTACGAAGACGTTTGGAAAATCGATGGAAAATACGGAAAAGCAATCGAGAAAATTGTTTACTGGCTTGAGAAGGCAGTTGGAGTGGCTGAAAACGATCAACAAGAGAAAGCCCTCGTGAAATTAATTGAATATTACAAAACTGGTGATCTTACAATTTGGGATGATTACAATGTATTGTGGGCGAAATCAACTGAAGGAGACATCGACTGGATCAATGGATTTATTGAAACATATGGAGATGCACTTGGAAAAAGAGCATCATTCGAAAGCATTGTTCAAATTACCGATTTCGAAGCGTCGAAGCAGATGCAAGTTGTTGCTGAAAATGCACAATGGTTCGAAGACAATTCTCCACTAATTGAATCGCACAAGAAGAAAGAAGTAAAAGGAGTGAGCTACAAAGTAGTTCAGGTTGCCAGTGAATCTGGTGATGCTTCACCTTCTACTCCAATTGGAGTGAATCTACCAAACAACAACTGGATTCGTCAGGAAATCGGATCAAAATCAGTGAGTTTAGGAAATATCATCAGCGCTTATTCAAAAGCAGGAGGATCTGGAATGTTGAATGAATTTGCAAACGACGAAGATGAAATCGCACTATCTGAAGAGCATTCATATTTAGCAGGGAAATTACACACTGCACTTCACGAAGTTATCGGTCATGCTTCTGGACAGATCAACAAAGGTGTTGGACAACCAGCTGAAACGATGCGAAATTATGCAAGTACACTTGAAGAGGCGCGTGCAGATTTAGTGGGATTATATTACATCATGGATCAGAAAATGATCGACCTTGGATTAGTCACTACGCTTGATGTTGGGAAAGCAGAATACGATGGATACATCCGAAATGGAATGATGACTCAACTTCAACGTTTGGAATTAGGGGATGACGTGACAGAAGAACACATGCAGAATCGTCAATTGGTCGCTTCATGGGCAATCGAAAGGGGAGCAGATGAGAATGTGATCGAACGTATTACTCGAGATGGAAAAACGTACTTCAATATCAACGACTATGATAAGTTGAGAGCAATCTTTGGAGAGTTGTTGCGTGAAATTCAACGCATTAAATCAGAAGGAGATTACGAAGCTGGAAAAGCACTCGTTGAAAATTACGGAGTAAAAGTTGACCTAGCCTTGCACAAAGAAGTATTGGAACGTGTGAAGCCATTGGATCTTGCTCCATACAGAGGATTTGTAAATCCAGTGCTTGTTCCTGTTGAGGATAAGAATGGTGAAATCATCGACATCAAAATTGAAAATACACAGACATTCGTAGAACAAATGTTGTACTACAGAAAAATGTATGGAACGTTAGATTAAAACGTTCTTATACTATTATTGAATGGGGATTTGTACAGGTCGCCTAGCGTTCCTGTACCTTGACGTTACACGTCGGATTCCATTTTCACAACTAATCAATCAAGAAATATGAAAACGAAACAAGAGATCGTTGAAAACTGGCTACCCAGATATACAGGAGAAAAATTAGAGAATTTCGGAAAATACATCCTACTCTGCAACTTCCACAACTACGTGAATAAATTTGCTGAAATGCACGGAGTAGAAGTTATAGGGAAAGACAAACCAATGCAATGTGCAACCGCTCATGGAATCACAATGATCAATTTTGGAATGGGAAGTGCATCCGCTGCTACGTGCATGGATTTACTTTCATCGATTCACCCAAAAGCAGTTTTATTCCTAGGGAAATGTGGTGGATTAAAACGTAAAAATGAAGTTGGAGATCTCATCTTGCCGATTGCCGCAATTCGTGGAGAAGGTACAAGTGATGATTATTTCCCACCGGAGGTTCCAGCGTTGCCATCATTTGCCTTGCAAAAAGCAATTTCAACAACGATTCGTGATTACAGCAAGGATTACTGGACAGGAACATGCTACACAACCAACCGAAGGGTTTGGGAGCACGATGAAGATTTCAAAAACTACCTCACAAAAATCCGTGCAATGGCAATTGATATGGAAACGGCGACTATTTTTTCTGTTGGTTTTGCGAATAAAATTCCAACTGGAGCATTGCTTCTTGTTTCTGATCAGCCGATGGTAGCAGAAGGAGTGAAAACAAGTGAGAGTGATTCTAAAGTAACTGCAGATTTCGTTGATGACCACTTGAAAATTGGGATTGATTCATTGAAACAGTTGATCAATAACGGTGATACGGTGAAGCATTTGAGATTCGGATAGTTAGATTTCGGACTTCGGCTCCGCTCAGCCCTCCATGTTCTTTTCAAGGATAGCACCGAGGACTGAGCGGAGCCGAAGTCCGGTAAATTACCCTCGTAACATTTCAGCAATAGCACGTTGTATCATTGTAAATTGCTTTTATGAAATCATTCTACCTGATCCTATTCTTCACCTTCGGCGTGCTATTCCCTGCTAAAACACAAACTGGCCTCAAGACATTCACGAA
>NVXP01000091.1 GCA_002733985.1 Fluviicola sp. | reverse complement strand
TGTTTATATTGATAATTTAGATAGATGCACGCCACTTAATGCTATTCATACGCTGGAAGCAATACGCTTATTTTTGTTTTTGCCAAATACTGCTTTTGTAATTGCAGCTGATGAGGAAATGATTCGCTCGGCTGTTAGGGAATATCATAAGGGAGCTAATGAACGTCACCAGACCGATTATTTAGATAAATTAATACAAGTCCCAATTAAAGTTCCAAAACCAGGGGCTTTAGAAGTCAGGGCATATTTATTTATGCTCTTAGCTTCTGATTTGGGTATTGGAGACGGAAACCTAAAAACTCTTCAAGGGTCGTTGTCTCAATCATTAAGAAACTCTTGGAAGGAAAAGCCCATATCAGTAGCCAATTTAATGTCAGAGCTTACAATTTCTGAGCCAAAAATTGTAAGTCAATTGGAAGAGGCTCTCAATGTTGCTGAACGTATCACGCCTTTGTTATCAGGGTCTTCTCGTATTAATGGTAATCCACGAAATGGAAGATTATTACGATTATTTCCTCAAGCACAGAGCCCTAAGTGATGCTCTACATTTGATCGATTCAACTAATTTTTTCTGGAAGAACATCATGGCACATCCTAATTATGACGCATACCGCCAGGAGCGCAATTGGGTTCAATACTTGAACAAAAGCAAATGCCAAACTTTGGTTGTGGGCGGCTGGAACGATGAACAGAATTTGTACGGGATTCTTAATTCATTCAAGAAAATGGCTGCAGATGCGCCAGAATCAAACGCACAATTAGTATTGGGACCATGGTCACACGGACATCCAAAACGCAGAGATACTGCTTACTATTTAGGAGATATCTTTTACGGTGATGACCTTTCCAAGAATTATCAAGAGCAGGTAGAGTTCAAGTATTTCGAATTCCATTTAAAGGAAAAAGGAACGGCATTGGATTTTAGAGCGCGTGTATTTGATACTGGGAGTAAGCAATGGGTGAATTACCAAGATGATCCCTTTGATGATGACCTCGAGGAATTGACGTTTTACTTGAATCCAAATGGGAGTTTGTCTGAGGAGCTCACGACAGAAAGCACAACATACATCTCAGATCCTGACCATCCCGTTCCATTTTTGAAAGAGGACGATTTTCACATCCTCGCTCCAAAACATTACATGACAGACGATCAACGTTTTGTTTCTAAACGTGCAGATGTACTTTCATTTGTTTCTGAACCACTAAAGAATTCCATCACGGTGCAAGGAGAGATTAAGGCCTTGATTCAATTTGCTTCAGATCATGAAGATGCGGATTTGTACGTTAAGATCATTGATGTTTTTCCAATGGACAGACTGCCACTAGCAACAGACAAACCGGGAGTTAAAATGAATGGATTCCAACATCTAGTTCGCTGTGGGTATATCCGTGGACGCTACCATGAATCGTTTGAAACGCCAGCACCCTTGATTCCTGGAGAAAAAACTGCCATTCAAGTGCCTTTACTCGAAGTCTTACACACGTTTAAGCCAGGACACCGCATCATGATTCAAATTCAAAGTTCGATGTTTCCCCTGTTTGATTTAAACCCACAGAAGTATATCGAGAATATTTACGAAGCCGTAGATTCCGATTTTGAATCTGCGCAGCACAAGGTATTTGGAGATAGTAAGGTGATATTACCGGTAGTGAAGGATTAACCATTGAAACATACTTATTGTGTCTAGATTGTATGTAACTCTAAGCGATCTTTCGAAGCCAATAAGGTCAAGCTATCTTGATTTTGGCGTTTGATCAACAAGTTCTTTCATTACAATCTTCAACTGATTCATCGACTTCAAGAGTCACATGACTAATGTTCTCTTTAGCAAGTTTCGCTTTAATCTCTTTTTTAAGCGTTTCATATTCCTCAACAGGTGTATTTTCTTTAAAAACGATATGCGCCGTTAAGGCATTTTCAAAACTGCTAAGAGCCCATATGTGTACATGATGTATGTCTTTAACTTGGTTCGTACTCAAGATGGTTTCTTGGACCTTATTGAAATCAACATTTTTCGGCTTTCCATCTAATATCAATTTGAGACTTTCTTTGAGTAAACTCCAAGTAGAAATTAATATGACGATTGCAATAATAAAACTGATTATTGGGTCGATTAGATTCCAATCGGTGTAATACATGATTATTCCAGAAACCATTACTCCGACAGATACCAAGGCATCAACTAAAAGATGTAAAAATGCCCCTTTAATGTTAATGTCATTCTGTTGTCCTTTGTAGAACAAAAAAGCCGAGAAGGTATTAATGAGCACACCAATAAATGCAGTTGTAATTACTGCTATTCCTGCTATTTCTGGAAGTGAATTTAATCTTTCAATCCCTTCAATCGAAATGTTAATGGCAATTGCTACCAGTAATATTGAGTTGATCAATGACGCCAAAATAGATGCCTTTTTGTATCCATAGGTGTAAGCCCTTGTGCTTGCTTTTTGGGCTAGTTTTAACCCGACTAGGGATAGGATCAAACTGGTTACATCGCTCAAGTTATGACTTGCATCAGCAATAAGAGCCAAGGAGTTGGTGCTGTACCCAACAATAAACTCGATTAATGTAAAGATTGAATTTAGAGCAATACCAATAAAAAAGGCACGATTAACATTACTAAAATCAGGGGCTTCGTGTGCATGACTGTGACTTTTAGTTGATGTGCTCATATTTCATTACATAAATAACAATGTTTGGTAGCTAAAAAAATGCAAGGACTCCAAGCCAAGATTTTCCTACTATAAGGTAGGAATGTTTTATTTTAAATCCTGACCTAATAAAGATACTTTTTTTAACCATTTTTTTCTGAACTCTAAATGTGAATCTTTTATTGGAGCTATGTAGGTTACTTTGACAGGACTGAAGCCACAAAAAAGTAAGGTTCCTCTTTTGAATTGATTGATTGTAGGACTTCTCATGACAAAGCGATTGTACCATTTTGGAGTATCTGATGTGATAATGATTCTAGCGGATTTCCCCTTCATTAATTTTATAGGAAATGGTTTCCCAGGAACAGGCTCATAGGTAATTCCGGGTAAAAAGGTGCGATCAATAAACCCTTTCAATAGTGCAGGGGAACCATACCACCACATTGGGAATATCCAAACGATGTGATTTGCTTTTTTGATCATTTCAATAGCCATAAGTAAATCAGGTTCCAAATTTGTTCTTTGACGATATCCATATTGGAGGTTTGGGCTAAATTCTAAATCGGCAATATTTAGCGTTACCACTTCAGCGTTGGTGCTGACCGTACCTTCCAGATAAGCGTTGGATAGTGCATGATTAAAACTCTCTTTATCTGGGTGTCCATTAATTATTAGTACGTTTTTCATTCTCTGTGTTTTAATTTGATACAAAGGAATGAAGACTTAACTCGTCTGAAAAGGACATTTGTCTATAAAGCGATGGACTTTCTGATTCTACTTAAATGCCGAGGTGTAATGCCTAAATATGAGGCTAAATAATTGAGAGGAATTGAGTGCAAGTACTCAGGATGATTTTCCAATAAATCATTGTACCTCGTTTCCGCAGATTCCCTCTGTAGCATGAATACTCTTTTTTCCATTTTTAGGTATTCATTTTCGGCTATGAATTTGAAAAGCCTGAGCCAATTCGCACTGGAAGATTCAAGTTGATCTATTTTTTCTTTTGAAATAATCAATAGGTCAACATCGGATAAAGCTTGAATGTTTTCATCCGTAGGTAGTTGTGTAATGAAAGAGGAGTAGGCGGTGAGAAATGTATTCTCAAAAGTGAAGCAATACGTTACATCTTCTTCCTCAGATGAATAATAGAATGATCTGAACAAACCTGAAATAATGAAGGCAACCTGTTTACACGTTTTGCCCTCTGTGATAAAAAACTCTCCCTTTTTCAAGCTTTTAGGAACTAGTAATTCTAGGAAAGAATCAATTTCTTCATCTGTTAGGATATTGAATGATTGTAGGTAGTTCTTCATTTTCAATTATTGCTATTGTTCCTCGGTTAAGAAATCGCATGGATTCTAAAACCAAGATTTTCTATTATAGGTAAGAATGATTCTCTATCAAAATTGACTCTATGAAACATAAAGCCGTGTAATAGTGTGTACTTCCAAACGGAGATTACCTCTTCATAAACTGATTTAGAGTGCCTTCTCTATCCTTTTCAAGATTTTGGGCAAACTCTTTCGCAGGTTCAGCTATGTGGTCATTCAAATACTTATTGCTCCACTTGACGTATTCCGCAATAGCAGGGAATAAGTCCATCCCTTTTGGTGTAAGCGTGTACAAATAGACCTTTTTATTTGTCGGGTGATTGGACTTAATAATCAACTCGAGTACCTCAAGTTTACATAAACGGTCGGATAGACGCGCAGATGAAATCTTCTCGGCGGCACCCGAAAAATCTTTGAAGGTTCTTTCTCCAAAATAGACCAAATCACGGATAATTAAGAGCGACCATTTATCACCAAATAAATCCAATGCAGAACTTATGGGGCAGTCTGATCTAAAGATAATTTTTTCTTTTTTCGCTTTCATTATGAAAGTAATTTATATATTTGCTTTCGAATTGAAAGTAAAAATAATGATTTAGTAAGTATAAACGAAACAAAAATGAACAAAACAGAATTTAAAGAGGTCGTTAATGCTTCAAAAGAAAAAGTCTGGGAAGTGTTATTTAATCAATATGGAGATATTCATGTCCACAATCCAACAATGAAGTCATCCAATTACATGCATAACGCGACCAAAGGTGAGTTGAACTGTGTAAGGCATTGCAAGTTCACCGACAAGTTAAATCTAGACGAAAAAATAACTGAAGTGAATGAAATTGACAGCTTTACCGTTGTCGTTACGAAGCACAACTTGCCATTTGTAAATGAAATGTCCGCAACATATGAGTTAGCTTCAATTGGGGACGAAATGACAGAAATACGAATGACCTCGCTTAATTCATTCTCTCCAAGTTTCATGAAATATTTGATGAAAGGGCAGTTGGGTAAATCCATTAAGAAACACCTTTTTGGTATGAAATATTACTTAGAAACAGGGAAGACCGTGAGTAAGGATAATTATTCAGAAGTAATCAAAGAGTACAAATAATTTTAATAAAAATACGAGTTATGTTACAGTTTAGTTTGAGTCTTTTATTTGGTTTTATCGTGAACAATTTGATTGGAACCTTAGCCGCAAAATTTATTGGGAAACCATTGGTTCATGATGCGATGAGCAAATTTGAAAGAAAGAAAGAGGATCTGAAAATGGCTCCTTTACTTGTTGGGTATTTCCTAATTACTTTAATGATGGTGCTAGCCTATCCATATTTTGCATTGGAAGCCAGTTGGTTAGTGAAAGGTACTGTTTTGGGACTTTTTTCCGGAGTTATGAGTTTCGTGTCGGTACATTTAGTTATTTCTGGCTGGTCGATTTTACCTCCTAAGGAAATGCTTATTTCAGGATTGATTGACACCATATCAATTGTGGCAACGGGAATTTCTATCGCTTATATTTATAGCATCTAATGTATGAAGTTTTGAACCTTGTTCCTCATGTCCGATGAGGACAAGGTTCAAAAGTCGTGTGGATTTCTAGCATTACTAGTTTCTTGAAGAGGAGAATGATAAATAGGTGCAGTTAGTAGCTGTCTTTATTCTGTGGCGAGCTTGAACACTACTTCGCCTCCAAGTCCACAAGCAATCATGTAAGCAGAATATGTTCCATCCGGCAAACCCGTTAAATCGAAAGTTGGAGGACATTCATTAGCACCAATGCTCGTTGTTCTTATTGGTTTATCAGAGCCTTCTTTAAATAATTTAACTGTCGTGGCAGTTCCTCCACATGGCATAACCAAATTTATTGAATCCATTTCGGCACTTCGTTTAAATTTAAGCGGCGTACAAGGTGACATCCCTGTTTCACATCCTTCCCAATAGTCAAAATCAATTACAAACTCTCTGTTCTTAGATGCTTGGGGACTTGATTGAGCGTGAGTATTCAAAGAGGTCATTAATAGTATCAGGCAGAATAATTTCATGATAAATTTTCTTATTGGTACAACTTACGCGAATTTGAGTTCATATCAATTGCTATGAATAGGGCAGGTGTTTGATGAAAGAATGGAATAGTTAGTTCTGTGATTTAAGCCCTAATTTTTTAGGTGCCATCGGGTTGTCATATAAATATCCATTTATATAGATAATTATTGGTTTTTTCAATCCACTATATCGGATTTCCCACTCATCTAAAAGTCCTGCCCCCATTGGGCACGATGGACATACGAACTCACAACAACTATCGATTCGTTCGTAGTTGATTTTTTCTCCATTTGGGCCACACAATTGACTAAGATATTCGTATTCATTTGCAACTGTTCCTACCATAATTGGCGTTTCTATATCCCTTCCGTATTTTTTTTTGGTGGAAACTTCTGTTACGTTGATAGTTGGATCGTCCTGAGCTGATACTTCTGGTGAATTAAAAATAAATAGGAAAACGACTAGTATGTACTTTTTAATAGCTGGCGTCATGTAGGTGTGTTTATGTTGGAGTTGATCAAAAATAGGCATTTTCATCGTTCATGTGATACTCTTTGATACAACCTACGCTAATTTTAGTTCATGTCATTTGATATGAACCCGTTTGTTTTTTAACGACTCTTATACTCATAGTAAAAACGAATAAGGAGTAATGCTCCATTTATTGATCAATACACGATAGAACGGATCTCTTTGCCTCTTTACACCAACTGATAAATACATTTTCGGCTCGCTTTAGCACCGAACAATCAACATAATACACTTCGCTCCACACATGATCATTCTTTTTACAACAAGTACAGGTAATATTATTTTTCACCTCTTTTTTTAGTTTCAATTGGGTCATATTAATAAAACTTGATAAGTTTTTGAACCTCTTTGACTCCACTTCCAGATGTGAAGATACAGATGTAGATTCCGTTAGATATAGACTCCGTATTTATTGTAGATTCTCCAGCAGATAGCGCTTGATTCATGATTAATTTTCCTTGTTGATTATACAGGGAAAGAGTTCCGCCAATTGTCGCTTGAACTGTGAATTGATTATTTACTGGGTTCGGAAAGAAAGAGATTGAATTAGGATCGCAATTAGTCAAACCTAAATTTGAATTATACTCAATAGCACCAATGTCAGGGTATGTATCACGAGGATTTTCAAAATAATCATCTATTGGAGCATTAATAATGTCCGCGTTGTCTATGGCTGGAGAGTTTTGCTGGAGCGAGAAGTCAAAGTTGAGAGGATCAACGAATAGAGGATCTAACATTTGAGTATTTATTTGAACGGCCACTACATCTGGGTCTTCTTCAATAATACCTGTTGTTCCATTTTGCGAAGTGCCATAAATAAGATTGTTTTTGACTATCAGACCATCAGCGATAGATAAGTTAGAAGCAATTGCAGACTTACTTAACCCGGAGTCGATGATTGAAATATTATTAATAATCTTAATATCTGAACCACCTTGTGCACTTATTCCAATATTCCCTCCATTACCAGATGTTGCTCCTTCAGTAATAGATTTTGTGTAAGAATTAAAATAGCACGTGTTATTAATCATATCTATTCTGTTACCATCATTGCTATGTACGCCACTAAACCCATTGTAATAGCAAATGTTGTTAGCGACTAATATCCTTCCGTTTTCCCAATTTATATTTATGGAATTATTGTTGTCGTAAGTGGTTTCGTTTCTTTGAAGAGATATCCCTTTACCTTCATCAATACGCGGTGTTATAATGGTTTTTGATGGAGACCATGAATATTGCTCGTTGAAATTATGGTGAATCTTATTTCTTAAAATTTTAATTCTATAATCATCCGTGTTTCGTGTACTTGTGGCTTTAGTAACCACTAATGCATGGGTACCTGAGAATGATTTTCTAGAACATGCAAATACCTCATTATTAACAATATTAATGTCCTCACAATTCGAGACTCTAAGTCCTCCGCCAGGCATATCATGAATCACGTTATTTGTAATTTCAATATGATGGACATGGCTTAAATATAACCCTCGTGTATCAATGTATGATGGTCTTGAAACGTTAACTCCACTTAGATTCGAGTATATTTCTCCATCAACAACAGCGCCAGGGATACAGTTACTTATACAATCCTGATCTCTGAATTGTATTTCCCCGGCTGTAGGATCGTTTGGGTCTCCTACATTATTAATGTCAATGTAAACGAACTGTAAAGCATTCGCCGTGGAAATAGGGATGTTTGGAACTTGTCCTTTTATCTCAAACCCTTCAATTTTTAAATATGAAGAGTTTAGCACTCTAAATATATTTGCGCCATCACCTCTTAATATGGTATTACTACTATACGCTTTTAGTGTAATATAACTAGACGCAGTACCATGTAGATTATTAATCTTAATTGAATTTTCGCCATGCCATAAATGAGGATCATGTTCATTAGAGTATGAATAGCTTGGATTGAAGCTCTCATTTTTATATTCTCCCATAATAGAAACAGTATCTCCAGGGCTCACTATGTTTATAGCTGAACCAATTGATTCAAATGCAGATGTTGTTGATATTCCATTATTAGAATTATTACCATTTTGTTGATCGACGTAATAAGTTATCTGTGCATTACAAAATAGATGCATACATAACATGAAGAGTCCGAAGAGATAGTTTTTCATTTTTTTTATTAAACATTTCAAAGTAAGGTTCTCATGAAAGTATCTGAATCAAAGTTGAACTGGTAACTTGAATTCATTAATATGCTAGAATAACCTACTTTGAAATGTAGTTTTTAATCTATTTGCTCGATAATTATTTAACTTGAATTGTAATCGTATGCTGAATACTATTCAATCCTTCAAGGCGAATGAAGTAAGTTCCTGATGATAGATGACTTGTTTCCAGTGTTATCTGCGAATCATTTTCGTCAACAGGGAAAATGCCATGTGATCTTCCTTGAAGGTCAATTATTTCAATAGCGGTATACCTCTCTATATTAACAATGTTGAGCATATTGTCACATGGATTTGGGTATGCAACAATATATTTACTTTGTTCATCAATCATTCCTACTGTAGAAGGAGTAGGGTGTGACCATTTAAAGATATAACCATCATAATCACCTTCGGTTGGTAACATGGTTGTTCCAATAGGATCAATATTCATGGCATCGTTAAACTTGCCGTCAAAGTAAAAACTGGTGTCGGCATCCACAATAAGTCCGTTGATGTAATCTTCACCAGCACCACCGTATACATTGGAATAAATAGTTGTTCCTTGTTCATCTAATTGACGAATAATACAATCTCTTAAGCCATTAGAAGTATACGTATTTCCTGAAACTGTTAGCGAAGACTGGAATGTCCCCACTTGATAAACATTATTTTCCAAATCGAAAGCAATCCCTTTTCCGATTTCATCACCTGTGCCACCAAATGTCTCTATCCAATTTAATGTTCCATTCGTATTAAGTTTCATCAAGTAGGCATCTTTCCCACCTGAGGATAGTATATCAGTTGGTGTTCCTGTTGGATCAAAATTCACTGTATCTTTGAAGAAACCTGAAATGTACAAGTCGTTATTAAGGTCAAAAGCCAAATCCTTTGCATTGTCATCACCAGGTCCTCCTATGGCAGTACTCCATAGGTAGTTCCCTAAGTTATCCAGTTTTAGAATAAATAAATCTGCTAGTCCATTCGACACATATGATCCATTTGGGTTTCCATTATTGAAATCGATAGTGTTTTTGAACGTTCCAATAACAAATACATTGTCGTTTACATCTGCAGAGATCTCCCAAGAAATATCATTTGCATTGTCACCGTATGAATTAGCCCATAGGAAATCTCCATTTAAATCAAGTTTTACAGCAAAGATGTCATTCGATCCGTTAGATGTTAGGGAAAGGTTTCCAACCCCAGGATCGAAATCTACAGTTCCTTCAAATCTTCCTGAAATTAAGATTCCACTTGGCGTTATTTCTATTCCTTCAGGTTGTTCGGAGAGAGTTCCAGAAAAGCTATTACCCCACAATAGGTTGCCATTTGGGTCAAACTTCGCTATAAAGGCATCGCGTTCTCCGGAACAGATTAACTGCGTTGTTCCTGTACCCGGGTCAATATCAAAATCACTTTCATAAAAACCACAGATATAAATATTACCATTTACATCGGCAGTTATGTTAACACCTTGTTCGTTAAGTGTACCTCCCATACTTTTTACCCAAACAAATTGACCATCCTTAGTTAATTTGTACAGAAATATATCTGAACCGCCATTTGTACTTGCAGTTTGAAATGTAGTTGAATCATTGAGTGTCGTTGTACCCTCAAGTCTTCCAACTACATATATATGGTCATTCGACTCTACCATTCCACGACAGTCTTCATGATTAACTCCGTTAATCGATGCTTTCCAGCTTAACTCGTATTGTGCTATACTACTTGAACTCATTAATGATAAACATCCTAAAAAGATTGCTGTGCGTATTTTATTCATTTTCATATTGATACGTTTTATTTGTTGGAGCAAACTTACGCTGGGTAGTGTTCTCTACGAAAAATCAGGGTACTACAACCGTACTACAAGCTATAATTCTCCTCACTTCACACGATATTATGCACTACATTCGATATCGAAAAACAATCGAGTAATGATGGAACGAACTAAAAAACTAAGAGTCAATTTATTGAGTGTATCAATCTTTTTGCTGTTCAGTATGAAACTATTCGCACAGAACATGTCTACATTGATTCCAACGAACACAGCGACACATACAGCAATTCAAACTGGAAGTTGGTTTGATGGAACAACATGGGATACTGGTACGATTCCTTCTAATGCGGCCATCGTTTTTATTCCCAATGGTATTCAAGTAGATTATGAGGGGCAATCAAACGAGCATATTTTTGCCATTCGAGTTGAAGGTACATTTATTTGTAAGCAGACAAATGTTGGTCAAACGACTACCTTGTCCTTCGATACTTTCATAGGTATGGGGAATTCTGTAGTGAAGTTTTTGGCATCAACAGCTGGAGATGGATCCATCGATATAACAATATTGCCGTTTGATATTGAGGCGTACAAAGCAGGAAATCTACCTTATCCGATGATATGGAATAGTAATGCGCAAAACCATTTTATTGATGGTGCTCCAGTTCAAGAAGTGTCTTATCAAGTTGGTCCAGATTATCGTTTTGATTCATACGCTGAAGCTTTGGCAGGAAATACTTCGGTTGTAGAAACTGCTATTGGTGTACTCGATGATGGGCCTGGTGTTTTAGGGAGGTATAGTTGGGATTCAACACAAGTATCATTGGGGATAAATGTAATGGGAGAGCTCGAAATTATAGGACGAGAGAAGCAAAATATGTTGAAACTTTCTCAAGATGCATTATTGGGTCAAGCGCTCATTGAAGTCGCTACTACACCCATTGGATGGGAGGTAGGTGACCGTATTATTGTCACTCATGGGGGGAATATGGGAGCCCTTTCGAATGGAGAAGATGAACGTGTAATTCAGTCAATATCGGGAACTACGATTACTTGTTCAAGCAATTTACAGAAAAACCATGAAGGACGTCCTCAAGACACCTTGCATTGCTATGTAGGAAATTTGACTCGAAATATTGTTTTTAAATCAGGGATGACGAATATGATTCACCAACGCGGACACTTTATGGCAATGTTCAATCCAACGAATGTTCAAGTGAGAAATGCGGCTTTTGTTGATATGGGTCGAACGGACAAGTCGAGATTAACCGATGATTTTGTTTGGAACAATTGGTTAGTTCCGAATGTCTTTACTTCAAAAATATCTGCGTTGGGCCAAGAATGTTCTGAAATGCGATTAAACCCTGCTGAGAAAATCACGAATATGCGAGGGCGTTATTCTATTCATTTGCATAAGACAGGTGCAGAAAATGGTGTGAATATGGTTTACGTTACCGGGAATGTAGTAGAAGGAAACCCAGGATGGGGAATTACACACCACGATTCACATGCAACTGTTTCTAGTAACCTTGTCTATAATGTTACGGGAGCTGGTATTGTATCTGAAACAGGCAGTGAAACAGGGTTTTGGGATGATAACCTAGTTGTCAATATCTCACAAGGCCACAATACGAGTCCGTACACTGCTGCGTTGTTTCACGATGATTACTTGTATTCTGGGCAGGGCTTAGCAATGAAAGGAAGAGCTGTAGTTTGTAGAGGGAATGTAATTTCAAATGCCGCGGCTGGTGTTGGAGTGGTTAACTTAAATCCATCTATCAATAACCTTGATAGAGTAGATTCTGAAGCTCTAGCGACGGTACGCCCGGATTATCAGTTTGATCAATTTCCTCTTAGTAAGAATGGATATAGTTCTGAAGGAGATGGTGTAATGCCTGTGGAGGTCGCTTTGATTATGGAAAATACAACCGTAATATGGTGTAATAGAGGCTTGCGATCAATCGAACGTGATATGGGATTAAACCATGAATCCAGATCGGTTTTTGATGGTTTTGTAGCGTGGGGGGTAAATCAAGGAATATCGATAACGTATCAGGCGGACTATTCATTTAAAGATGTGTTCATTTCTGGTAAATACCTGACTAGTGTAGGAGCTTACCTTTGGAAACATTCGCACAATCATGTTTTTGAAAATATAAAACTTGTCGATCTTGGACACGGTGTCACTGTTTCAAAACTAGTAGAAACCTGGAATGGAAATGTAAAGATTCGAAATAATGGATTTACCCCGTGGTATTTCATTGATCTTGTAACGGATAATGTTGGAGAGTTTTATCAAATTTTAACGGATGACCCAAATTCCACATTTTCTTATACGGAACATTCAGATAATCCAATTCATCTTAGCTCAAGCGATCTAACAAATCGCCCCGTTACGTTTACAATCTTAGATTCAACTGGACTTACAGTTGATTATGGAGGGAATGATCTTCGCTTCGAAATAGATGGTATCATCACAGATGATTTGGGAAGCCATGATATGGGAATTAAGCAAGCTTGGGCTCAAGGGACGGAGCGCCTTGATTATCCCGAACGTATTTATGAGTTTGCATCACAGCAAAAATTGGATGAATATGTCGCTCAGAATGGTGTTTATGAGGATGTGACCACTGGAGATTTGTATTTCAAGATTGAAGAGCTTTTACCTAATAGACGTACCTACGAATATGAAACGTTCCCGATTCGCGTAAAGATTCAAAATCCACCTACAGTAGGAGTTTATGCTTCGCCGACCATTGAACCCTTGGCCAATTTTGAACCAAGCTTACAAATAATAAGTCGTTTAGCAACGGTAGACCAAAGCAGTACCGATAATTCAATTGTATACGATACCGCTTCGATTGATGCATCTGCTTGGAAGGCAATTGATGGCAATAACAATGGTCGCATTAATGCACAAATTTATCAACAAGGATTGGTTCCTGTAGGGTCTTTTTCTGCAACAAATGTTGAGTTAGAACCATGGTATGATTTAGACTTTGGAGAAATTAAAGAAATTGAATTTATTGACCTATGGAATACCGTAGAATTAAATGGATCGGACATCGAGTTGGTATCAACTCACTTTAAAGATTTTTATGTGCTTATTTCTGATACAGCCTTTGGAAACCTCGGATTGGCCGACGCTATAGCACTTTCTGATTATTCATTTTTGAAAGATAATATCCCCACTCGAAAATTTTCACTCGATAGTATAGGGGCCAAAGGACAATTCTTAAGGATTCAAGCAATTGGGAATAACAAACTTGCTTTCGCTGAGGTAGAGGTCGTTGGAAAGCGCTATTTACCATGTTCTAATGTGCAGGCAGGGACAGATGTCCAATCTGTTTGTAATGATTCATTTACATGGATTGATGGAAACACTTATACAACGAACAATAACACAGCGGTATATGATTTGGTCGATGAAAATGGATGTGATTCAACGGTACATCTGGAATTAACCATTCATTCAATCGATAATAGTGTAACAAACAATTCACCAGAATTAGTAGCAAATGCGAATGGTATTACCTATCAATGGCTAGATTGTAATACCATGCAGTTATTAACGGGTGAAAYRAATCAAAATTAYATTGCAACTGCCAATGGAGAATACGCYGTGATTGTTACAGATGTTAACTGCACAGATACATCTGCATGCACATTAGTCAATAATTTGGGATCGGAAGAGTTGGATACTGATTTTTGTCTGGTATACCCGAATCCAGCAAGCGACATAATCAATGTGAAAGCTCTGTCGTTAATTGAAAGTCTACAATTAACAGACGTTTTTGGAAGGGTTCTTTTGGTAAAAGAAGGTGTAGATAGTGAGGTGGTAACAATGAAGCTTCCTAAAATTTCTTCCGGAAAATATTTTTTAATTGTGGATACAATGAATGGTTCATTCGTATTACCCGTAGTTGTTTTTAACTAATTGTTGGTCAGGTGATATTAGCGTTCGTCTTTAATATAAGTCAATACGTTTTTAGCGCTTCGCTCTTGAAAATGTACAACGCTTACTAAGATTAACCTTAGTAAGCGTTGTACCATTAGTTAACTTTCGTTAGCTTTAGTAATATGACAAAACTACAGTACATAGGTGTATTTCTTCGGCCTATTGGGTTGATAGTCATATTGTCAATGTCTCTTCCAAAATTTTCTAACGCACAAGAAGTATCAGAGTGTTTTATCAAAGTGATGGACTCAGCTCCCTACCCAGAAGTAAAAGTAAAATACGAGCGGTATCACAAGTATATTAAACTACTCAAAAAGAAAACAAATCAGGCTTCAGAGCCAAGGAGAAAAGTTCTCAACGAAGCACTTCTGATTGTTGATTTGTACAAGAACCATGATTTTATTCACGCTTTTGAAGCTTGTCATAACCTTGAAGCTAGTGGTAAATTAAAAACAAGACAAGATTCGTTAATCTTGAACATTGCATTCACATATCTCTATCTTGATTTTGAGGATTACAGGTCTGCAGAATCATATTTATTGAGAGCGATAGAAATCCAATCACAATTGAATATTTCGACATATGAATGTAATAAGCTACTTCTGTTTTTGTATTGGAGTCTAGGTGAACAGGAAAAATCTATTCCATTTTTAAAAGATATCTTGGATGATAATGGAACAGATTATACGACACTTTTGAATATTGGTAATATATATAAAGATTTGGATCAAATAGACTCTGCCGAATTTTACCTAAATCGTGCATTAGATGAGGTGAAAAATGAAACAGATGAGATTAAAGGAAGGCAGAATAAAGATTTTATACACATGGGCTTAGGCAATGTCTCATATGAGAGAAAGGCATACCTTGAAGCGATTTATCATTATAGAATTGTCATTTTAGATACGGTTTCAATAGTTAATTGGTTTCCGTATGTAAACTCGTATTATTACCTTGTTAAAACATATGAGGAAATGGGAGAAATGGATAGTTGTAAATTCTACCTTGATCTATTCTATCTGTCTCCAACTCTTGATCATTCGACTCTTGCTTTATTTAATGATTTTAAAGCCGAATATTACGAGAAGTTAGGAGAAGTTGAGAAAGCCAGGTATTATTTTGAATTGGCTTCAATCGATAAGGATAGTCTTATTGCTCATTCGCAAGGGCGTTCCGATTTATTGTCTAAAATGAAATTTGATCAAATCAACTTGATTAAAGAGAACCTCTCAATTAAGGAGGAAAAAATTGTAGTTGCCAAGCAAAAAAATCAGTTTTTAATGTGGTTAACTATTTCCCTTATAGTGCTTTCATTGGTGACACTGCTCTTTTTTATCCTGCGTTTGAAAAAGAAACGTGAACTATTTAAATTGAACCAAGAACTGATGCTGTCAAAAGTGAACGAGTTGAAGATGGAAGAAAAAACACTGAAACTTGAATTAGATAACGTGAATAAAGATTTAGGGAACTTTGCGACGAATCTAGTTATGAAACGTGAGTTTATCAATGATCAACAAGAAGGTCTCAAGAAAATTATGGAGCTCGATTCTGACGAGATAAGAAGAGCTTTAAAAATGCACCTAGCGAATTTTAATTCCTATGAAAATTTGGACAGTCGGTTAAGCTATCTGCAACAGGATATTGAAAAAATAAACAGCAATTTATTTACTAAACTAAAAGGTGAATACGCCGAGTTAACACAAAATGACATCGATATTTGTGCTCTTCATCTTTTGAGACTTAGTACTAAGGAAATAGCTACTCTTAGAAATGTAACTCCAAAAGCGATTCAAATTACACGTTATAGGATCAAGAAAAAAATGAAACTTTCGAAAGAAGAAGATTTGATAGAGCACCTGAATGGCTTGCTATAAGCCGATGTAGGAGGTTTGTAGTATGTGTAAATTGGGCTGAACCCGATTCTCATTGCACCTTTGTAAGTATCAACACACTTACTAAATTAAATGAGTTCAAGGGATATGAAAAACTCAACTACAACTTTTATACAGACCATTTTTGTATGTCTGATTATGCTAGCTACAGGATATAAATCTACAGCGCAACTGGATAACATTCATTACTTACCGCCCATTAAATCAACAATTATTAATGGTAATAGTTTAGGGCAATCACAAGTTATTTTATCAACGCCATCTGTAGTAACTATTTCAGTTACGGTAACAACAGGAAATGGAGTGCCTATCGTAGGTAGCCCTTTTTCCGTTGTAAATGGTAGTCCATCAACAATTACATTAGCCCTTGCATTCAATGCACTTTCATTGTTAGATGAGGAAACCGGAATTATTCAAACAGATAAAGGTTTTGTATTGACTAGTACAGATGAGTTTATAGTAACGTATAAAGCAAAATCAACCAATGACATTCAGACAGATGTTTACACATCAAAAGGACAAGCTGCTCTTGGAACAGAATTCTTTTGGGGTGGCTTTCCTAATACTGTAGCAATGAATCACAAGAATGCTTACCTGGGCATAATGGCTACAGAAGATAATACATCAATTACTATTTCTGGATATGATGTTAATTGTGTCTTTAGGCAAGGATTGGTTCCAAATGCGATTACAGCAAATACGATCCTGATCAATTTAAATGCTGGTGAATCGTATGTTCTTGAGTGTCTTTCAGATCAATCTTCTGCAAATGTTTGTGGGTTCATTGGGGCACAAATATTATCTGATAAAAAGATTGCCGTAAATAATGGTCATTCTTTAGGGGGAGATACAGATGCTACAGCCAAAGATTTAATGTTGGAACAAGCTGTATCAACAGATTATATCGGAACAGAGCACATAGTAGTTTCCGGAAACTCATCGCTTAACAATCTGATTATTGAAAAGGTAATTATCATTGCTACTCAAAACAATACTGACATTGCAATAAATGGAGGAGCAACTGTTGCTAACATTAATGCAGGTGAATATTATATCATAGATGGATTTAACTACTCAGCAAACAATAATATGTACATAGAGACGTCAAATCCAGTTTATTGTTATCAGCAGTTAAGAGGTGCGAGTACCAAAAATACAGTGGGGTTAAATCTCATTCCTCCAATCAGTTGTAGAATGCCCAAAGAAATTAATGAGATTCCTTTCATTGAAAATAATAATGGATTAATAATGAGTGGTGGAATTTTCATTATTACCCGTTCTGGGGCAACTGTTCTTGTGAATGGTTCACCTCCAGCAGCATTACCGCAATCAGTTACTGGAAATACGGGATGGGTAAGCTATAAGGAAACTGGATTAACAGGGAACATAAAAGTTACATCAACAGCTCCGATGGCAGTGGGATCAATAACTGCAAATGGAGCAGCGGGTTCAGCAGGCTATTATTCGGGGTTTGTGAAGTTCCCTGAAATTCAGTTAACAACGATCTTTAATAGTTCTTCAGCTGAAACTTGCTTAGACTCTATCTCAATCTTAGATGAATTTGACTCTTACCAATGGTTAGATGGCGGAATCCCTGTTGTGGGGGCGAATGATCCATCTTTTCAAACTTTTGGCGAAGGGATATATTCTGTTGCAGTTGACTTTAATGGGTGTTTAGATACCTCTATCCAAATCATTAGCGCTTGTCCAATCATTCTAGCGGCGGAATTAGCTTACTTTATTGGGGATTGTAGTAAAATTGAATGGGAATCAATTACTGAAATCAATATATCACATTACCAGATTGAAGAGTCAAGTGATGGATATATATGGAAACAACTTGGAACGAACATTGAGTCAAAAGGTACTGGTTCATATTATTCTAAAATGATTTCTTCAACATCAGCTAATACTGTCTATTACCGTCTATTAAGTGTTGATTTCAATGGTGAGAAAAAAGAACATGGAATCATTGCACCTAACTGCTTCAAACTTGATGAAATCATTGGAGTTTATACTCTTTCAGGACAAAAAGTAAAACTTGACGAGTTTTCTTCATCTGGCGTGTATTTTATTCTTTATGCGGATCAGCGAGTAGAAAAAGTGTTTTTGAATTGAGAATAATTTCTTTTCTAACATGTCTTAGATAACGATCCTTCCCATGCTTCTTGAACATCAAGTTAACCTAATGAACGAACCTAGAGGCAATGTTATCTAATCTGGGAATCTCTAGGATCTGGACGTCCATCATACACGGTTAGGAGTGAAACCTTCTATTGTTGCTAAGAGGTAAAGCCAAACAACGCGTAGCTCTTTACCAAGGTGATTTATCGAATGTAAGAATAGATTTGTTAATCCGAAAAATGAGACAATTCGAAACGTAAACACCATATAGTGTGAAGGTTGTGCTGTAACCACCTTCTTTCCCTTACCCACAAAACTACACTTGTGAAAATCGCAAGTAGATAATTCAGCATTGCGCAATCAAGTAATGTGATGGGCTAAAGCTGACGTAAATTTGATATGTAGAAAATATGTAAACGAAAAATTAATACTATGAAAAACACATTAAGAATAACAGCACTAGCAGCATTCACTTTAATTGGAACTGCATCATTCGGACAATCATTAAACATGAACGGAGGTTTTACAACGTCAACATTAAGAATGGCCGGTATGTCGAACGAGACATCCTCAGAGACATACAATGGAGGGACTTACACTAGTTCTTCTAAATATATGAACGTCAGTGGTTTTAATGTCGGAGTAGGTTATGAATTTATACTTGGGAATCGTTTGTCTTTGGAAACAGGGGTGAAATACCAAACTAGAGGGCATAAAATGGAATATGGGTATTCGTTTGAGGGCAGCTCAGGAAACTATTCAGAAATAAATACGGTTAACTACAAAATGAAATATCTCGATCTTCCGATTGTTTTGAACACTGCAATCCTGACTGGAGATTTTAGAGTCTATGCTAGAACGGGAATCTATGCTGGATTTATGACAGGAGCGAAATACTCAATGCGACGTGAATACACATCATCAGATGGAAGTAGTGAATTGACTGAGTATAGTGAAACTGTTGATATGGATGGAGACGACATCGGTGCGCGTATTACAGGAGGATTTGTACTAGGTGCTGGGGCGGAATATAAAGGGTTCTATTTGGAAGCGAATTACAATCTGGGAGCATACTCATTAGCAAATCTAGATTACGAAGTGTATACACATGACTTTTCGTTATCCCTAGGATACAAATTGAAATTCAACAAGTAAGCAATAGTTAAAGTTTGGGTAAACGCCTTATCTCCTAGAGGTAAGGTTTTTTTGTTCTGTTTTAGGGGAGTGGTTTTATTAGTTGTAACGGCATGGATTGCGCAACGTGGGGATTTCTACTAAGGTTGTTTTTTTGAGTTAAGAATAGATTTTCAACCCGAAAATGAGACCATTTGAAGCGTAAGGTCTTATGATGGGTCTATTTTTTCATCAACCTAAGAGTCCACACCAATATGGGGGCGAAAAATAGAACGATAAGCCACAAATACATGCTTGCGTAATAATACCATAAGCTCCAACTATATAGATCAAATGAAATTCCAATAAGGTACAAGATCAAACATATGGGGAGTATTCTTATTTTATATATCGTGGTACGCTCTATGTCAAATAATTCAAGAGCTAGAGTTACAATTCGTATAAATAGTGAAAGGTATAACAGTGAGTCTAGTATGAGTCGCTTTAGCGAATCCTCAGTAGTATGGAAATATCGTCGAGTTGAATTTGTGCTATAATAAAATTGAGCCCAAGTAACACATATAGCTATTAGCAGTAAAAGTTCTAATAAGTTGATTGTCTTTTTTAACACAGTGCTTCTATCGAGCTATAAGGTTTAGCGTTAGAAACGTACAGCTCCCTAACTAAAACTAGTTTTCGAAGATAAAAAAAGCGATTGAGCTTTGCATATGATTTTCTAAACTTAATTAATATCCCGAAGTAAAGAACCTGTATGGTTTTTATGCACTTCTTTAAACAGCGCTTAGGATCTAATGCTTCTCCAATTCAAGATTTATCACTTTAGAAAATGTTCGTTTTGGATTTTCCCTTTCTCACTTCTTCTAAAACCTTCCTCCACCAGACGCTTCTTTCTCCTACTGA
>NVXP01000090.1 GCA_002733985.1 Fluviicola sp. | reverse complement strand
TGAAATACTCTTGATGTACCCCAAGCCTCTGACATAGTATTCAGCAAGGTTTATTTCCAAGGTCTGAGCACCAATATCCAAATTGCTTTCCTTGATTGCCTTCATCAGATTCTCCAAAGAGACATCATACATGCGCATTTTTTCAGGATCAGCATCTACTTGGTATTCTTTCACGAAACCACCAATCGACGCGACTTCTGATACTCCCCTAGCAGATTGCAAACCGTACTTAACATAGAAATCTTGGGTTGACCGTAATTCCTGTAAATCCCAGCCACCGGTCGCATTTCCATCGGGATCTCTTCCTTCAAGAGTATACCAATAGATTTGCCCAAGGGCGGTTGCATCAGGTCCTAATGAAGGTTTAACGCCTGTAGGCAGCAATCCAGCTTGAAGTGAATTGAGCTTCTCGAGTATCCTGCTTCGACTCCAGTAGAATTCAATGTCTTCTTCGAAAATGAGATAAATGCTCGAAAAACCGAACATCGAATTACTCCGAACACTTTTCACTCCAGGAATTCCGAGCAAAGCGGAAGTCAAAGGAAAGGTTATTTGATCTTCAACATCTTGCGGAGATCTCCCAGCCCATTTCGTAAAAACGATCTGCTGATTTTCACCTATATCAGGGATTGCATCAACAGCAACTGAATCTTTTGGAAGCCAGTTTATACCTGTATCGAAAGGAGCGGTTACGAGGCCCCAGAGAACAAACATGAGTAACATGATCCATGCTACCAATTTATTGTCGAGAAAGAACTTTATTATTTTGTTTAACATCTGTTTCCTTACTTGATTAAAAGAAAAATTTGGGCATAACTATTCCAGAGAATTTACATCAGTAAATCTGAACAGATATGAATCAAATAAGGAAGGATTCTTTTACAAGGAGAATGTTCTCAAATCTTGGAGGGGGGGAATATCCTAAAAAACAATAATCCCGACCCTGAGTGAATGAAATATAGTTTACCTCTAATTCTGGAAAGGAACTATTTGAGATGAACTGGAAATTAGTAGCTTGATAGTCGTTGTAATCATCGGAGATATTAAAACCAAGGTGTTGATTTTCACAGCAAACTTCAGAAAGGTAGGTCGAGGATTCATTGGATGAATTAATTTCATTTCCAAAATCTGCTGACATTCCACAAGATAAATCTGAAGGAAGGATTGACAACTGTTGATCAACCAATACCCCACCGCAATAGTGGGAGTCATAGTTAACTCCAATCGTACCTAGAAGTACTATGAAAATGAGAAAAAAGGATGTGAAAACTTTCACCATGTTTTAAAGATACTGATATCTATTCTAATTATGTGTTAATGAAGTCATAAAGAGCGGGTCGCATTAAACAATACAACCCGCTCGATTACTATTTAACAATTACTTTTTTAGTGCTTGCGGTACCGCTTAATGTATTTACGGTAACGAAATACAATCCTGGAAGTACATCTAAATTCAATAATGTTGAATTCGATTCTACCTCTTGATTTATTACAATGGCACCGTTTACATTTCGAACTTCAATATTTCCGCTAGAAATTGAAGGATGCACGATGTTCAATATGCCCGATGTTGGATTTGGATACATCCTAAAGTCAATCGTTGACTCAGCAAGACCTAATCCATTAGATTCAATTCTATAAACGCCATTTGAGCTTTCATCAACGAACCAAATCTTACCACTTGGACCGATTTTAATCCCTTGAATACTCGTCAGTCCAGTGCTGATTCTTTCAATTTCAACTGCTGGCAATGTAGAAATGTCGTAAATAACAATTTCTCCAGATTCATATTCACTAATGATCATGCGGTCGTCAATCACATCAATTCCAGCAGGTTTATCTAAACCAGTAATTACGGTTTCTTGTGTGTACCCTGTGTATTCAGTATATTCAAATACAGCTTCATTTCCAGGATAGTTTGGAGCTCCGCCTAAATTTGATCCAGTTGTAATATCGATTCTAATCACGCGTTGATTTCCATGATCCACAGTATATAGCCATTGTGCATTGTCATCAAGCACGAGGTGACTTACGATTTGATCATTCGGATCTTTCAGAACAGCATCATCAGAATACCTTCTGATAATCGCATCACCATGAAACGAAGCACCTGGACCATGATCTTCTGCAAAGTCATATCGAACGATATCACCCGTGTAACCATCAAACACCCAAAACACATTGTCTTTTTCAGCAGCAATCCCTTGACAATAAGGACTTACATGAAGCATATCTAAATGACTTCCATTTCCACCTGAAGGTTGAGCGTAAACACTCATGTCACTAGACCAAAGTGCGGGTCCTGTAAATGCACTTCCTCCGTTGTGATTTGCATCGTAAACACCAGGAGAATTTGCCCAGTTTCCATTTTGACTGAACGCAATACCAGTAGGAAGTGACATAAAGTGCCATGCATTTCCGTCTTGTTTGTAAAGACTCGTTTGCCCCGCTTGTCCTGCATCGTAAATTGTAACTGTGCTACCTCCAGAACCTTCTGTTCCTTTGTTTGTTACCCAAAGTTCATTGTTGGTTAGGACTGGGTGAAAATCCAAATCCGTTGGTTTACTAACCTGATTGGAACCGTTCGCAACTGTCTCGATTGTCGTTACAACATTAATGTACTGATCGATAATGTTTGGTCGACCAGGTCCTGCCTCAATTTGACGTGTCAATGTATCATTTGAAGGAACCAAATCAGTGTTTCCACTGTTTAAATTACTTGGCCAAATTCGAATTGTATATACTCCATTGGTCGGAATGTTGATTGGAATACTGTGATCCACATGCTCACTCGAATAATTAGCCAAGGTCGTAGCGGTTACAGAGTGTGTAAAAGTAGGACCATTATCAACCGAATAATTCAAATCATACGATGTAATTTCAGTTGTTCCACCATTGAATACACCCGCTTCTAAATCATATGATCCTGTGGTAACGTAACTGTATAAATTTGAACCAAAAACGCTTAAATCATAAGCTGGCGGCTCTTCCACTGTGAAGGTGTAAGTTCCTCCAAGTCCAACACCATCGAAGGTTTCAATTTGGTAACCGTTTACGATAATATCGAAAGAGAATCCACCATCTCCCCAATCATCTGCAAAAAACAAGTCATATTGATTGCCAAGCGGAAGACACCAAGGTCCTTCTGTTACGGTTACGTTATTTCCGTACCCTCCTGGAGTCTGGGCTTGCGCTCCTGCACCTGAACAACCTATGGTTAAGTTTCCTCCTTCTGCAATTGTTCCTGTTCCGCAGCTATTTCCCATTGGGAGTAATTGCCAGTAACCTTCGTATCCGTAATCGTCTGAATGAACGACTATCGTTACCTCAGCTTCTCCTGCTGGACACTGCGCAAATGAAGCATTTGCTGAGATGACCAACCCCAGAGCGAGGAATAGTTTATTAAATTTATTTTTAGTTTTCATAATTATTTTTTGTCTCAAGTACTTTGAGAAGTTGATTTCTTAATTTGGATCGGAGTAAGCAGTATTGCTCAAAAATGTGTAATCCGTAAGTGTTTTTAAGAAATTCACTAAATCTTGTTTATCCTGATCATTGAGCATAAGTCCAGTTGCCGAAGTCGCTAACACTGCTGGATCAACAGTTGTTGAATTCTTGATTCCATGATCATACTGATTAACCACTTCTTCAAGGGTTTGGAATCTTCCATCGTGCATATATGGACCTGTTACTTCGATGTTTCTAAGTGTAGGGACTTTGAATTTCGCTCGATCCATTGGATTTGCTGTAGCGTCCTCTCTTCCAAAGTCGACGAATTGTGACGTAAGATCGAGTCCATTATTCATGTACAGGTCATTTTCAAAGTTGGCTCCTGAATGACAGTGAGCACAATCTGCACCAGAAAGATCTGGAAAGAACTCATTGTACTCCTCAAAGAATAATGCTCGTCCACGTTCTTCACTTGCCGTTAAAACAGCTGCTCCAACGAGGTATCGATCATATTTCGAATCATCTGAAACCAATGCCATCATAAAGTTCTCCATCGCGAGAGACATCTTTTCTGAAGTAATCTCAGGCGTTCCAAAAGCACGAATAAATTGTTGTTTTATCTTTTGGTTCGAATTCAATTTAACAATTACATTCTCCAAGGTTTCATTCATTTCAACTGGGTTTTCAATTGGACCCAATGATTGATCTCTCAGTAAATGTGCTCTTCCATCCCAGAAAAACTCATTGTCATTCCATGCCATGTTTATGATAGCCATTGCCTGTCTTCCTCCAGTCGCTCCACCTACACCAATTGAAAATTGATTCGCGTCAGAAAAGCCCGTTGCTTGATTGTGGCAACTTGCACAACTAACTGTCCCGTCTGATGACATGCTCTTTTCATAGAACAACATTCTTCCTAATTCCACCTTTGCTTTTGTCAAAGGATTATCAGAAGGAAGATTCGGAGCTGGCAAGGTGTTGTTAACTACATTCAGAGCGTATGGAGTGTCGTCATAACTGGCGAAAGTTCCTGTAACCGTTTTTTTACACGCCACGATAAGTAAGCTACTTACCAAAAAGGTGAGTATTAAGTACTTTGAATTCATACGATTTAGTTTTTAATGATACGCTTCGTTCCTAAGACATTCCCATCCTTAACGAGCTGAATAAAATAAACGCCTGCTTCATCAAGAATAAGCGAATTGGTAACTGTATTCGTAGAGAATACTTCTTGACCTACCATATTGGTAACGATGATCTCATCAAACTCAATTGAGCTATCAAGATTTAGATTTACTTCTCCAGAAGTYGGGTTTGGATAAACMGTCCAATCTAAAARTTGGTCTTGTTCTTCTGTGCCAGCAACTAGGACTTCTGAACTTTGCGAGAACACATAATCTCTAAAGTTTTCTAAAACCGTTTTATCTTCTGCGTCCACTCCATGAGCTATAATACCAGCTGCTACATCAATGCTTTCAACACCCATTGTATAATCTGCATCTAAGACAATGTACATCGTCCCTCCAACATTTTGTCCAACAGCATTTACAGTCGTTTCAAAGTAATTGCTATTTCCAAGTCCATGCATTTGGAATGTTTGAGAGAAATTTGTTCCCCCTTTTCCTTCATAAACTAAAAAGCGGTATCCAGCAGCCCAACCCCAATGCATTGATGGTGATTGTGGAGCTAGAGGATGATCGGATGCATAGAGCGATGGGTTTTCATTGTTGACTGACGAATGTACTCCAATATGGAATTTTACACCCTCCACGCTTATAAGATTTAAACTTCCCAATTCAACTACAGAATATGTTCCATCCGAACCATTTATTAGTGCTACGGTATCCTGATCTACACTAGTTTCTTGTCCACCATCATGAATGACTGTGAAGTTTGTCATGTAATATTGCAGGCGCGTAATCTGATAATCCTGACTTGTACTATTCTGAGTTGTTGAGTTGAACTGGAATCCTTGCGTTCCTAGCTTGTGATATATTCTTAATTCAGTTGTAATTTGAGCAGTTGATGCCAAAGTAAACAACAGGAATATTGATAAAAAAGTAATTATTTTCATGGTATTTGATTTAATGATAAGTCCCCCAAAATGAGGATTGAAATTCTCTAAAAGAAGAGGAGAATCAAATCAAAAATACCTGAAGCTTAGATTGTTTGTTTTTCCGATAAAGGAATGGTGGATGAGTAATTTTGAACTCATCACGACTTGCATCAAACTCTGCACTAGAAACGATTGAAAGTTCATTTGGCAATAGCGCAAAAGGGGATGAAAAAAATGCAGGTGCGGCATCTACTTTTTTCTGAAGAACTGAGGAATTCTCTAGTTGTTCATTGCTACAACATGATTTAGTTGAAATCGATTCTCTGTCCGAAGGACTCGTGTTTTTGTCACAGCAAGAACCACGATAAGATTCAATCATTTTTGAACATGAAGCCTTGTTTCCAAAGAAAGAAACTGACTTCAATTCATCTTGACAAAAGTGAAAATCAACAGAGTATGCAAACGTGGAATTTGAGAATAGAAGCAACACCAGGAAACCTAGTGTTAGACTCTTCATATACTTCAACATCGTTTTCATTCAGAACAATGTACATGATTATTTTAACTTGCCCCGTTTGAATCAGCGGCTATTCTTGAATTCCTTAGTTGACATTTGGAATAAATGTAGGGTTCGTATTATCACTGATGTCACATTTTAGGTGGGTACGAATTTTGAGTAAAAAACCTGTCTCTTTTGATGAGGTTTTTTTATCCTAAAGTATTTGTGACTTGATTTCGACCCAATCACTTGTAAGATTGCCTCAACTTCGCTTCATTAAATTCAAGATTAGAAAAATGCATTCTTCTTGATGAACTAGAATTTTTAACTAAATTTAATGTTCGATTAACCATCGCCCCTATGAAAACACTGCTTATTCTATTACTTACTGTTTCCTTTTCTGCTCAAGCGCAACTCAATATTTACGGACCGATCGAATATCAAGGTTACAAAGAAGGAGCACGCACGGTGCATTTTTCGGAAGATGGAAAACGAATTATTGGAGACTGGAATGATGTTGTCGAATGGGATATTGAAAGTCAAACTTTACTTAGCACAACGAAAATCCCAGGTTACAGCACGCACAAAAGCTCTTTTGACGGTTCTTCATTCTGGTTCAATGCAAATTCGAATTACAACATGGATGTGGAAGACATCACGGATATGTATAACAACTTCAATGTACGCGATAGTTCAGGAATAATTAAAACAAACAAAATAGATGGCTCTTATGGTGCGTCTGCCATAATAAAAGGGACAAAGGAAGTTGTCGTTGTTGCTTCCACAAACACACACACACATTATCAAGTCATTCGACTAAACACCAAGACATTGGAAGGATCATTAACCTACTTCGATGAAAGTAGAGATGGAGCGTCTGTTCCTTCTGCTATAAAAGTCAGTGAAGATGGTAAATTCACGGCTGTTTCATTTGAAGGTGAAAATAGTGGGCTTCGTGTCTACGATACAGAAACAGGAGCATTATTATGTCGATATAAAACAGAATCAGATGCAAATGACGTTGCTTTCTCCTCAGACGGAAAGTATGTTTTCGTCAATGATGGTGCATCTCTACTTCAAATAAACACTGGATACTGGCGGAAAACACAACATTGGGATCTAAAAAACACAATCACCTCATTGGATGCGAATGCAGACGGGTCGCATGTTGTTATCGCTACGAAGAAAAAAGGTGCATTCTTAATGAACGTTGTTAACGGAAGAATTGAATCTTCATTGGGTTCAGGTAAAATTGCAGATGTTACATTTTCGCTAGATGGACAATACGTCGCTTTAGGAATGTATAAAACATCAAAATCCTTAGGAGTTGCATCTGTCCTACTCTATCAAATCACATATTAGTCTGTTGATTTCAATCACTTGGTTCGATAATTGTAAATTCACTCTAGGTAAATCAAATCCCATGAAGCTCATTCTAACATCCATTGTATTCTCATTTCTACTATTCTCCTTTAGTTCAAGCGCCCAATACGACGATCAACGAGTTGTCAGTTCTTATTACGAATTCGAAGAAGGAAGTACCGAATATTTGTACGGAGACAATGTTGTATTTCGAGCAAACCCATCTTCCTCAGCTAAGGCAATTGATACATTATCCATCGGATCAGAAATTGAAATTGTTCGCAAAACGGAAGAAAAGACATCCTTCAACGGCCTAGATTGGAACTGGTACAAGGTGAAAGTGGGACGGAAAACTGGCTATATTTTAGCCGGATTGATTGCTTTGGATCGAGTTAGATATGACGACGTAGTCTATTTGGTCACTGTCGCAGGCGTCAAGAAATCAACTGAAGATTGGGAGTATATTGATTACAAAGTTCGTGCACGTGTGATCCTTCCAACTGGAGATTTTTACGGGCATGAAACAAACCTAAACACCAACTCATTTTACATTGATGCATTTGGAAGTCGAGGATTGAACGGAGTAGACAACATGCTACGCATCAATCTTTTTGCTGAAGCGTGTGGAGTTGATGGTGGAGAGGTTTATATCTTCAATAATGGAAGTCGTTTATTTAAGGCACTCAGCCTTTCGAGTATCGGAGATGGAGGTGTCTTTTGGTTTTCTGAAACAGTGATCTTTCCTGAAGATGAAGGTGGCTGGAATGAAGTCGTTCGGTACGAGCGAGAACATGGGGTAGCGATGGATGAAGATGGGAATTGGACAAGAGCAATTATCAACACCCTCAACCTTAAATTTGAAAACGATCAATTCTCTCCAAACATTGAGGAGTTTGAATTCGGGGAAGACGATTAGTTGGATTAGTTGGATTAGTTGGATTAGTTGGATTAGTTGGATTAGTTGGATTAGTTGGATTAGTTGGATTAGTTGGATTAGTTGGATTAGTTGGAAGTTATTCGAAATCAATCTTCAATCCAAGTGCGCAGCACTCCAAAAATCTAATAATCCGATAAAACTAGCGCAGCGTCTCAGACAATCGACTTTTCACCGATTCAATCCATTCGCTTCTCAAAATACTAAGCACAATACTGTCACGTCGTCCTGCTCGACTTATGAAATTGCTTCGTAAAACTCCTTCAACTGTGCAGCCAATACTTTTCATTGCAGCAATACTTCTTTCATTCTTGTTGTCGGCTCGAAACTCTACTCGGTCCAATTCCAATTCTTCAAAGGCGAATTCTAGCAACAAAAGCTTGCAATTTTTATTAAGGCCTGTTCCTTGGGCCTCTTTTCCATACCATGTATATCCGAGTTGAATCGTATTGTGTTTTTTTTGATAATCATAGAAGCGTGTGCTCCCAACAAATCGATTGGTTTTCTTGTCGAAGACAATGAATGGATAAGCTGTTTCTTTCTTCTTATCTGCAAATGCAGCGTCGAGATAGATTTTCATGTTCTCCAATCCATCTGCGGGCAACAAAGAATATTCCCACAAATCTGGTTCGTTGATCGCGAATTCCTTTAAGTTTTCAAAATCCTCTGGGCGCAATGGTCTGAGTAAAACGCGCTCGTTTTCGAGGATGTAATCGTTGGAAAAATTGAGTTGTTTCATTGATTTAAATCTAAGCATATTTACACTACACTTTATCGCATAAAGAGTACTGTTATTTTCTTTTAGCCATTGATCGTTCAGGGTTCTCCAGTTCTTCAAAGTCAAATTGCTGGTATAAGCCTTGTGCGTTCATCGTGCGAAGAAACCAATTTTCTACATCAAGTAAGTCTTCATAACTCATAATTGCCTGTACGAGTCGCTTTCCGTAACCATTTTCTTGATGTTTCTCGAAAATAAAAACGTCCATCATGTAAGCAAAAATCGTATGGTCACTTACAACTCTTGCAAAGCCAATTTGCTCATTATTGAGGTAAGCACCAAAACAAATAGAATGATCAATGCTTTTTTGAATCGCTTCCATCGTTCGTCCTTTCGCCCAATAACTCTTTGTTAAGTAGGCGTGAATGGCTTTAATGTTTAAGCGTGATTTATCGGTGGAAACTGTTAGATTCGACATGTTTTTTTTATGCTTAACGATGAAAAGTTGAAATTATTTGTCCGATTGTTAAAGGAAATTGTTTTTCGATAGAAGTCGGAAAGCAAATCGATCGAGATATCGAATGATCTGATGACCGAGTCCCTCTCCTATTTCCTACGATTGGCTAACAAAGGCGGTGGCTCTCCATTGAATGGATTCCAGCGACTTATGCTCTTTGCTTCCATTCCCGATGCTTTCATAATCGCACGGTCTCCAAATTGCGATCGAATGTGGTCCATTGCTTGATATAAACTCAAGATATTGGGATCTTCAAACAAAGTGATTTGGTGTGATCCTTCAACGATGTGGCTGTAGCGAACACCAATCAATCGAACGAGGACACGTCGGTTATACAAGCGTTCATACAATTCAAGCACAAGCGGAATAATGATATGGTCTGCTGCACTGTAGGGGATTTTCTTCTGAAGTGTATACGTTTGAAAGTCAGAATAACGGATTTTGACAGTGATACAGGCAGTAAGTTTGTTCGCTCGTCGCAATTGAAAGATCAAGTTTTCGGCCATTGCCACCATGATTCCTTTGAGCTTAATGACATCAATCGTATCGCGGTCAAATGTACGTTCTGTAGAAATCGACTTTCGCTCGTGGTATTGAATCACGGGAGAATTGTCAATTCCATTCGCCTTTTTCCAGATCATTGTACCATTCTTTCCGAATACGCGCTCCATGACTTCAATTGGCATTTCTTGAACGGACTGAATTCGTTTTACGCCTAGATCACATAACATTCGGTAGGTTCGATCACCCACCATCGGGATTTTCTTCACAGATAAGGGAGCCAAAAACGGAATTTCCGTTCCATTCTCAATCATGATTTGATTGTTCGGTTTTGCTTCGCCCGTAGCAATTTTAGAGACTGTTTTATTGACTGACAAGCCAAAGGAAATCGGTAAACCACTCTCTCTTATAATCCGATCACGTAGTTCTTGTGCAAATTGATGACAACCATAAAAACGATCCATTCCTGTTAAGTCAATGTAGAATTCATCGACGGATGTTTTTTCATAAAGTGGCACACTTTCTTTAATGATATCCGTTACTGTCTTTGAAAATTTCGTGTAGATTCCTGAGTTCCCACGAAGCACCACTGCCTCTGGACAAAGTTGTTTTGCCATGCGCATCGGCATCGCTGAATGAACTCCAAATTTTCGTGCTTCGTAGCTACATGCGGCCACGACTCCGCGATCGGAAGTTCCACCAATCATTACTGGTCGACCGTTCAAACGGCTATCGATCAATCGTTCGCAAGAGACAAAAAAGGTGTCTAAGTCCATGTGTATTATCGATCGCATAGGGAGTCGGATTTTAGGAATCGTGAATATTGTTCTCGTTTCATTTTGGGAGCTTTAAGTAAAAAAATGTGTGTTTTAACCCGCTTTTTGCGTGGTATTGGATCGACTCCAGTAGTTCTTTCTTCGGTTATTAGTGACGACTTCGGATGACCGTTCTTCGACTTCGGAATAACGCGGATCCTCAATGATATCCATCTTTCCCATCGAAATTGCTTGAATGTTCGTGCAATCATATTCCATTAAAACGGTTCCGTAGATTTTGTATATGCCCTTCCCCCGAAATGGAAATCTCGCTGCGACTTGCGGGAAGTGAACTGTATCGAGCCACTCGCCTTCTTCGTCTAAAAATGTCCCAAAAAACATATGCTCGCCTTTCGACGTTATTGTTCGCTTGGCATGAATCAAGTATCCTTTGATCCACACATTTTTTTTCTCGAAACGGTGGAGATCTTTTGCTAAAATGAAAGGCGTAGGATCTGGTCGAACAATAGTAAATGGACTTAAAATTGGAAACTCCAGCAATTCCATTTGATCAAAAATTGCTTCCTCTTTTGAGTGAGAAAGGGCTGGGATTTTGTATTCTTTTGGTGCGAGGCGAAACAGGTCTTGGTGCGAAATCGGGTTCATTGATTTGTTGACCTTCAAATGTGCTTCCCAAAGCAGTGTTCGTTTATCTTTTCCTGTAAACAGAAAGGCATCCATGCGCATGAGGAGGATCAGTTGCTCAATGCCGATGGGAATCCGTTCCAGGAAATCATTCAAGTCGCTAAATGGACCATGGTGAACGCGTTCCTCGGTAATCTTTTTTCCCATCTGGCTATCGAACGACTTAATGAGATGAAATCCCAAATAAATTTTTTTGCCTGAAATGACCGTCATCACTTGGCTGTTATTCACGCAAGGCGAAAGAATGATCCCTCCAAATTTTCGTGCTTCTTGGATGTAAAGTTCCGTGCTGTAGAATCCTCCATAATTATTGATCGTTGCGACCATAAATTCGAGAGGAAAATATGCTTTAAGGAACAAACATTGGTAACTCTCCACGGCATAGGAAGCAGAATGACCTTTTGCAAAGGCATATCCAGCAAAGCTTTCCGTTTGTCGCCAGACCTCAGCAGTGAGTTCAGACGAATGACCTTTGACCTCAATACTGTTTCGAAAAAACTTCTCTTTGACAGCTTGAAACTCTTCTCTTGAACGAAATTTCCCCGACATTCCACGTCTCATTTTATCCGCTTCGCCCAAGGTTAATCCTGCAAAATGGTACGCCACTTTGATTACATCTTCTTGATATACCATCACCCCAAATGTTTCGGGCATAAGTTCGAGTAGTATAGGATTTGCCTTTTTTATCCGTTCTGGGTTTCGAAACCGCTCGATGTATTCGTTCATCATTCCCGATTTAGCTACACCAGGACGAATAACAGAACTCGCAGCGACCAACCCGAGGTAATCATCCACTTGCAACTTGCGTAGCAACATTCTCATTGCTGGAGACTCAACATAAAAACAGCCAATTGCATCTGCTTCGCGCAGCATCCTCTTGATCTGCTCATCATTTTTGAATTGGCGCATGTTGTGGATATCAATTTCGCCTTGGTTTGGACAATTGTAGGCGATGATTTCGAGTGTCTCTTTTATTTTCCCTAATCCACGCTGGCTCAGAATATCAAACTTGTAGAGCCCAACATCTTCTGCTATGTGCATGTCAAATTGCAAGGTTGGATAGCCTTTTGGCGGGAGAAACGTGGCAGTGAAATGGTGAATCGGTTTCTCAGAAATAACGATCCCACTCGCATGGACGCTCAAATGACTCGGAAAACCATGAATGTACTGCGCATATTTGACGACCAGTTCCGTGAGCTGCGTTCGTTGCGATGGGTGCAGCCTGTCCTTTGTCAATAAATCAATTTCCTCTTTGGGTAAGCCAAATACTTTTCCAAGTTCGCGCAAAACACCTTTTCGTTGAAAGGTGTTGTAAGTTGCAACAAGTGCTACGTGCTTGAATCGTGTAAAAATATAACGGGTAACATCATCTCGGTCTCTCCATGAAAAATCGATATCAAAATCGGGTGGATTTGTTCGATACAAGTTGATGAACCGTTCGAAGTAGAGATCTAATTCAATCGGATCGACGTCTGTAATTCTAAGTAAATAAGCCACAACACTGTTTGCGCCACTCCCCCGTCCAACGTAGAAATATCCTTTTGATCGCGCATACTTCACGATGTCCCAGTTCATTAGAAAATAGGAAACAAAGCCCATCTTTTCAATGATATCAAGTTCATGACTGATACGTTCAAAAATGACTTCAGATGTGACTGGATACCGGTATTCCAGTCCGTTTTCACAAAGCTTCAACAGCATTTCCTTGTCTCCCTTTTGCGAACCAGTATAGGTCTTTTGATTCTGAGGTTCTTTTCCCTCGGAAAGATCAAAGTCAATGCTACTTTCGTCTAAAATCTTCTGTGTGTTCCGAATGATTTCGGGATAACCCTCAAACAACTGAAGCAAGCGCTCGAGCGGCAACATTTGATCACTCGAAAGCGCTTGTTCAGAAGTTGGCAACTTGCTCAACAGTGTATTTAAATCTATCGCACGAAGTAAACGGTGTGCATTGAAATCTTTCTTCGTCCGAAAGGTTGCAGGTTGCAGGATGACCATTTTATCCGTAAGGCATTTTTGAAGTCGAATGCTTGGGATATTTTCCGGTCTTACTCCAATAAATTCATTCGCACGAAGAGTTCTTGTTTTTCCTTTGACGAAAGGATAAATTGTCCAAACGTTTTTTAATTCAGGAGCAGTGTAAAGCGCAGTTTCATTTTCCAGCAAAATAGTGGTTAGGTAGTGATTGATTCGTTGGAATCCATCGTTGTTTTTTGCTATAAGAATGAACTGTTGCTGGACGCCATTTCTAACGTCTACACCAACAACTGGCTTTACACCACATTTTCGTGCTTCCCGAATAAAATCAATGCACGCAGACGTGCAGTTTATGTCTGTTAGCGCAAGGGATGTGATTCCGTTTTCCTGTGCTAATTTCACGAGCGTATGAGCATCAAAAACCCCATAACGCAAACTATAATAGGTGTGCGTATTCAAATACATACTGTTCAATCTGATGTTATGAGGTCGAGCAACAAATGTATTACATTTTAATCAAATCATGGTTAATTTTTAATCATTAAATTTCAATAAATTTATACCTGCATTTTTAATTCACTGTTAAAATTTAGCCATACTCACCTGTTAACTAAACGATTGAGCCACATCATTTCAAGCAAAAAAACAGTTCAAAAAAGAAATGTTACGGCAACTAAAATTATTATGGTATCTTCAATGATATTAAGCCATATGATATCCATTTTGGGGTATTTAAAAAACACCAATTTATTAACTGCAAGAATTGAATGTTAAAAACACAGCTACTCTTACTTATATTTATTGGCCCCTTCTGCTCGATGCTTTATGCTCAATATTATGTATGGGAAGACCCAACACTAAATAGAATTGAGTCAATTGTTGATTGTCGCGACATTACCAAACTGAAAGCAGTCATTGATTCGATTAAGGCTGAAGACCCGAAATTTTACAACAAACACCTTGGTTTTTTTCTTCGTGCGAATGGAAAACAACAGTTTTTACAACGAGAATACACCGAAGCATTTAAACTTTTTTTCGACGGATTAAAAATTGCAGAAGTACGACAAAACGAACCAGAAATCGGATTGGCAAAATTGGAATTGGGCATGGTCTTTATCCAATTCAATGAACCACAATTGGCCATGAAGATGTTGAATGAAGCCGAAGTCATTTTTAAAAAACTAGATCAGCAAATAGTTGTAGCTAGGTGTGGATATTTACAGGCTTTTAGCTACAGGCGGCTGGGGAAATTTGAGAAATCGAATGAAATTTTAGCAAATACACTTGCCATATATACTCGCCTACAAGATTCCGTTGGAATTGCCCTAGCAAGTAATTCGATTGGTTTGAACTATAAAAACCTAAAGAAACCTGAACAAGCCATTCCCTATTATGAAACATCTATTGAGATTTTCAAAAAATACAATAAACGACCTCGACTAGCGAAGGTGTACAATAACATGGCGAACATCTATCAAATGATGGAGAAATGGAGCTTATCACTTGCTAATCATACGAGTTCGATTACTATTAAGCAGGCTTTGGGAGACACCTTAGGAATTGCGGTATCCTATATTAACATGAGTGTTATTTATAAGCGAACCAAACAATTCAACCTAGCAATTCTCTATGGAGAACGCTCAATTTCACTGCTCGACAAATTGAGCACAGAGGCAAACACTTCACGAAAGGGAGCATTTGGTCTGATGTCCGAGCTATACGAGATAATTGGCAATCAAAGGAAAGCCTTAATGTATGCGCGAAGAGAGCGCGACTTGGCTCAACAATTGCGTATTGAAGAGGAGGCTACATTGATTGATTTATTCGAGAAAAAGCAAGACGTGAAGTTCTACACGATTTCGGATAGCTTGGTCAAATCAAAGAAGGAACTTCAAACGAAGTTTAACGCGGCAAAAACAGAAAACGCATCGCTTACACGCGAAAAAAGCTATGTAATCAGCACCTCCTTGATTATTGTCGCTATACTACTCTCTGGGTTAGCAATCATGTACTATTGGCGTTACAAATCCACCAAGGTGATCAAAGAAGAACTAGAAATCACAAATGAAGAGCTTTACGCGACACGAATTGGAAAGGAAGAGAAAGAAGTATTACTTCAAGAAATTCATCATCGTGTGAAGAACAACATGCAAATAATTTCCAGCCTTATCCGTCTACAATCAAATCAAATTGAGGACAAAAAAACACAAGATTTATTTAAAGAAACTCAACTTCGGATTAACTCAATGGCTCTTGTACATGAACAATTGTATCGTACAAAAAACTTTGAGACACTTGAACTCTCTGGTTACTTATCTGCACTAATTGAACACTTGATTCGCTCCTACCAAGGGAATAAAAATATTTTAAATAAAGTCGACGTGAGTTTCAGTAAAGCTTCAATTGATAGTATTATTCCCATTGGACTTATTGTGAATGAAATTGTATCTAACTCACTGAAACATGCTTTTAATGATCGAGAGACTGGAATGATAACTGTTCAATTCACTGAGAATGATTCCGAAGACGGATACTTACTTGAATTGAGTGATGACGGAATCGGAGACCCGGAGAATAAAAACGGTACAATTGACGAGGACACCGACACTCTTGGAATGGAATTGATTCAATCACTTACGGAGCAATTAGACGGAACCCTGAAACTTGAAAAGTCCCAGGGTTACCAATATGTAATATCACTTCCGAAAATATAGCGACTATAGCAGCGCTTCGATTTCCGTAATTAGTTTATTCGTTCCATTTTGGTCAGTGCTTACAACAGAAACTGACGTTCCATAAGTCCCTTGACAAATTGAGCAAGAATTATTGCTAGTCGCTATAACTATATTACCAGTACTAGCAGATGTGATTTTAAGCTTACAGGTATTTCCCTTAGGCCCAACGACATGTTGTTCTGTTCCAGGAACGGGCAGATACAGATCGACTGTTCCATTTAACAATTCATTCGGAATCAACTCAAACGCGTAGCGAGTAATTGTGTTTCCCTGCTTAACACGACCTTTAATTGCGTAAAATGGATTGGGTGAATTTGGTTTAAACTGTTTCATGATCATCCGACGAGTAACCGTAGCACCATAATAATTAGAAATAGCAGATTTGAGGATTTCTTCGTCGATAGTACAAACAACAATACCATTGATTCTTTCAGCTACTTTTAAGCCTGTAAGTGTTACATTTTTTGTGAAATATCCAGGTTCACTGTCATTTGATGATTCGTTAGGAGTAGGAGTAACTTTAGCACATCCAGCAAAGGTCAATGCCGCAAGCACAAATGCATATGCAGTTCGTTTCATAAATTTGTAGTTAATAGAGTATAAATTAAGTTTTTACAAACGCAATGTAGCTAAAATCCAGTCAATTAACCGATATACCAAGAGCCTGCTGTCAATATTTACACGCCTTAATCGACACTTTTATGTACACATTCATGCACACTTTCCTTATAACATATACATTCTTTAGGATTCCACGATTGTCCATTTTCTATGCAAAAAAAATGTAAGCACCTCTTATTCGTTTCGTCAAACATAAAAACATGAACTTCTTATGTTGAGAACATTTATGATGCTTCTGCTTGTTGCCGCATTTTCTGGAATTCATATTTCAGCGTCTAAAAATACGTCAAGCTCTCAGTCTATCTCCCTCGATTATTACAACCTTCGAAACAATAAAGGTTATCTTTATATTTACTCGTACAACAACCCCAAGCAATATCCATTCAAACATTTTAAGGTGAAAAAGACGCGGGTAAACATGCAACATTTGAAATATTCAATGTTCTCCTTGAAACCGGACCATTGTGCCATCTCGGTTGTGGATAATGAAAACGCGAATGCAGGTCTTGATCGTTTTACCGGAATACCAACTGAAGGGTATGGGTTTTCAAATAAAAAAGCCCGTGGTCGCTCCCGAAGTATCATGAAATTCAATTTAAAAAAAAAGAAAAAACACCTCACCATTAAAGTTCAGTACACTTAATATGAAATATTTCTCAAGCTTAATTTTCGTCATTACTATTTCAAGCGGATTTACGCAAAGCACGTTCAACTTTTTCAATTCTGCAGATAATTTATTCGCTACGCATTGCGCTGATGGCAAAGTAGATTATACTGCATTGAAATCAGACCCAGATCTACCTATCTTAATCGAGTTTGCGGCATCGAATGCTTCACCCGCTGGTCTCGAAAAATCGTATCTCATTAATGTCTACAATTTATTTGTGATTTCTAAAATCACATCGAGTTATCCAGTTGGATCACCAATGGACGACAGTGGATTCTTTACCGACAAATCATTTACATTGGACGGTAAGAAAATTTCCTTGGATCATCTTGAAAATGGAATTCTTCGGAAAGAACATACCGATCCACGTTTGCATTTTTCACTCGTTTGTGGTGCGATAGGATGTCCTCCGATTACAAATTTCGCTTACCGCGAAGGACAATTGGATACTCAACTCGATCAACAAGCAAAATTGGCATTGAACAATGACCAGTTTGTTTATTCAGTGGATGAAAGCAAAAACATCTATCTATCAGAGATTTTCAATTGGTACGGGGAAGATTTCGGGAAGAACAAGAAAGAAGTACTTGCCTACATCAATGGCTTCCGATCTGAAAAGTTTGATGATAGTTACCGAGTACAATATTATCCATATGATTGGACATTGAATGACGCAGCTGCAGGAGTTAGCAGCATTAATGAAATCCCTCTAATTGCGATTAAAGAAGGTAGTACCAGTTTGCAACAATTCACTGCTGGAAGTTTATTGAGAAAAGGTCGAGCTGACATAACCTTGTTCAATACAATGTATACTGAAAACCACGAAGTTTGGAAAGGGCAAGCTGCTTCTGGTTATCGCGTGACTTTCATGACACACTTATTACAAGTGACGTATGGGATTACAAAAAACAAACGAGTCAATGTTGGGCTAGACATTTCTTTTCGCTCTTCTGGAAGGTCAAATGATTCAACATTTTCAGGAGTTGCGCCAGCATTTGCCTACAAAAACGCTCCAGATAGTCGAGTTGGAATTACCTCTGTCGGAGTTCGAGTTAAGGTTCAACCATTTAAAAATGTAGCCGATTTCTCTATTCAGTCAACGTTCAGTATTCCGACAATTGAGCATCCTGAGGGATACAACACAGCCGATGTATCACAAAATTTATACTGGGCAGATTGGGATCGCAATACATGGTGGAATCAGATTTTCTATACGAAGACATTTGGTGACTTTCAACTATTCACRGAAATGGATTTCTTGTTCCGCTTCAAACGCAATGAGAGCCAGATTGGAATGCTTGATTTACCTGCTAGTGTGTTCTTGAGTTACTTCCCAACGAAACGCATCACGCTTTATGCTATGACGCAGCACGTGCATCGATTCACGAACAACATTGACCCTGACAATCCTATTGTAACCGATTGGGTGATCCCGATGAACTACACAGCATCTGGTGTTGGTTTCAAATATCAAGTATTGCCAAATTTAAATCTCGAATTTTTGTACACGAATTTTTGGCGTGGTCGCAATTCAGGTTTAGGAAATACCTTTAACTTAGGGATCAAATTCTTGACTAAGTGATCCGTATTATTTGCACAATTCTTCTTTTTTTTCTCTCACAAGAGAGTTATTCACAGCTGATAGATTCGATTTCATTTACTGGACTAACCATTACGAAGGAAGATTATCTCCGTGACATTATTTCGTGTAAGGAGAATAGTGAATTCCAGAGGGAAATCTTTGAAGATGATATTTTCCTGTTGCGTAACTTGAACCTCTTCTTTGAGGTTGATGGCGAGATCAAAACGACAGATTCGATTTCCTACAATTTGGTTTTCCGCATTCGTGAGGCGAATTACTTGTACCCCATTGTATCCGTCTCAGGTTTTAAGGACCAATTGAAGCTTCAGGTAGGTGCAAATCATATTAATTTCTTAGGTCGAGCACAATCGATTGGTGCACTTTATCAATATTACGACCGGCATTCCTTTTCTATTTTTCATACTGCGAAGCGACATTCAAATAGGCGCACAGGACACGACTTTGCACTTGCGAAGTATTCCACGATCGAACCGCTCTATTTTTCCGACTCAATTGTAGGAGATACGGTAAGCGCTTTCAATTTTGATAATTATTCTGTTTCGGCTGGAGCTCATTATTGGCTAGGTCGCTATACAAATGTGGGGCTTGGAGCGTCATATATGTATGAGGATTATCAGCAGCGTGACGATGCCTTTGATTTCATTGGAACAAGCAATTTTAGTTTTCACAAGCACCAATTTCGAACGCACATTGAGTCGAATAAGGTTGAACATTTGTTTGAGCGTCAAGATGGATGGAAAGCGCGTGTTTATGGAGAATGGATACATACATATACCGCTGGCCCTGCACCAAGTTTCTTAAAATTGCAGTTGAGTGGAAGTTATTATCGTCTAGTCGGTAAGAGAGGAAATCTAGCGAGTTCTGTGCGCTTTGGAACTTCTACGAATGCTGAGAGTCCTTTCGCTCCATTTGTGCTGGATGGATTCCTCAATGTACGGGGAATTGGAAATCGCGTGGAGCGAGGAACTGCTGAACTAATTGTGAATACAGAATATAGACATACATTTCTGGTGCACAAATTTGTAACCTTACAGGGAGCAACATTTTTTGATTATGGCGCACTGAGAACTGCAGGAAAATCATTCGCCACCTTTTTCGATGGAGATCAACCAAATCTATTTTTGGGCGCTGGACTACGTTTCAACCTAAACATTCTCTATAAAACCTGTATCCGAATCGATTATTCTGTCAATCCTTTCGACCCTTCTGTTCAAGGGATCACCTTTGGATTTGGACAATTTTTCTAAATAATTACATTATAGTTACACTAGTGTGCATTTTAAATGTATATTTGTCTCGGTAAAGCTGAAGGCTATTAGAAATCATCATACTCCCCTCTAATAACCCGTTGGTGAAGTTGGCACTTTAAGTTGTAGTTTAATAGTGGTTAGAGCCAAAGTTCAGGATTCCTTTCGAATATGATATTTCATTTCGATTGGAAAGTTCAACTTCCCAACAAAATGGTTCTGCGTGTGCGATTTGGTTAAGTTAGGTATATTTCAAATCACGTAGAACAGCACTCAAGCGAAAGACCACCTCTTTTTAAGGGGGTGGTCTTTTGCATAGAGGAGTTTTTTTCAGATCGCTTCGCTTTACGATTCTCCGATTGTCCGATTTTCTGATGACGTAGTTTGGATTGATTGGACAGTTGGATTATTAGATCATTGGATGATGCTGATGGTATGTTGATGGATTGATTGGATGGTTAGATTTTTAGATCATTGGATGATGCTGATGGTATGCTGATTGGATGGTTGGATGGTTGGATGGTTGGATGGTTGGATTATTAGATCGCTAGATGATACCCATAGTATGGATTGGTTAGACATCATTGATAACTGAGATCTACTTTCGGGAAGCGCAGCGATCAGACAATCGGATTGATCGGATTGGTCGAATTGATTTGATGGTTGG
>NVXP01000089.1 GCA_002733985.1 Fluviicola sp. | reverse complement strand
GCGATGATGTGAATTGGTTGTGTCATTCTATGTACTTCCCAGCCGATAAAACCGTTGGCAAGCGTGATGTAAACTTTTCACCCAAGACCATGGAAGCTTTCGCACCGAAAGCCCGTGTCTACTAATAAGGGTCTGTTGAGCCATGTTGAAAGTAAGTATTTATCGTTACAACCCTGAAACGGACGAAGCGCCGTATATGCAGGACTATGAATTTGATACCGCTGGCAAAGACTTGATGGTGCTTGATGTTTTGGAGCTGTTGAAAATTCAGGATCCTTCTCTGTCTTATCGCCGCTCTTGTCGTGAGGGTGTGTGTGGTTCTGATGGTATGAATATTAATGGCAAAAATGGACTGGCTTGTATTATGCCGCTGTCCGAATGCGTGAAGGGCGGCAAGTTAATACTTCGCCCACTTCCGGGTCTGCCAGTTATTCGTGATCTCGTGATCGATATGAGTCAGTTCTATGCTCAGTATGAGAAAATTCAACCTTACTTGGTCAATAATGAGCCAGCTCCCGCTATTGAGCGATTGCAGTCTCCAGAAGACCGAGAAAAGCTGGATGGTCTCTACGAATGTATTCTTTGTGCTTGTTGCTCCACAGCCTGCCCCTCATACTGGTGGAATCCTGATAAGTTCATCGGTCCGGCTGGTCTCATACAAGCGTACCGCTTCTTGATAGATAGCCGTGATACAGATACTGAAAACCGTTTGGCAAAACTGGATGATCCATTCAGTGTGTTTCGTTGTCATGGTATTCAAAACTGTGTAGAAGTTTGCCCTAAGGGTTTAAATCCGACAAAAGCCATTGGCCATATTCGCAGCTTACTACTGCACAAAAGAAGAGACGTTTCGCGTTTACCCATTAATCAGATCGTTGAGCGTTTAAAATCTAAACGTCACACCTCCCAAAATTTGGAAACTCTGAACAGGATATTTGTACCAACGATTGTAACGCTGTGAAGCCAAGTTGTTCGTTTGTACAAATGCTGAAATTCTCGGGTTGTATCTGTATTCAACACCTAGATTCGCATCGGCCAAAAAGTTCAATGTTTGAATGTACTGACCGTTTTCTTCCGTCACACCATCTCCAGGTCCATGAACCAAGGCACGTCGACCTTGTTCCAAGTTCAAATCTAAATTGAAGATGAATTTGTCGAACAAGTTATACGATCCACGTAAGATCACTTCTAAGTTTGGTTTGTTCCAAGCATAGCTGTTGTTTAACAGGTTGTACGAATTGTATCGAACGATTGCATCAGCTTTGATCTTTTCTTTTAATTGATAAGAAATGCTTCCTTCAATTGTTGCAACGTTTGCTGTGTCGTAAATCACTCCGAATTTATTTCCCAGTGAGAATGTTGTGTCCGTCACAAACAAAGCCATGTCTTTCACATTTGCGAAGCTTGCCCCAATATTAAAACTAATTCGTTTACTCAACGTTCCTTTAATTCCTCCGTAAAAATCAATCGCCTTGTGCTCGTTGCGTAACTCTATGTTCGATCTCAAGAATTCATTTTCACGTGTCAAGGATTTGAAAGTCGTCTGTGTTAATCCTCCACGAAGTCCAATATAAGGAATGAACAAATCGTTCAGCATGCTGTATTTCACTTCTGCGATTGGGTAGATGTGAGCACGTGTTTTTTCTCGTGCATCGAATACGATATCAACACCAACCTTCGCCTTAAAACGATCATTCATGAACTGCGTAGTGATCGTTGGTTTCAAATTAACAATCGTATTATTCTGAACGAATCCAGAGTCTAACAGGTTTGCATACGATGAATCAAGAACGCCGTATTTGTATCCGTTGTAGCGAACATTGAATTCTGCAGCAAAAACCTCTCTTCCCAATCGGTACCATGCATTCGAGTTAAAGTCAAACGCATTTTCACGAGCTCTCCAATCTGCAAATTCTTCGCGTGGTGGTTTCTTTGATTGGAAATTGTTGTACAAAATCCCAAGACCAAAATTCACAGTAGCGCTGTCCTTTTTGTGGGATGCATACGAAAAGTCAAACCCAGTATCGCTGTAGCGTTGGTTCAAGCTATCTCCAGCCACTCCAACAGTATCAGAAATTCCGTAGTAATGCAATCCTTGGTTGTTGTAGTGAATATTACTTTTAAGTGTATACCGTCTTTCGTTAAGTGTTCCATAAAGGTTGAACTTCGTTCGGTCGAAAGTTGAGTTCTCCAAGCCTTTAAAATCTCCCCAATTGCTGAGGTGTTTCAAATGTGCCCCATAAAGGTATTTACGAGAGCGCGTAGCATCGAAATACACTTCACCCAAAGGCATAATGCCTCCAGTTGCAAAGTCTGTTCCTACGCCCAATTTCACATAAGTTTTATACAAAGGGCTGAGTTTATCAACCAATCGAATAGAGACTGGACTAATTTGGTTCACTTCTGCGTCCGTTTGAAATTTCAAAGGAAGAAGAGGGTAATCAACAATCGTCATCGGAATGGTTGTATCGATAATTGTTGGGCTGAGAGCCATACGGAATGCAGGATCGATTTTACGCGTTCCGTGTCCTTGGATTTCTGTGTCAATTTGTGCTTGTGCCGAAACTGTAACGGCCAAGATTGCTAAGAATGTAAGTGCTAACTGTCTCATGGTCGTTCTTATTGTCCGTTAATATCAATGATCGGGTTTGTCCCTGGATCGAGGTTCTTAGGTTGATTTTTCAACTGCATCAATTCATCCCACAGTAAATTGGCTTCGTCAATTACTCCGTCATCGTTAATGCTGTAGTGATCAATGACTGATTTCAATGTTTGTTCTGCATCGAAGAGTTTGTCCTGTGCCATGTAAACACGTGTACGAAGGATCAATGATTTTGCGATCCAATAATTGTACGCAGGTTTCATTTTCAAGAGCTTCGTCACTTCATTGTCGGCTTCAGGATAATCTCCTTTTTTGAAGTACAGTTCTGCCAATGAATGTCTTGCTTGCGCTGCGCGTTCAGTTGTTGTGTTCTGAATGATCCATTCGAGAGCAGGTTTCGCTTCATTGAATCGATTCAAATGATAGTTCGCCATCCCTTTCGTGTAGTACGCTTCAGTTTTAATTTCTTGACTAAGCTGAGAACTTCCAAGTACTTTGTCGGCGTATTGACTTGTACTTGCCCACCTCTCGGTGAGGTAATTACTTCGCATCAATCCAACACGTGCGTTGTATAATATTTCTGGATCTGCAGCACTCTCAGTCTCAACACGATTGTAGTACGGAATCGCTTCAGCGTATTTTCCATTGTTGAACAAGTGCTTGGAAACAAGAATAGCAGCGTTTTGCGTATACTGTGTATTGGGTCCTTCCAAGGATTCTTTATACAGTTGAATAGCCAAATCAATATCGCCCAATTCGTAATGACAATGTGCCAAGTAGTTTTTCACTTCGTTGACATATCGCCCGCTTGGGAATTTAGTGAGGTACTTCTCAAATTTCGGAATTGAATTAGAGAAACGTTGAGTTTCTGAAACTGTGCTATCAGAGAAAGCTTGCATGGCTGGAATGTAGTACAAGTTTTCTTGTTCGCCTGGATCCAGTTTGAAACAAGGATATGTTTGAGCAAGAATTTCGATTCGCTCAGGCTCGTTCATCAAGAGGTACAATTCTTTCAAACCTTCCGCAACGCGAACACAGACTTTTTGATTGCTTCCATACTGAACCATCACGGCTTTGTATTCTTGTTCCGCTTTCACATAGTTTCCTTGCTTCGCATCAATATCTGCAATGTTGATTTTTGCTTCCATCACCAAGTTTGATGAAGGATAATCGATTACAATCTTTTCGTAGTATTCCTTTGCTTTGTCAAATCGAACGTCTGATTTATAGCTTTCAGCAACGTCAAAAATGGCGCGCAATAAATAATCAGACTCCTTGTGATTGTTGATGAGGTCCAATAGTTTACTAATTCGATCATTTGTTCTTCCCATGAAACCATACGTTCGTGATAGGAAATACAAGGCTTGATCTTCAAAACCAGATTTCAAGTTGATCACTTCAAGGTAATTTGTTGCAGCAGCATCATTTTTCTTCATGATGAAGTTTGCATCCCCAATGCGCATGTACGCATCTGATTTCTTGCGCTTATTCGTTGGGTTTGATTGTAAGTAACTTCTGAATGCTTCAATTGCTTTTGAAGATTCAACCTTACCATCAACTTTTAATGCTCCCTTTTTTACGTAGCAGTAGCCAATGTTGTATTCAGCTTCTTGTCGAAGTTGCGGTGACATGGTAGCTGGCATTCCAACAAACCCTCGGTAACCAAGAATAGCTTTATCGAATTCTTTCAAGCGGTAATTTGCATCAGCGGTCCAATAAGCAGCTTTTCCTGAAAGTTGCGTGTCAATAGGATAGCGTTTCACCAAATCAAACGACTTGATTGCTCCAGTAAAGTTGTTTTTCTGGTAATGATCCACACCTTGATTGAAAGCAACTAATTGATAAGCTGTTTTCAATTTCACATCCTTGTTTGGGATTTTATCAAGAGATATCAGCGCTTTTGCATAGTTGTTTGTACTCGTGTATACATTCACCAAGTACTGATAAACGTCGTTTTTTCTATCTGAATTAGGATACTTATTCAAGTACATTTCAAAGGCTTCAACAGCCTCGTCATAAGGATTGATGTCCAGTTTATAAGATAAAATCGCATAATTGTAAAGTGCATCTTCCTGAATAACAATATTCGCATCAATAAAGGCAGCCTTTTCGAATGCAGATCTTGCGGATACTTTTTCATCAGCTTTCAGCATGCATTCTCCAATGTGGTAAAATGCAATCTGCCCAAGAGAATCTGGAACCTTCGTAACACGATCGAATAATCGAATTGCTTTATCACACTTGCCGCTTTTGTAATAGGCATAACCAAGCGTGTAATCTTCGTCGCGAGTCGTTTTCGCTGTGCGGTTGTAATCTTCCAAATAGGGAACAGCTTTACTGTACTCACCAATTCGATAATATGCATCACCAATCAAGTGATTTAAATCTTGTTCATTAACTACATCATTGTTGTTCGATAAACGGCTGGCATACTCCGTTACTTTCTCGTAATTTCCTTGGAGGTAGTAAATCTGTGCAATGTAATACACGACAACTTTCCCAAACTTCTCATCTTCTTCCAGTTTTAGGAATCCATCGAGTGCTGTTTGATATTGACGGTATTGATAAGCGATGTGAGAATAATAGTAGAGTGAAGGTTTCGCATATTGCGTGGTTCCATCTTTTGCCTCATAGAAAGCATCACGGGCGTTGTTCAATTGCTCTTCCTTAAAGTAAGAATAACCCAACTTAAAATAGAACTCTTCGTGCTCGTCATCTTCAATGTCACTTGCGCTCAATTTATTGAACCAAACAAGTGCGTCTTCGTATTTCTTTTTGTAAAAATGAAACTTCCCAAGGCGGAAGTAGATATCCATTTTGTAAATGCTTTCTGGATACTCTTTATTGAAGGCCTCAAGCAAAGTAATTGCATCATTATTGTACAATTCCAATGCGGAAATTGCCTCATAATAGGACGCTTTTACGTAAAAAGGATCATTTTTTAAGTCAAATTCGTCAAGAAAAACACGAAAAGTTTTGCGCGCTGCTCCAAATTGTTCCTTTTGAAACAACTCTTCACCTCGGTAAAATTCAGCGTATTGACTGTTGTATTTTTCAGAAGTTTGCCCATATACCGTGGTACACATAGCTAAAACGATGAAAAGAAAGTATCTACCCATACTACTACTTTTAAGTTTATAAAATTAGAGCTCTTATTTGGGGAAAGAGATGGGTGAAACTAAAGTTTTAAACGCGAATCTGTTAAGATTATTTCAGAACGTTCCATAAATGATGCCAAGGAATTGTTCACCTTTACATGAAGCTAGCTATGAACAACATTATAGAAATACGAGAAGGGAAGATTTTACAGAAGGGAATACCTGTTCTGAAAAACGTCAATGTGGAAATTCGCACCGATGAATTTGTTTACCTAATTGGTAAAACGGGGAGTGGAAAAAGTAGTCTTCTCAAGGCGCTTTATGGCGAGTTAAGATTAGAAGAAGGTTCAGGATCAGTTGCTGGTTTTGATCTCGTTACTTTGCGCCGAAAACAAATTCCAGAATTACGTCGAAACCTTGGGATCGTCTTTCAAGATTTTCAACTGCTCACTGATCGATCTGTTTTGAAAAATTTACTTTTCGTGATGGGTGCTTCAGGTTGGAAGGATAAAAAACTAATGAACTCTCGTGCCGAAGAGGTATTAACGATGGTTGGACTGAAAGGAAAAGGAAACTCGATGCCGTTTGCACTTTCTGGAGGAGAACAACAACGGGTTTCAATTGCACGTGCCTTACTCAACAAGCCAAAACTCATTCTAGCTGATGAGCCAACGGGAAACCTTGATCCAGAAACATCAGGTGAGGTGATGGAATTACTAATCTCGGTAGCAAAAGAACAAGGAGCAACGATTTTGATGGCTACACACGATATGTCCATGGTAGAAAAATTCCCAGGACGAATTCTAAAAGTAGAAAACGGAACCATTCGTGAAATCAATACGATGAATCAGTTTGATCCGTTTACAGCGTTTAGTGCGGATTAATTAACTCGACCTTCAGATTTTCCGAGACGCTTCGCTTTGATCTTCCGAAGAATTTCACTTCGATTTATCGGACAATCGGACAATCGGACAAAATCTACTTCTTAACAAATCGAGCACTCGAAACCCCTTGTTGTAGAAAGTAGACACCAGAACTTAAGGCACGAACATCAATTCGATTACCATCAATTGACCAATCATTCATTCGCTTTCCAGAAATGTCAAAAATGATAAATGGTTCATTTAGATTGGTTTGGTCTGTTAGATAAAGGAAGTCTTCCGTTGGATTTGGAGCCAGTATCAGACTTTCCTCTTTTGTAAGTTCATTCGCTGCCAACAACCTTAAATCACTGTCCACAAAATTAGGGATACTCAACTGTGAACCAGCGTTTAATAAAACCGCTTGATCATTGAAACCACAAGCCGTCCCGGGAAGATCTGGACTTGTAATTGCACCTAGAGAGTTGTTGCTGTAAATCGAAAAGTATATTTTGAAATCAGGACCAATTTGAAACGGGCCCAATGGACTTCCTCCGCTTGAACCAACGAGAACTTTACTTCCCACAATATCTGTAGCGAGCAAATCGTATTGATGAATGTCACCTACTGGCCCGAGTTGTCCCATATAGAAATAGCGTCCACTTACAGAAAATGCTCTTCCCCAGCCTGATTCCCCAAGATCAATAGGGTTTGAAATCACTCCTGTTGCATTATCGAAATCAAACAAATTGGCATCTTGTGCAAGACGATCCCCTTGAACAGAGAATTTTATCTGACCTCCATTACTCATACCTGTTCCAATGTTGTACGTTGTTGGCGCAGAAATTCCTGTTGCTGTCACGTGCATAACATAAAAAGTGTTGCCACTATTTGAATGAACCACAAGCCAATGACCAGTTCCAGCTGCGTCTTCAGTTGCCGTCATACCTTCCGACAATGGAGTTGAAGGGGAATCGAGAACGGGATCACCAACAAGTGTTAAGTCGCCTAATCCTCCATCTAATGACATATCAATTATGGAAACCCTCACTCCAGCAGGATTTGTTGAAGCTCCAATTGTGAATAAATAATATTCTGTAGCAGATTTATTTATGACCAAAGAAGATTGAGGAGAGCTATCTGAGCCAGTAAGTCCAGTAATATCTCCATTTGGCATCAGATCATGGTTACGGTTCCAAACACCTCCGGGCCATGGGTTGTTTCCACCTCCGCCATTTGTATAGAAGAGTAAATTTCCGAGTTCATCAGAATGGGATGCCGAACCTTCTTCACAAATCATCTCAGATCCAGTTGTTGCAACGGGTGATCCAGTTGTGAATTCCATCGACGCAAACCAACCAAAATGCCAGTGATTCATTGTGCCTCCATGTTGAGCATAAAGGGATTGGAAATTTAGAACGAAACAAAGAATACAGGAAAGACGAAGAATACGGCTCATATCAATATAGGGTTAGGAATAAATCCAAAATTATGGGTTTACCTTCACCTGAACGGATAACGATAAGGGATTATTGTCTTGAATCATACAGGTCTACTTCTTCGTTCTCCGAATCCAAGCGGGCAAAACAATAGCGCCAATGAACAAGTAAGGGAAATAGGAAATCAACCTCCAAAGAATAGCCATTCCAACGAGTAGAATTGCGGATGCACCGAAATCAGCCAATAATTCGCCAAAGGCATATTCTGCAACACCACTACCGCCAGGAGTAGGAGTAACGAGCATAAACAACCACAAAACGAATTGTTTACCGAGGATTTTCATGTTTTCGAGAAAACCTAAATCAAGAAAGGCATTCAGAATTGCGTTGATCACTAAGTAGCGTGAAATCCAACTACCGAAGGTTGCAAAGAACACTTTGATCCAATGTGAGCGTTTTTCTTGTTTGAATTCTTCCGAAGCAATTTCGATGTCCTTGCCCCATTCTTTGGCAATGAAACTCCAACGTTTCAGGAAAGGCAGACGGAAAATGAAGAGTAAGAATCGTGTAGCCAATTTTGGATACCAGAAAATCGTCAAGTAAAGCAACAAGCAAATGGAGAAGATCACTGCGTATCCAATCCAAAACCACCAAACGAGTGCTTGAGAACCCTGGATAGGAAATAATTCGCTGTGGTGAATGAATAGGAAAACGAAGGGAATCATCACGACATAGAACAAATTATCCATGAAGGTTGTGATGATTACAATGGCCGTAGCTTTTCCGAATGGAATTGTTTCACGATTCAGAATAAACATCGCGACAGCCGCTCCACCAACAACACCTGGAGAGAGGGCAGAGGCAAATTCCCACAGCATGATCACATAAAATGCTGCTTTCCATCCCAGTTTATTCTTTGTCAGAAGCCGAATGCGTAGCATGTAGAAAAAATCGCGGCCAACCATGAAGAGCAAGGCGCCAATGAGCCACCACCATGTTGAATTCGTCCATTCAATTTGATTAAAGGCATCGGAGATGGTTTGTTGGGCGTAATTTCCCTTCGGTGTGGACTTGAAATCCTCAGAATCGTGAATGTCTATTTCCGAGTTTTGATTGCCATCAACCCAAGAATGTGTTCCTTGACCATCTGCAACCTTGACGAAGTTCACTTTGGTAACTGCTCGGTAAACCATCCAGCTAGAAATCAATAAGCCAATTCCAATTGCCAATCCAATTTTCCAAGCGCTAAATGCCGATTTTATGGGCGTCATGGCTTCAACTCGATTGGAACAAGTTCAACTTCAACCTCCCAATTTGCGCGAACAGTTGTTGCTTTTGAATATTGATCGATTTGTTCAGGAAGTCTACGCGTATTCAAATCTCCAGTGTCCCAGATTCCATTTTGGTTTTCATCACGGATCACTTTAAACGAATAATCCCCAGGCACGAGCTCTGGAATCAGGACTCTCTCAGAACTTGGTTCAACCTTCTTTTCTCGAATAACATCGCTTCCTTTGAAGACTTGGATAATGATCGTACTGGAATATGAACTCACGTCTAATGAAAGAATGCCGTATTTTTTGGAGGAATTTAACTTCATAACCCCTTTAAATGCAAAGGACTTTCCAGTAACTGTTGTGATTGCACTAGCATCAAATTCAACACGAAGTTCTTGACTTGATCCTCGCTTTACCTCAAACGTGAGGATGTTTTTCGAAAAGCTGAACTCATAGGAAACAAGACTTGAATCTTCCACACGAGTAATACGAATCAAGCTCGTATCAACTTCTTGGATGAGGTCATTTAACTTGAACGAAAATGGTTCGCTTGGTGCAAAACTCTTCGACTTTTGTGTGGGAGAAATACGAATCAAGCCCTTCTTTTGGGAGTCTAGAATTCTAAATACTGATGTATCTGAAAATGATTCTGTGGTCAATGCAATTTCCCCAGAGCCTAGATCTGTTGGGTCAACGAACACTTGAAGTTGTGTGTCTTCGTCGGTGAAATAATTGCTGGAGTCGATTTTAACACCATTAATCGACACTGAAGGAGATTCGATTTTAACATTCGTCTCAATTAGAAAAGAGGCAGGCGCTTGGAATTTTAACGATAGAATTTCTGCTTCTGGAATAGGAGAAAACATTCGAATAGGAGATAAAAGCGAAGCAGTTGAATCAATCGTAATGAGTGAATCGACTAGAAAACCAAGTTCTTCAGAATCCTGTGCTAGCAGATCATTGTTTTCATCCTTGAATGCGATGATTTCATATGTTCCCGGACGTAAATAGCTTAGGTTAACTTTGCCAGATCGATTTGTTTGAGCAAAATTCACCAATTCCTTTGTCTTTGGGTTGTAGAGCGCAACGATACATTCAGCTACTGGAGAATTAGTATAGGCATCAACTACTGAAACAGAATAACTGGTAGAATCGAGGGTGCTTCCCGTGGAAAAAACATACTGCATGATCGAGTCGTTTTTTTCCGATAAATCTTTGACTGTATTGTTGAGGTAAATAGCGTAGGTAGTGTTTTCTTGCAATGTATCATCCCACGAAAGGGTCAATGTTTTTTTATCCACAGTCGCTTTGATTGTTGCGTGTGGAGGAACGATCTGAATCGTTGTACCAGGACTCGAAAGGGTAAAGTATTCATCAAAAGGAATCACGATTTCGTTTCCTGTGAAGTTCACACTTGCATTTGGCGGATTCACTTTATCTGCAATCGGTTTTGGTGCTGCTGTGTCTTTGCCCCCACCTGTGATCACACCAATTTGGGCGCAGCTTGCGAGGAAGAGAGAAGTAAGAAAAATTAGATAACTGTAACGAGCCATGAACAGAATTGATTCAGATGCTTAGCATCAATACCGTCAAAAGTAGCGATTTCGTGACTATCCGCATCCAAAAGGCCGATCACTTCTCCATTTCGAACCAAAGGAATCACCATTTCGCTCTTCCCAACTCGTTCCAAAAACGTTTCAACTTATTTGAAGTAGATGTACCGATTGGGTTGAAACAGGTATTTAGTTCAATAGGGTAGAGGCAGATGATTTTATTGAACGGATGAAAAAAAAGGACTGGCTCCACTAGTTATGAGCCAGTCCTTCTTATTAATGTTCTTGGAGTCCTCTGAGGACACTTAAGTAACTGTTCTCATTCATAGCAATTTGTAATTGAATGTCAATCAGTTCAAGTAACACCACGGAAATAACAGTGTTTTTCATTTGAAGGTTTGAAATATCAATTGCTCTCAATGAAATGGAGTCCTTTAATTGACCGATAATAGTATTGTATTGGTCAATTTCATTTTCTAACGCTGAGTAAGAGAATTCATCTTTTGAAACCTGGAAGTATTCAACGATCACACGAACGTCATCTGGGTTTCTAGTATCTTTTAATGATGAGCTCCTCTTGTTCGTATTATGTTGTGCGTTTGATTTCGAGATCAAATTGGTACGAATATCTGTGATTCTCCCATCAATCTTAGCACTTGCCTCTTTAAGGTCCTTGGCATTATCCAATTCAGAAGAAAGAAGGGTATTGGAAGCTTTAATTCTAAGAATATTTGCCTCTTGGTATTCATTTAATGACTCGACACTTTGTTTCACAGGATAAGTTGGTCTTAAATCTATCAAAGCAAATAGAATTGATGCGGCCACCATCATGAAGGTAGAATGAATAATTGCATTAAACCTTGTGTCTGGATTTCTGTAGCGTGTAAAAAAGTAGAGCGGAATAAAGACTAATCCAAATAATCCCAAACTCCCGAAAAACAAAAAGCTTGCTCCAGGCCAATGCATGACTTTAAACAGTAATCCAAATGTTCCAGCAATGACGAGTAATAGTCCAAGTATCATTACTAGTTTATCTGTTTTTTTCTTGTCATCTCTGTATTGCAAAACAATGTTCAGAGGAATAAATAATAAACAAAAAATGGCAAATCCTGAGACATACATCACTCCAGCTCCGGGCCAGTGCATGACTTTGAAAATAGCACCTAGTACTATTAGTATAACGGATATCAATCCGGTAATTTTTAATGTGCGTTTCATGGCGTAATAATATTTAAATGTGAGTAAATTTTCTGTTTCACGCTCGATTTCACTCAGTTCTTTGGTGTAAAATCGGGCAATAGTATCCTCATAGGCCTTGTAAAAGTCCTTGCCAACCGTAAATTCATTTTCAATAATACAGCAGACGTGATCCAAAATATTATCCCTGACGTCTTCAGTTGTAACACCTCTTTTCTCTATATTATTTAAAATGTATTCTACTTGATCATCTGATAGCTCATACATTTTGCACAGATGTGTCTAAATCCAATAGGAATTTCATGGTTTTCATAAAATCAGACAATTCATTCACTCTTTCAGTCATTGTGTTTTTCCCTTGATCGGTAAGTGTGTAGTATTTGCGAACGCGTTTCCCAATATAAACTTTCTCTGTAATCACGTCTCCTTGCTTCTCGAGTGCATGAAGAGTAGGGTACAATGCTCCTTCAGTGATTTGAATCTTGTCATCAGTCATCGATTTAACCTTCTGACAGATTTCATAACCATACATTTTCTTATTGTTTTTCAACAAGTTGAGAACAATGGTTTTTAGTGTTCCCTTAATTAGTTCTGATGAATACATATGACAAATATACATTTGATTCTTAGGTATTCAAAATTAATACATAAGAAAATTAGGTATTAGAGATGTTTTGTCTATAATWAMCTGATATTAAGAGTGTTAATTATAAAATAAACGAATTGAATTTTATTAAACGATAATGGCAGTTCCATGAAACGTTCTTCTACCTTCGAATTTGAGGAGTTTAATGTGACTTTTCAACTTTATTCTCTACCAGTGATCACACCAACTTGGAAGGAATTAGCGAGGACGTGAGAAGTAAGAAAAATTAGATAACCGTAACGAGCCATGAACACAATTGATTCAGGTGCTTGGCATCAATAGCATCGAAAGTAGCGATTTCGTCACTGTCGACATCTAAAACGCCAATCACTTCTCCATTTCGAACCAAGGGAACCACAATTTCGCTCTTCGAAAAAGAGCTGCACGCGATATGACCAGGAAATTTATCAACGTCATCGACAATGATGGCTTCCGCTTTTTCCCAACTGACCCCAGAAACGCCTTTACCTTTTTGAATACGTGTACATGCTACAGGACCTTGAAATGGACCGAGCACGAGTTCATCTTGTTTCACAAGGTAGAATCCAACCCAGAAGAAACCAAATGCTTCTTTGAGCACTGCAGCTACGTTCGCAAGGTTTGCGATTGAGTCGGTTTCATCACCAATTAATGCTTGAATCTGAGGAAACAATCCTTCGTAAATAGTCGATTTATCTCCTTCAATCTTCACCAATTCCTCTGCCATAACTGCGTTTTATACAAAAGTGAAATTTTTGTTTTGAATCTCCAATTTTTCACTAACTTAAATGGAGAAAGCAAAAATTAACCGATATAAATACCAATATGTTAGACAAGGTACCCGTAGAAAAAGTTCTTTTTTTAGACATTGAAACCGTTCCGCAAACTTACCAATTTGGAGATTTGGACGACAAGCCCCGAGAATTATTCGAGATGAAGACACGGTTTCAGCAGAACGATGAGAAAAGCTTCGAGCAATTGTATAATGAGCGAGGAGGGATTTTTGCTGAATTTGGAAAGATCGTGTGCATCTCAGTTGGGTTTGTGACGTCGAACTCAATGGGAAAACAGATTCGTATGAAATCATTTTACCACGATGATGAGGAAACGTTGTTGAAGCAATTCAAATCATTATTGGACGAACATTACAACGCCCCAAATAGCATTTTGTGTGGTCACAACGCCAAGGAATTTGATTTCCCTTACATCTGTCGTCGGATGCTAATAAACGGAATAAAGCTTCCGAATGCATTGAATATAGCAGGGAAAAAGCCGTGGGAGATTGCTCACCTTGACACGATGGAACTCTGGAAGTTTGGTGACTTCAAAGCCTACACTTCATTGGCTTTACTCTGTCACGTGTTTGAAATACCAACACCAAAAGATGATATCTCTGGAGCAGATGTGGCTAGAGTTTACTTTGAAGATAAAGATTTGGAACGCATTAAAGTGTATTGCGAGAAAGATGTTGTGGCGTTGATTCAGCTATTTTTAAAAATGACCGGGCATGAGTTGGTAGGTGATAGTGAAGTGCACTATTCTTGAAGTACTTATTAATTCGTCAAGGGCAGAGTTTTTAAAACAAAATAGCTTATTCCTCTTTCTTTTCCACTTCCACTTTCTTTTCTTCCTTCGTTTCGAAGGGTGAAGAATAACTGTGTAGTTTTAGGTTAATCGATTCAATTGCTTTTTTGTAGCGAGCGCCTTCAGAAATCACTGATGGTAGGGTAGAGAAGTATGGGAAAGGCTTTTGAATTTGTTGGAATTTTCTATCCATGATAACAAACGCTTCACGGCCATTCTTTGTTCCTCCGTAATACACCTTTGTTTTCGCATTGTTCTTGTCGTGCTCATCAATTCGATCGTTTGCGTAATAGTAAGATGTATCCTGTTTAACCTTGTTGAATTCTCCAATAAGGTAATTATCTGACTTGAGGAGTTGACCATCTACCTCATTGAGCGTATGATCATAAAATGGAATTGAGTCAAATTGTTGTTGACTAAGGTATCTAGAGTCCGACATTTTGAAAAAGTACACGGTACAAAAATCAAAGTGTTGTGTAAAYGCATTTGTAATCTTCTGGTTCGTAGCCAAGGCTTTTGCTCTAATTCTATTTGCCGAAACAGTATCCTTTAAATTGGTCAAGTAATCAATTTGTTTTTGCCGAAAATTCAAACGAACGAGTAATACTCCATCAGTGATTTCTTGAATCGAYTTTTCAGCGAAGGCTTTACAAATTTCCTTGTCGCGTTGAAGTCTTTTTAATGTCGCACGTTCTTGTGAGGATGAAGAGAATGCGATTATCAGGAATAATAGRGTTACGAGCTTATACATAATGTAAATATACACTAAAAGCATTTATTGAAAATTACACGATTGACCTGGTTGATGAGAGTGAAGTGCGTTGTTCTTGATGTAATGTTTTTGTATGTTGGTTCGTCCAATGGCCATTAAAAGCGAATACTCTGGAAATGAAAGTAACAGGAAACACGAACGATTTTATAGAACTCAAAGAGTTAGACATTCCTGATTGTGGGATTTTTGATGCACCAGAGGCGAGTAGTCTTACGGCTATTTGGTTCAAAGAAGACAACAATCAGTTCATCATTGATGGGAAACCATATACATTTAACAGAAATCAAATTGTATTTCTGACAGAGTTCCATCAAGTGAAAGTTGTACGAAAGGAAGTGTCTAAGTTTCTTCGATTCAATCGCCCATTTTATTGCGTAGTGGATCATGAACATGAAGTGAGTTGTAGGGGCTTGCTTTTTTATGGCGCGTCGAGTGTTCCTACTGTTTCTATTCCTGAAGATGAGCTGGAACACTTTGAATTACTTTGGAGAATGTTCACAATTGAAATGGCATCGAAAGACAATTTGCAAATCGAAATGCTACGAATGATGCTCAAGCGTTACCTTATATTATGTACGCGGATCTATAAACAGCAAGAACAGTTTCCAAACGATGATCAACATTCTGATCTTATACGGGAGTTTAATTACTTAGTAGAAGGTCATTTCAAAACGAAACATGCGGTAGTAGATTATGCKGRYYTGYTGAATAAATCACCCAAAACRCTGTCTAATATCTTTTCGAAGACAGGATTCAAAACACCTTTGCAATACATTCACGATCGAAAAATGTTGGAGGCCCGACGGCTTTTACAGTATTCTGAACGATCAATTAAGGGAATTTCATTCGAAATAGGTTTTGAAGATATTCAAACGTTTAGCCGTTTTTTCAAGAAACAAGAAGGCATTTCCCCTTCAGAATACCGAAATACAGTGCTAARGGGATAAATTGCCAACTCTTCGGGAATTTCCGCCAATTACTTTACTCCATAGTCTCCTGATCTTTGTGGTGTCACTAAGACATACACATAAAACAACATAGATCATGGAAAATTTCAATGTACCAACAAGAGAAGAAGTATCAACGGACAACCAAGCAATTTTTGACAACTTAGAAAGTCAAGTAGGATTTGTTCCAAACTTATATGCTACGATGGCTCATTCAGAATCGGCGCTAGGGAGTTACTTAACTTTTCAAGGTTCTAACACATCACTTTCCAACAAGGAAAAGGAAGTCGTTAACCTAATCGTTAGTGAAGTAAATGGGTGTAAATACTGTCAATCTGCTCACACAGCAATTGGAAAAATGAACGGTTTCACTGAAGAGCAAACGATTGAATTACGTCAAGGTCATGCTTCGTGGGATTCTAAATTGGATGCACTTGTGAAATTATCCAAAGACATTACGAAGAACAAAGGAAATGTGAACCCTGAAACATTGGAAGCTTTCTTCGCAGCATCATATACAAAAGGAACGCTTGTGGATGTAATCAAACTAGTGGGAGATAAAGTAGTGATGAATTACTTACACAATTTGACAAAGGTTCCAATCGATTTTCCAGTAGCAAAGGAATTGGAGTTAGTGAATGACTAATCCAGGATATAAATCAAAAAGTAAGAAATCATGAAAAACATACAGAACCAAAGCGAATTTGATCAGTTAGTTAATCAGTCCAATCCAATTTTATTAGACTTCTATGCAGATTGGTGTGGACCTTGTCAAACGCTTTTACCGATCGTAGATAAGCTGTCAAATGAGTACAAGGGAACAGTTGAAATTCGAAAAGTAAACGTCGACGAGAACCAGGAATTAGCAGCACAATTTAAAGTACGGAGCATCCCAGCATTGTTTTTCATTAAGGACAATCAGATTGTGGATAGAGTTAATGGAGTTGTTCCAGAAGGAGCGTTAAGAACAAAGTTGAATGCATTAATTGCCTAAGCTTAGATCAACTAGAAATAAAAAATGCCAGCCCTTGAGGTTGGCATTTTTTGTTTAATCTCATACGAGATTCTCCAAGAGTAGTCCTGAAGACATTTCTCTTTCCTAAATTTAATTTTACTGTAATTCACATCGTTGAACTTGATTTGAATAAGGCACTCATCCTTTTTGCAAAATTAAATCACTGTACGAAACTGAAATAAGGTTCTCTTTTGGGATTTCGAATAATTCTAAATAGTGCTCACATTGATTTAATAATTTAGCTTCTCCAAGCGTTCCATCTTTATCAATTGCTTCGATTTCAATAAAAGTTCCTAAGTTCTTAACGGTGTCGATATGAAACTTCACGTTTTCAATGAAATAAATTTCTCTCTCTTTGTCAACAACAGTTAGTATTCCAATAGAATTAGATAATATTTCCTTTAGTGTCGATTCAGGGTCAGACTTTAAAAGAGTTATTTTGGACTGTTTTGGGCCAGCTTTGTTTTCTCTGATATAATGAATTAAGTTATTTTCAATATTTCCCTCTCTTAACTTTAATCGTCCTTGGCTAACATTGAAATACGTATCTATCTGGTGATCAATCCCTTTTTTTATTCCATTTCTTGATTTTATCAATTGTCTAATTTCAGATTGATTGTCTGACTTGGCTTTAATTTCAACATTTAAAATTCCCATTTATACGATCTTTTATCTTCTAGTGTTTATTTATGGCTAACGATTTTGCTAAGCTTTCCAATTAATGATTGTTTTGCGAACCATAGATGAAGCACGCCTTTTTTACTATTTTTTAGTAGCAGGCTATAGATCAGTGATTCCAGCACGAATGTCTACCGTTAATATTTTAAGAATTTCCTCTTTATCCTTAAATGTTCCATACCATGCATTTCGCGGATCATAGACAAACATGAGTTGAATCCGATCAATGAATTTATCCCTGTATGTTGCTTCATCGAATAGCCGAATAAGTTCAATTTCTTCAGAGGAGATTTCATTTTTGAAATAAACGACACATAATAACTTGGATGATTCCAAAGGGACGGTATTGAAATACCCTTCTGCAATGCTCCAGCCACACATTTCATTTGTGAAATCGATTTCGGTGTAGCAATTTACCCTAAACTCAATGCTATCACTGAATTGTGTGAAATGGCCCAAGGATATAGCGTCACAAGGTGTATCGTCGGGTCCGGGTTGTGCAGAACTTACAAAGCTTTGGAGGAATAAGAAGGAAATTATGAATCGCACCATGTTGTACTTCATAGCAATTAACGTTCCGAGTATGTTACCTGTTTTTTTATTCATTCTTTATTATTGGATCATCGCTCGTCTGCTTTAAAAGCACCACGCATATGCAGTATCCACTGAGATTCATCTAGAGGTGAAACGCCTTTGTAAGCCCTGATTTTGTCATCAGTAGTGGTGGTTTTTTTATAACCATCCAGCTTTAGTTTAAGACGTCCTTTCCCAGAGGTCGTTGCATTAAATTTTATAGAATAATTCATGGCATTCGCGACAGAAACTCTTCCTTCTATGATGAAGAAATCAGCATTGAAAACAGTAGAATCTACCTGAGCATTCATTTGGTTTAAATCACTCGAAACAGGTCCTAACAAATCCTGATTGGCTTTGATTTCAAAAGCGTACATGGGTTCTAAAAGATCTGTCCCAGCATTTTCTAATCCTCGAAGTACTCCCATCGGGGTCGCCAATAAAAAATCTCCGGGGTTTGAATGAACGGTGTGTTCACTCCCCTCGATAAGAGTAATGGATAAATCAGTGACTTCATAACCATGAATACCTTGTTTCAGCGACCAAGGAATGGCTCGCTTGACTTCATTAATATACTTGTTGCTAATGTCGCTCGTTCTTACCTTCGAAGTAAATGAAACGCCGCTACCGAGTGGCGCTGGTTCTATCAAAAATGTCATAATGGCCCAGCATGGCTTTGGCATCCAATACCGCACGTAGCCTTCAGCTGATTTAGAAGGCGTTTCTTTATAGATCACTTTGGGTTTATGGAATTCTGCTTCAATCGCCCATCTTTGCTCTAAATTTTCTTTTAAAACCTCTGTTTGAATAGGGCCTAAAATTTTCAAGTGGAACTCTTTTTCTTCCTTAAACCAGTTAAAATCTAGTAGTGGATCTTCAATATTGAGGATCTCTAAAGCTTCGCCCAGTTTTTGATAATCTTTTTCGTCCTTGGCGATCACCTGAACACCGAGTATGGCCTTACTAATTTTCGAATAGGGATCAGTAAGGTTTTCAGAACCTAAAACACCTCCAGAAAGTACAATGTCAGAAGTGGTAATAGCGCCGATTTCCCCATGATGTAATTCAGAAACTTGGACTAAATCTCCAAGGTGCGGTTTAAATATCTGATTAATCTTAATGTCCTTATCCAGCTCTTGAGACCGAATGACGTCTTTGCTTTTCAGTATGCCTCCATACAGTTTTATGTAGGCTAACCTTCCTTTTTTTTCATGGAACGCGACCTTAAAAACTTTTGCTGCAGCAGTTGATAAGTAGTTTTTTTCTTGTGGGATTAAGCTTGAAAGACTGTTTAACAATTCCTCTATGCCCAAGCCTAATTTGGCACTACCGAAGATGGCACCGTAAAGCGCACCAGTTTTTATCGTTTGTTTTCCTTTCTCTAAAACTTGACCTAAATCAGAGGTCTCTCCGTCGAGGTATTGCGCGAGAAAAGCCTCGTCACATTCTGCTAGATTCTCCAGTGATTTATCAAGGATCGCTGAGTCCATGTGATTGCCGCTATTTGTAAACGATAACAATTTGGGTTCGTCAGGATCAGATAAGTCCGGATAGTTCAAAGCGAAAAGCTTCGCTCCTAAGTCTTTTTCAAAATCTAAAAAAACGCGTTCGATATCTACACCAGCCCGATCTATTTTATTAAAGAAAATGATGACGGGTAGTTTTCGCTCGATCAAGCTCTCCCATAGATTAAGGGTGTGGGCCTGAACGCCTTCCTTTGCAGAAACAACGAGTATTACACCATCTAATATTGAAAGAGATCGATCTACTTCAGCGGAGAAATCAATATGGCCAGGTGTGTCTACTAACTGGAATAAATTGTTGTTCCAAGAGAAATTAACGGATGACGCTTTGATGGAAATCCCTCTACTTTTTTCCATGGATAAACCATCAGTAATGGCGGAACCTTTATCTACACTTCCCAGAGATTTAGTCGCCCCTGAATGATGTAGCAGGCTCTCGGTAATTGAGGTTTTCCCTGCATCTACGTGGGCTAAAATTCCGATGGTTAAAACTGTTTTACTTGGCATATATTTGGGAGAGAAGACCTATCTTTTGGAAGAGGTCTGTTTTTAAGATTGCTTTATTTTTGGTACGCTCATTTTATTAATACGGATAGCAGCCTGCGGTTAAGCTTTCGTGGCGACTCTCGAATATAACACTTTTCGGCATGAACTATAAGCATCCTGAGTTAGCAACATTATACAAGAACTTTAATTGCGAGAAACGGCTTACCATTTCGGTAAACGTTAGGCTTTTTAAGAAGATATTGGTCAACAAGTGTTTGAATATATTGATACCCCTTTTCTCCAATTTCCTGACGACGATTATCAAGTAGTTTTTTGTCGCTGGATAATAAGTCACCAATTATTGGGTGAACCAACGACCACATTTGACTATTGTTTTTCCCAGGGATTAAATCTGCTTGTAATTTATTGCTTTGACCAAATGTATTGATGCAAACAAGTCTATCGCCAAGCTCAAAACCATATCTTTTTTGAATTCCAGAGCTATAACGTAACAATACAATGCAGTCAATATCTTCGTTATATGCTGCAATTTGCAATGGCTCGATACTCGCTACAATGGCGCCTTGGCTATCTCCAAAAGCAATGTGTTCAGTGAGTTGTTCACGATAGGAATGAAAACCTAAACTTCTCATTCGATGTTTTAGTTTGCGAATAGGTGTAAACAACTCAGGCATAAGGAATTTGAGCTTCGTTTCATCTAATGTTAAATATATAGAGTCGGATGCGGTCGTCGAATCATCGTGATACTTCATTAAACTATTATTTTAAATTGCAGCTAATACACCTATATCCTCACCCCAACTTCGCGAAAAACCTCCTTCAATTCCTCCTCAATAGGAAAAGCTTTCAAAGCGGGAACATTTGCTCCGCCTGGGTTACCAGTTGGTACCGTTCCAACAAAGGAC
>NVXP01000088.1 GCA_002733985.1 Fluviicola sp. | reverse complement strand
ATTTCTTGGTGGCTTTCATGTATAGCCGTATCGATGTGAATGTGAGGAACAATATTGTGAAAAACCACTGCGCAATAGACGCTCAGAAATAATAGAGGCAATATTTTGTTGAAGGTTTTCACTTTCATAAAAGTAACAAATTGTTTGCGATCTCCTCAATAAATCACTTTCAGCTTTTATTAGACTAAATATTCATTCCTCAGAAGCTTGCAGAATATCGAATGATCATTGAGCGAGAAGTGATAAGAGAAAATTGGTATGAAAAAAGGAGGCCTTCTTTCGAAAACCTCCTTTGATGTACCGAAGCGGGACAAATATCGAACTTTTCGTTGGCTGAAGATATTGGATTCTGTCTTGAATTTCAACAAGAATAAGTGAAGCTAGAGACGAGCATTTTGTCTTAAATTCAGAATCCATTATAATGGATCTTGGCGGCTATGACAAAATAAGGTAGTAAATCCACGATTTCCCCCATTACACTTAAAGCCAGAGATTATACAATTTAATTTACATAGTGATTATACCTCCAAATTGAATAATTTTTCGATCGTATAAAGTGAGATTTATTTTTCTCGTTCATCGACATCATTCATTGTGCATTGAAGAATTATGGACTTCAACCATATCTTAAAATTGAAATAATTCAAGACTTGAGTTACCCATTTAAACTCGATTAGAATTGAATCTAATTGAGTAATTTGATCTTCGAAGGATTGTTCTTTCGACTTATCGTAATTGTCCAATAAGTTTTTCTTTGCAAACTTTAAAAAAGAATCAATGTAAGGGTTCATTCTATTGTGCTTGATGAAAAAGTTACGTGTTGAAAATATTAGCGATTGGACTAGTGAATAATTCCCCAGTGAATAATGAATTAATAAGTTTTTCACTAGATTATAGCATTGTGTATCAACTCGAATATGAGACATTTCCTTATTGTTAAGGATGTCATTAAGATGATGCAATGCTTTTTTGTATTCCCCCACCCCAAAATAAATCATCGAAAAATTTGATCTTAGTGTCATTTGTAAATTTGCGTCAACAAACTCAATAGAATGTTTCATCAAACTTTCAGTGTCTTCTATTTGAAGCAAGGCATCTTTGAACTTTGCATTAAGTATATATTCATGAAGTTGAATATTTGCAAGAGTTAACTTCAATATGTTTTTAACGAACTCACTAATAATTTCCTTAGGAAATTTTCTTAACTCCTCTTGGATAAATTTAAGTTCAATTTTATATTCCTTATGTAATTGAAAAGTAGACAAACTGATCAAAAGTAATCTTGCATGAACTATCCACGTAGTTGGTGGAGTTCCTCTTTGTGGACGAGAAATATTCAAGACTTCTTTTCGGTGATAATATGCACGTTCACCATCTCCTTTAAGATGATAATAATACCCCCAAACAGCATGATAGCTGACCAAAGAATACAAATCTAACCCATCACTAGGTTCTTGTATACATGGACTATTCATAATCATTTCCAAATGACCTGAATCTGCAGAATGGTTCACCGAGTTATTCTTTAAATAATAGGCCCGCATTTTTAATAGAGTCAATTCAAGGTCCGCTGCTTGTTTATTCTGAATTCGACTAACCTCCAGAACCTTGGATATTGAGTTGATATATGTATCCATTCTGTCCGTATTAGCACCCTGCATTGCTATGTAATATTCTAATACCGACAATCTCTCAATTGCTAAATAGTCTTTCTGTTTAAGTGCATTTTCTTTGGTTCGAATAATTAACTCATTGGCTTGGTCATTTAAACCTTTGACAAAAAGGATGGTTATGTAATTAATAGCTGTGTTTATTTCAATACCGTCGGTACTTACAGAAGAGGAAAGGAGTAACGATCGCATTATTACTTCGCTCAATTGATTCTTTAATCGAGAGGTACTTGTTGTAGTCGTTTTTTGATTAATAATATTAATTAATAAATCATGATTATAACTTTTCATTTTATCCAATTCGTCAAACAGGATGGTATAATTATTACCTTTTTCCTTGCTATAAATTTTCGCGAAAAGTTTAAAACTTCTTTTCTCTGACTTAGTGAGAGATTTAATAAGGTAAAAAAGCTGTTCGGACTTTTTCATAACACAGATTTAATAAGACATATCGTTAGACTCAAATATAAAAGTAGAGATATGTAGGCTTGAAAATTAGTTTAATTACCGTCATATATTAAATCACCAACTTACTCTCTTTCGACCAAAAACACACATTACGAATTGATAATCAACAACTTACCAACCTTCAAGCTTTACATTTTCAATTTTTTTTTCGTTTCAGCATATCCTAAATTAGGAATAATCTCACAGCTTTTATTGCGTTATTTGAACAACATGATGCTTATACTTCATTCTACAAATATGATTTTTCACTCTAGACTCAATAGACTTCTATTATTCGCATTTACTTTTTGCTTTATGTCTTTAGGAAACGCTCAATTGGTAACTTCCACTCTACTGACCCCTCAACAATTAGTTCAAAACGTATTGATTGGTACAGGAGTCAATGCATCAAACATTACTTTCACTGGAGCTTCAAATGCCATTGGATCTTTTGATGGATCAAATTGTAATGTCGGAATTGGATCTGGAGTGATTCTCACTACTGGTACTATTTTAAATAGCACTGCCATGGGAGCTCAAGAAGGACCTTTTGGACCAAACGATAACGGAGGAGCTGGAGTGGACAACAATCAACCTGGTGAACCTCTTTTAGCAGCATTAGCAGGAAATATTTCTTTTAACGCTGCCGTACTTGAGTTCGATTTCGTTCCTCAAAGTGACACAATTAAATTTAACTTTGTTTTTGGATCAGAAGAATATTTGGAATTTGTAAATGCTGGTGTGAATGACGCTTTTGGTTTCTTTATTACTGGTCCAGATCCAGGTGGTGGGAATTTTACAGACAAAAATATAGCACTCATTCCAGGGACAACAATTCCAGTTACTATTGACAATTTAAATTCAACAGTAAATGCTCAATACTATATCGACAACGGTGATGGTGCGAGCGCTCCTCAAAATGGATCAAACACCTTTATTCAGTATGATGGATTGACGCAAGTACTAGAGGCAAGGTCACCTGTAATTTGTGGATCAACATATCACATCGTTATTGCAATTTCAGATATTGGAGATGGATTTTTCGATTCAGGAGTATTCCTTGAAGCTGGAAGTTTTACAAGCCCCGGAATTGATATATCATCGAATTTATCATTTCAAGGAAACACGGCAAACGATTCAACATTAATTGAAGGCTGCGGTGGTGCCGAAATTTGGTTTGTCAGAAATGACTCGCTTGCATTCTCTCAAACGCTTCCTCTCACTATCTCAGGAACAGCAATAGAAGGAATTGATTACAACAATCTTCCACCAAGCATCACATTTCCAGCTGGTCAAGACTCTGTTTCATTAACAATTAATGCCTACTTCGATTCGAATTCAGAGCCTCTAGAATATCTTCAAATCTTGATTGAATTGTCATCAAGTTGTGCCAATGCAACATACGATAGTCTTCGTCTTTACATTCAAAACATAGATTCAATCGTGATTGATTTACAAGATCAAACAATTAGTTGCCCTGGAGATTCTGTTACAATTACTCCAACCGTAAATCATGGAAGTCCTGGTTACTCATACCTATGGAGTAATGGAGTAACAACGCCTACAATTACGGTTTCACCGACTTCCACTACAGTGTACGCTTTAACTGTCACCGATACTTGTGGTCTGGTAGAAAATGGTACAATGACAGTCACAGTGCCTGTTTATACCCCTTTGATTCTTTCGATAACACCTAGCGATACCATTGTACACTGCTTGAATTCTATTGTAACGCTTAACGCAACAACATCTGGTGGAGGAGCAAATCAAGTGATTACATGGAGTAACGGATCAAATGGGTCAACAACGCAAGTGACTATAACAGGAACTATAGCAATGATTGCAACGGCAACTGATGAATGTGGAAATAGTCATTCGGACACAGCTTTTGTTACTTTGCAAGAGTTACCAATCACTACTACGATCTCTCAAGATACTTCGATTTGTAGTGGAAACGAAGTTACACTTCACGTAACGGCGACTGGAGGTTTTGGTAATAGCTATGATTTCTCTTGGAGTTCAGGTCAAACGGATTCGATAATTACTGTTTCACCAACAAACACAACACAATACATCGTTGAAGTATCTGATGCGTGTGGCTATGTGAAAGCCTGGGATACAGTTACTGTTAATATCATTCATATTAACGCAAACTTCATTGCCACTGGTATACTGGAAGAGGGAATACAAGTTCAATTCCAAAACCTTTCAGTCGGGGCAATCAGCTACAATTGGGATCTTGGAAATGGAGAGACATCAACGCTTGAGAATCCTTCCACGATTTATGAGAGTTCTCAAAACTACATAGTGACTTTAATCGCTACGAATGATCAAGGATGCCAAGACAGTATTACAAAGATCATTCAAATCAAACCTGAATTTATTTTCTATGCACCGAATTCATTTACCCCAGATGGTGATGAATTCAATCAAACTTGGATCCCAATTACGCAAGGAATTGATCCATACAATTTCGATCTATATATCTACAATCGATGGGGGCAATTGATTTGGGAAAGTCATGATATTACTGTTGGGTGGGATGGAACTTACGATGGACAAGTGGTTCAGACTGGAACTTATGTATGGATGGTTCGCGTGAAGCTACCTGACAATGACGACAGCAGAGAATTTAATGGAACGATCAACTTGATCAAATAAATATTAAACTAATATGACATCATTAAAATTCTTATTTCTAATTCTTATTTCGAGTTTCATCTGGAGTACTGGATTCAGCCAGATTACCATTCAGAACACTTTAAATCCAGTCGAGATTGTCGAGGATATTCTCCTTGGATCTGGGGTTACCGTTTCAAACATTCAATGGAACGGAAGTACAGTTGACGCCAGCACTGTTCAAACAGCAATTGGAGTGTTCGGAGGAACACCAAACATAGGAATTCCAAATGGTGTAATTCTTTCTTGCGGTAATGTTGCGGAAGCAGTTGGGCCTAACGCAGGAGCAGCTGCAAGTAACAATGCTGGAATTACAGATTACACAACAGACCCAGACTTAATTTCATTACAACCGTCAGGAGTTCAAGTGCATGACGGTGCCGTGTTAGAATTCGATTTTGTTCCAAGTGGAGATAGTATTTCGTTTCAATATGTATTCGGTTCTGAAGAGTATCCTGAATATGCTCCGCCAAACAGTTCAAGTTTCAACGATGCATTCGGTTTCTTCTTGACAGGGTCAATTCCAGGCGGAGGGAATTATACATCACAAAATATTGCTTTACTTCCAAACAATGTAACAATCGTAAGTATTAACAACATTAATCCCGTGACAAATCAAGCGTTCTATGTGGACAATGCAGGAGGAACAAATATTGAATACGATGGATACACAACAACTTTAAGAGCCAGAGCTGGTGTTGTTTGCGGTGAAACCTACCATATAAAATTGGCGATTTCAGATGCTGGAGATAATCAATTGAACTCTGCTGTATTTCTTGAAGCCAACTCTTTTTCATCTAATGCAATTGAAGTTGCCATCGTAACTCAAACAGGTGATACTTCAATTATTGAAGGGTGTGCAAATGCTGATATTCATTTCATTCGACCAGAAAGTGATACACTCGATACATTAATCATTATGTATACTATTACTGGAACGGCAATAAATGGAACAGACTATACACAGCTAGGAACTTCCTCAACGTTCTTTCCAGGAGAGGATAGTGTAACAATTACCTTTGAGCCCTTAAGTGACGCAATCACAGAACCACCTGAAACCGTAATCATTACAGTGTTTACTCTCAATCCTTGTGGTGATACTATTACCTCGGTTGGAATACTTTGGATTCTTGAACCATATAGTGAAGTATCCGTCACTGACAGTGTTCTGCCTTGCCCGAATAACTCTGGTATTTGGCTTGTTGCAACACCAATTGCAGGAGTTGCACCTTATAACTTTACGTGGCCTAATGGTAGTACGAATGATAGCTTATTAATCAATACAAATGGATCTGGAACAATAGAATATATTGTAACAATGACTGATGCGTGTAATGAACCATCGGTCGACACGGCTACTATTACCATAAATGAATATAACGCAGCAGCCTTTACTGCAAGCCCTGAAACAGGAGAAAATCCGCTGTATGTGACATTTGATAACACAAGTACTACAGCTGGAGTTGTTTCATATGAATGGGAGTTCGGAAATGGGTTGAGTGACCAAACGACAACACCTATATCTGTTAATACGACATACACGGAAATTGGAGATTTCACCGTTCTTCTGACAGTAACTAACGATCAAGGCTGCATAGATACGACTACAAAAGTAATCACCGTATATGATTTGCCAATGGTCACAGCACCTAACGTATTTACGCCCAATGGTGATAACACGAATGATGTATTCGAATTTTTCGACTACAGGAGTATTACTTCATTTGAATGTGTGATTGTAAATCGATGGGGGAACGTAGTGCACATAATGGATGATATCACAGATACATGGAATGGTATGACCCAAGATGGTGCAGCAGCGAGAGGTGGAGTTTACTTCTATTCTTACAAAGCTTCGTCCGCGAGCGGAAATAAAATTGACGGTCATGGATTTATGCATTTAATAAGAGATTGATTAGAAGTTCTTGTAATTTAAGTAGCTATAAAACTCTAGCAACTACCCCACCAAATCCAGATAAAAGCAATCCACTCCCAAAGTGAATGATTAGTTGAACTATTTAGAGGAAATGCAAGGGATTCAAAAACTAGTATTTCTTGATGGAATTAGGTACAACCTAGAAAAAGACACTTATCGAACCACGCGAGTAAATTCTTTGTTCTACGTTATTCCGTAACTACAAAGCGATACAGTAAAAAAGAAAAAGGAGACCTTCTTTCGAAAACCTCCTTTGATGTACCCACGATGGGAGTCGAACCCACACGTCCTAAGACACACGCCCCTCAAGCGTGCACGTCTACCAATTCCGCCACATGGGTATCTAAATTGGGACTGCAAATATAACTGATTTAATCTTTCAGAGATCATTTCAATCAAAAAAAACAGGTCCTTAATCGATCAGTTTCATTCAAAAGGAGGTTTGTTCGCTGTACTTTGTCAAAATGTTACTATTTTCATTGACGGATTCATCTTTTTGAATCACTTACTACACTAATCAAACCTACATGAAAACCATCTTTCTATCACTCATTGCCCTACTCTCTATCTCCTTCAATATGAACGCTCAATCTCCTGAAGGCTTCAAATACCAAGCTGTAATCAGAGATGCTGGGAATGCAATTATCACAAATCAAGTAGTTGGAATGCGTTTCTCGATTCAACAAGGCACAATCGGTGGACCATCTGTTTACATTGAAACATTTTCGCCCACAACGAATGCCTTTGGATTGGTTAATCTTGACATAGGCTCGGGAACGATTGTGAGCGGAACCTTCGCTGCTATTGATTGGGCCAATGGTCCATATTTCATAGAAACAGCAGTCGACGCTGCAGGAGGATCAACGTATGCCGTTATGGGAACCAATCAATTATTGAGCGTTCCTTATGCTCTTCATGCAAAAACAGCGGATAATGTCATAAATGACCTCGTGAATGATGCCGATAGTGACCCAAGCAATGAAATTCAATCTTTACAATTAACTGGTCAGGATTTAAGTATTTCAGGAGGAAACACCGTTACGATTCCAACACCTTCATCAAACACATTAGATCAAGCATACGATCAAGGTGGACCTGGCCTAGGGAAAATAATTATTGTGGATGCTGGACCTGTAGAACTGACGAATGCAACTCCTAATGGAATTGGACTTCGCGCAACGACAACGAACACAGGAGTTGGAATCATTTCAACATCCTCTAATCCGGCAAATACATTTTCTTCTATTCAAGCAACAACTAACGCAAGTAGTACGCTTACTTCAGCAATAATCGGGAATTCTTCAGGTGGCGCATACGGCGTTTCTGGTCAAATAGAACAAACAGCAACTGCAGCAGCTGGCGTGTACGGGAGCAATCTGAGAACAACTGGTGGTTATGGTACACATGGAATTGGTCACAGTGGTGCGGTTGGTCAAACAAACTATCAATTGGGATTTGGAGTTTACGGATCTAACGCAGATGCTATTGGACCACTCGGAAATGCTGTCGGAACTTATGGATTAGGTTACATAGGTGTTTGGGGAGATCAATCCGATCCGAATGGCTATTCGATTTATGCAAATGGAGATTTCGGTGCGGCTGGAACAAAGGCATTTGCTATTGATCACCCACTCGATCCTGAACATAAATATTTGAAGCATTACAGTATTGAATCAAATGAAGTGCTCAACATGTACCGAGGTACTGTTTCATTCGATTCGAATGGCGAAGTTGAGGTAACGATGCCTGACTATTTCGACGCTATCAATGCTAATTTCAGCTACCAACTGACACCTATCGGAGGATTTGCTCAATTATTCATTAAGGAAAAACTATCAAATGGTAAATTTGTGATCGCAGGAGGTCAAGCAGGAATGGAAGTTTCTTGGACAGTTTACGCCGAAAGAAATGATCCTTATATGCAACAACATCCGGAATCTAAACAAGTAGAAGTTGAAAAAGAGGAATGGAATCAAGGAAAATACCTACAACCTGATCTTTACAATAAATCGGACGATTTGAAAATTGTGAAACCGCTAGAAACTCGTATTGAAAAAGAGGACGGACGTGTCATCCAAGAGACGATTAACATCAAAAAATAATTCGTTTAAAATATCGGTTTCATTTTCTTTCTGAGGAATCTTCGCGATTCACTTCAGTGTGCTACGCTTCATCCTTTGATGGTTGATGATAGTTCCGAGAACTCCAGATCCAATACGAGTACATCATTGAATTGAAATAAGTTTTGCTAATTTAGATTCTCAAACAAAAAAGCATGAGCCTACGCATTACGTCCTACGAGGAATATCAAGATAAATACGCACAAAGTGTCAACTCTCCAGAAGAATTTTGGTCTGAGATTGCTGAGACATTTACTTGGAAACAGCCTTGGACAAAAACGCTGGATTGGAATTTTTCAGAACCAAAAATTAAATGGTTTGAAGGAGGTAAATTGAACATTACCGAAAACTTACTGGATCGACACCTTGCGACGAGAGGAGATCAAGTAGCGTTCTATTGGGAAGCCAATGACATTGATGGCGAAGGAAAATCGATTACGTATAGCGAACTGCATGCTGAAGTGTGCAAATTGTCAAATGCCATGCGTGAGTTAGGTTTAGCCAAAGGTGATCGCGTTTGTATTTACATGCCCATGATTTTAGAGTCTGTCGTTGCGATACTCGCTTGCGCTCGAATAGGTGCGATTCATTCGATTGTATTTGCTGGATTTTCATCCAATGCACTTGCTGATCGTATTAATGATGCTCAGGCCAAATTAGTCATCACATCGGACGGACTCAACAGAGGAAATAAACAGGTTGATATCAAATCAATGGTGGACGAATCGCTTTTGTCATGCCCAAGTATTGAGCATTCAATTGTTGTTGATTGCATCCATTCAAATCCGGAAATGAAATCGGACCGTGATCTTTGGTACCATGACATCATGGAGGGGCAATCGACCACGTGCGAAGCAGAAATAATGGACGCTGAAGACATGTTGTTCATTTTATATACTTCTGGCTCAACAGGAAAACCAAAAGGCGTAGTTCATACCTGCGGTGGATACATGGTTTATACTTCGTATTCTTTCCAAAATGTGTTTCAATATGAAGAGGGAGATGTATTTTGGTGTACAGCTGATATTGGATGGATTACGGGGCATTCTTACATTGTATACGGTCCATTGCTCGCTGGGGCGACATCTGTTATTTTTGAAGGAATTCCGACCTACCCAAACCCAGGTAGATTCTGGCAAATCTGTGAGAAATACAAGGTCAATCAATTTTATACTGCGCCAACGGCAATTCGCTCGTTAATGGGTTGCGGACTAGATGTTGTCAACTGTTATGACTTATCTTCATTGAAAGTAATTGGATCTGTTGGAGAACCAATTAATCAGGAAGCTTGGCATTGGTACCATGACAATATCGGAAAGAAAAACTGCCCCGTTGTGGACACGTGGTGGCAAACAGAGACTGGTGGAATAATGCTCTCAGGACTTGGGAATTTATCGCCCATGCACCCAACACATGCAGGTTATCCCCTACCAGGAATTCAACCCGTACTTTTGGATGCTGAAGGAAATGAAATCATCGAAAACAACCAAGAAGGATATTTGTGCATTAAGTTTCCATGGCCTTCGATATTGCGAACCACTTATGGCGATCATGACCGCTGTAAAAATGTCTATTTCTCGAATTACGACAACTACTATTTCACCGGAGATGGAGCAAAGCGTGATGAGAATGGGATGTATCGAATTATTGGTCGCGTAGATGATGTAATTAACGTCTCGGGTCATCGATTTGGAACGGCAGAAATTGAAGATGCAATCAACACCAACCAATACGCGATTGAATCAGCAGTTGTTGGCTACCCGCACGACATCAAAGGGCAAGGAATTTACGCCTACGTGGTAATTGATTCGAATAAAATTGAAGACAGCGCAACGATTATTTCATCCTTGATTGAATCTGTTTCAACAGGAATTGGAAAAATCGCGAAGCCCGATAAAATTCAATTGGTAACTGGACTTCCAAAGACACGCTCTGGAAAAATCATGCGCCGAATTTTACGGAAGATTGCGGAAGGGGAAAAATCGAATTTTGGCGATACATCGACCTTGCTTGATCCTAGTTTGGTTGAAGATATTGTTGAGAAATCTATCTGATCTAATAGTTCCTAAATTCGATTTCGTACTCAAAACCTTGATCGTCTAGACCCGATTCCAATTAATATCATTTGAGTTAGCTTCGTGAAATTGTTTCAACCATTAATCTATTGAGGAAATAGGATTTAGAAGGTTTCGTGCATCTTTTATGAGGTTCTAATGACGCATTAAAATCTGCTAATTTGAGAGATAACGCCCTACGCCAGTGGAGCGATCATTGAACAAATCAGATTTCAAAAAGTCAGGAGAATTGAGAAAAAGCAGCACTAGCGTTTTTTGGCTCAACCTTTTTTATGCGATAAGCCGATGTGCGAGCATCAAGATTTTTAAAAGGTTGAAATCTAAATTCGATTTCGCATTGCGCGATGAAAGAAGAAAGCTCCTATAAGAACAAACACGGCAGCTGCGAAATATGGCGATCCATAAACACGCTCACTTTCAGGAATACCAACTGTCGTCCAGGTCATTAAGGCCATCATAAAAACGGGACCAACTATCTCGGCAAGACTAATGATACTCGTAATTGACCCTTGAAGTTCACCTTGCTCAGAATCTTTGGTGTTCTTAGACATAATTGCCTGAATTGTTGGCCCGGCGAGTCCTGTAAATGCATAAGGCAACATTAGCGCATACAGCATCCACCCTTGGTTGGCAAAACCAATTCCAAGTACGGCAAGAACAAACATAACTAATCCCATATAGGCGGTTTTCACATCTCCCCATTTACTAGCAAAAATGCCCGTCAGCGCACCTTGAACAACTGCTACACAGACTCCGATAATCGTTAGGGAAATCCCAACATCGAACTCATCCCAAGCAAAACGTTCCTTTGTGAGATAGACCCAAGTGATTTGAATTGCCGTTCCTGCCAAGTAATACATAAAAATGACCACAAACATATTGGCCAATTCCTTGTATTTAACAATCTGAATAAATGCACCTACTGGATTTGATCGCTTCCATGAGAACGCTCGTCTATTCTCTGGCGCCAAGGTCTCCTTCAACACAAAAACACCGTAAATAAAGTTAACGAATGACAGTCCTGCAGCAAACAAAAACGGAATACGAATTCCAAAATCACCTAACACTCCACCGATCGCTGGTCCGATGATAAATCCGACTCCGAATGCTGCTCCAACCATTCCAAAATTCTTTGTCCGGTTCTCCTTGGTAGAAATATCCGCAATATATGCTGTTGCCGTTGAGTAACTCGCTCCAAACATTCCTGAAATACACCTTCCAATCACTAACCAAAAAAGAGAAGGTGCATAAAACATGATCATATAATCGATGGCTAATCCGAAAAGAGACATCAATAAAACTGGGCGACGACCAAAGCGATCACTTAACCCACCAATAATTGGCGCAAAAATGAATTGCATCACCGCGTAAACCATTGCAATGTATCCCGCATACATCTTTGACTCCCCCAATTGAACATTACTTGTTTCAGCAATTAAATCCGGAAGCGTGGGAAAAATAATTCCAAGCCCAGTAGCATCAATCACGATCGTGATGAAGATAAAAAGCATTGCGTTCTTGGATTTCATGGCGCAAAGATAGCCGAATTTTCAGCTGAGAATAAAAATTGACACCCAATGCAACCCTTTTTCAAGTTGAACCATTACCTATATAAACAATGACCATGAAATTGAAAACATTCATTCTTGCCAGCGGACTACTTTTGCTCAGCTCTAGTTGCAACAAACAAGCATGTACATCTTCAACCGGTATTGTCGGTGAATGGGAATTAATTGAAGAATTAATCGATCCAGGAGATGGAAGTGGCACATTTCAACCCGTCTCAAGTAATAAAGAAATCAAATTTTGTGATGATGGCACCTTTGAGGCCAATGGTGAAATGTGCATGATGGAAAATCAAGCGAGTTCAACGCAAGAAGGAACGTATGACGTAACAACAAATACGTTTTCCCCGAATAGCTGTATGATCATGGCACCAATGTCTTATTCCTATTCTGTGAATGGTGATGTATTAATCTTGACGTATCCATGCATCGAAGGGTGTCAACAAAAATATTGTCGCATTTAACCCAATAACCTATCACAATGAAAGCAACATCTAATCTAATCATCATTCTCCTGGCCATCTTCACCTCAGGATGTGAGAAAGACAATACTGAAGCAACGACTGGAATTATTGGAGAGTGGAAACTCGTCGAAGAAAAAATAGGTTCAGGACTCACAGGTGACCCCGTGATATTTGAGCCCGTTCAAAGTAATAAAGTAATCGTCTTTTTTAATGATGGTACATTTTCCTCGAATGGTGAAATGTGCATCATGTCCAATCAAGCTAGTAGCCAAAACATCGGTTCGTTTTATGAATCATTACTATCGATTGAGCCAGATGGGTGTCAATCAACAGCACCGACTTCTGGAATTAAGTATCAAATCGATGCCGACACATTAATTATAGGCTATCCTTGTTACGAAGAGTGTCAACAAAAATATTCTCGTATTTAAACTCAAATTTTATGAAAATTCTTCCTTTTATTATCGTAATCGCCGCAGGAATTGCTGGACTTTACTTCACGCGATCACCCGAAGCTGGGATCAACCCAATTCTTGGAAACGAAAGCTATCATGCAACGTATGGTAAAGCTGTTCCTTCTAATCTCAACGAGCAGGAACGAATCCGAATTCATCTTGCTTATGTTGAACAGCTTCTTACTGAAAAAGACGTCAGCTATTTATCCCCAAAACTTCAAGAAAACCGAAAAAAAGCGATCACTTTACTTCGTGACTATTGGCAAAACGGTCAATTCCCGTCCAATTATGATTATCCAGGTGAACGAAAGCCCTGTTTCCGAGATAAGGACAATCAAATTTGCGCAGTTGGCTATCTCGTTCAGCAGACAGGAAATGAAGGCTTGGTGAAATCCATTGAAGCGACAGAAAATTATTCGACCATTTATGAAATGACGAATTCAGAACTTGTGACTTGGATAGAACAAAGTGGATTAACACTAAAAGAATGCGCCATGATTCAACCAACATATGGTTCACCACAAGAATCTGACCCGAACTACATTCCAACTGGATATGCGGTTTCATCATCCGCAATAACCGGAATTGGACTTTCAACTTCATTGATCAGCCTTGGAAATCTAAAGACTCCACAGAAAAACGGATGGATAATACCTTCAATTGGGATCGCATCAGGTGTAAGTCAGATAACTTTGGGAGCTTTAAACTACAATCGAGAATTTATTGGGAATCCTTGGATATATCCCTCCATTCACAAGAGAAATCAAAATTTATCCATGTTTAATATTGCATTTGGCACGTTCACAACAGCATTCAACACCTACGCACTCATTCAACAGCTTCGTGGAAAAAAGAAGAGAAATGATTTGAGTTGGAATCTCTTTGGATATCAATCACCATCGAACGATTTAACTATTGGGTTTAATTTTGTAAAACGATTTTAAGTATGAAAAAGAATATTCTATTTGGAACTTTGAGCACACTATTGATACTACTCACATTGTCTTCTTGCGATAAAACGACTCAAAAAGGCAAAATCAATCGTGATTGCACGGGAACCTACCTTGAATTAAACGATAAGGATTATTTGATTTGCAATCCGACAATGACCAACTCTTTTCAAGATGGGAGTAGCGTAAGAGTTAAATTCAAATCGGAATCAAGTTGCCCATCAAATTCAGTCACATTTATCTGTTATCTATACCATAAGAGTTATGGTTTTGTTGAGATCACAGAGATTCAATAGGACTGTAAGACGAAAAATGATGCTATATGATATAGTGTAAAGTTGAAAGAATGAACGTAATTTAGAATTCACACCATATAATCCCATTTCGCATTCGCGTGATTAGACCAACATATCGTCAATTATCAGATCAAGAGTTAATTGTGGCTTGCCTAAAGAACTACCGCAAGGCACAACGGGAATTCTATGATCGATTTTCACCGATGATGAAGGGGATTTGTATGCGCTACGCGAATTCTGAAATTGAAGCTGATGACATTCTGCAAGAAAGTTTTATCAAGGTCTTTAAACATTTAAAGAACTATAAGGACAATGGGAAATTGGGTGCCTGGATCAGGACGATAACTGTAAACACGGCAATTGAATTTTATCGAAAACGTTCAATCCAGACCAAGCACTTGAATGACCTTGCCCTCGAAGCAGAGACTCATGGTTCAGTTGAACTTTTTGCAACAATTGATTTGGAAATCCTTCAACAAGAAATCCAGAAATTACCAGATGGATTTCGGGTAGTTTTCAATTTATACGCCATTGAAGGATTTACGCACAAAGAAATAGGTCAACAATTGGGAATCTCCATTGGAACGAGTAAATCCCAGTTCTCACGAGCTAAAAAAATTCTTCAAAAGAAGGTAAACGAAATCTATGCCGTTGAACATTTAAATGAACGCCATGCCAAATAAAGAACTACAAGAACTCTTAAGCTCACGATTTGATGGGCACACTCATGCAACAGATGAGTCAGTTTGGAGTGCGATCGAATCCCAACTTGATGAGGAAAAATCAGATCGAGCTGCATTCTGGTTTTGGATTTTTAACGGTATTGCAGCCACCTTACTTGTTGGTTTGATATTTCAATCAAGTATCAGGACAGGTTCTTTATCGAGCTTCTCTGAATCGCAGCTTGCAGAAGACAGAGTTAAACAAGAAGTGAAAATAGAACCTGTTTCAAATCAATCTGAATCATCGAATAAGGAAAAGTCAATTCTCAATGAATCTTCATCGAACGAATCAAAGACAAATCACCTTATTCAAACAAAAACAGCAACCCGAGTATCAACTCCATTGCGTCACACACCGAAGTCAACTGAACCTTCACAAAGTACCAATGTCATATCGACTTCATTAATTGGAACTGTTAACGACAACAATTCTCGGGTTGACAATCTTAAAACGCGTATCCTCACGACGTCATTTCCTGAGCCAAGAATTTCTGAAGTACCACCCAAATCAACTAGCAGAAATAGTGGTGATTTCTTTCAAAGACTTCCGATTCATTTAGGCGCTGAATTTACATACTTTCACCGCACACGAACAGAGACAGATTGGCTAGCAGTTGCAAACACAGACTATGCTTCTGTGAATTCTCAACTTGCGACTAATCGTCATTTTGAGTTTAGTTTGTTCTCTCAATTTGATTTTACAAAGCGATTTTCTGCGTCAATTGGAATAGGCTATTCTAGCTCCAAACATTCTATAAGCCCTTCTGCTCCTTCTTCATTCAATACAGACCCTATAATCACTGGAGTCACAAAATCTGATCAACGCATATTAACTATACCCATCCAAGCAAAATTCGCTTTCTTTCAAAAAAACCGATTCGCACTTAGTACTGGACTGACTTTTCAGGGAGAGTTTGGCAGAACCTTGCACTCAGATATTGAACAAGAAACTTCCGTTTCGACAAATGTCGCTCCATTGCAAGTATACGAATCTGAGGTTATTGTTACAAAGCACCGCATTCAACAATTTGCTTTTGAACCATTTTTGCAATTATCCGTTGGAATTTCTCCTCGTATTTCGACATTTGCTAACCTGGGATACAGAACATATTTCGGTCAAGCAAAAACGGGAAGTATTTCGCCAAATAAGCTGAGTTTCATTAACGCTGATATCGGGATTAATTATCGAATTCATTGAAATTTTAAATAAGCCATTTTGCGAAATTTAGTGGCAATTCAAGCACAAATACGCTATAATCATTGATTTTCGATGTTTTAAAAAGCACACATCCTACGCACAGTTAATTCACTAAAAAGTCTCACATATAGCAAAAAGCAAAACCACCTCTCGACCTAGTGTTTATAAGGAAGTAGTACTATCCGCACACGTAATAGCGGAAACTACAACGCCCCTATAAACAACGACACAAAACACAAATAAATAACTAACAAACAACACATTAATAGTAGTATTAATAATATATCCGAGTTTAACCTGTTTACTATAACGATTAAATAGCTACATTTGGGGCGAAACGAAGATGTTATGAACATCTAACTCATGAAAACTACGTTATGAACTCCTCTAAGATTAACAACTCCCTGTCTTTCATAGACAAAACACTCCCATTCGACGAACATTTTTTGCACAAAAAGAACAGTTCACCGATGTAACATGTCAGTTCACAGATTTGACAATTATATTCTTGGAATGACTTCCCACACCTACTAATTTCACGCACTTATTTAGATAATAAGAATTCAAGGCTCGTTTGGGCAATCTGAATTTTTATAAAAAACAATTACCTGTTCAAAAAAATAATATCCAATATGGAAATTTTGAATCTCTACTCTAGAAAAACTCCCCTCTACTTAACCCTTTTAGGACTGATTTTATTCTTAATCAGTTCCCATGTTTTAGCAGAAGGAACCGAGCAAGTTATGCCAACTGCGGCAAACGGAGTTGCTCTCTATTCTGACAATGTTAATGGTACCGGTCCAAGACTTGGAGCACCACAGAATGAGCGTATTCGTTTCGATATTTCGGATAACACTGTTGAAAATCTTTATTTTGGAGGTAATTTTTACGACAGAAATCCTATTGTTCAAAGAACAGATGTTTATATCAGAATCACAGATGCTGCTGGAACGGTTGTTTATGGACCACAACTATACCCAACAGTAGGGGCTGGTTACATTCCCAATTACGCACAAGCTGTTGCAGGACCAAACATCAGTGGTACAAATCCCGCTGGTTACACTCCTCTTGTTTTTAATCCAACAGCAAATGGAGACTATTACATTGAAGTATATGCAAGCGCAAACGGTGGAGCGACCATGTTAGTGGATTACGTTGTTGGTGTGCTTTTTGATTTTACAGTCGGAGAAACAACGGGAACAATATACCCCGGTCGTGTGAGTTGTCAAAAATGGGATTTCCTGACGTACAATCCCGCAACATTCGCAGGATCGATTGATTATTCATTCGATGGTGATTTCTATAGTTATACGGAAGACAGTACAGTACTTCTAGTCAATTTTAATTCTGGCTTCTATCCTTTTGGCTATGAACTAGCGATGACTAAATATGGAATAAACAATACAGGAGACTTTATTAATGACAGAATTTCGACTGTTAATACAGGTAGCTCCCCAAATTTTGCGAATGGCTTTCTCGTATTCCTGAATGAACCTGACCCCAATATTTTTATCAGATCCAACTTATCTTCTACTCCTGCACTAACAAATGACATATACGGTTGTCCAGGAGCATATTTTATCCCTTTTTACATTAGTGATCCCGGTGATTTTGTGCTTTTACTTGATTTAAACGGTAACCCTGGGTATCAACAAGGTACTACTGATCGTTATTTTGAACTATTCGACTCGCCATCAGGGAATCATGTTATTTCTTGGGATGGACTAGATGGCCTTGGAGCAGTCGTTACAGGAGGAACTTCCATCAACTTACAAGCAAGTTTATTCAGAGGCAGAACTAATTTACCAATGTTTGATGCTGAGCAAAACAGAAATGGTATTTCGGTTACTGCGATTTCTCCATCAACGGGAAACAGAAAATTATATTGGGATGATTCATTTCTTACAAACTTTGGAACTTGTGGTTCGCTTGCTACTGATAATACAACTGGTGCAGGTGTTGCTGAAACCCCTCTTCTTGAAGGTATAGCTGGACCAAGTCATGCTTGGAATGGTACTGGAGCTGGATATACTATTCCAGCACCTACCGTAGGAGATGGCTCAACAACTGGAGCAACATGTGATGATTTTGGTAACGCAAGAACAATCAATACGTGGTTTTATTCTTTCGATGTTAGTTCAGGCATTGTCGCTAAAATTCTACCAACATGTGATAATGATAATGATGGAATATTAGATCCTTTTGATATTGATGATGACAACGATGGAATATTAGATGTAGATGAAGACGGATCCGACGCATTACTAGATGCAGATGGAGACGGTATCCCAAATTACTTGGATGCCGATTTTGCAGGTTTTGTAGATACAAATAATGATGGTGTCAATGATAACTTTGACCTTGATAATGATGGAATTATAAATTCATTTGATATTGATGCAGATGGTGATGGCTGCTCGGATGTCACTGAAGCAGGGTATACTGATGCATCACCTATTGATGGATATGTTGACGGTACAGGAATAAATCCTAACGGGACAGTTTCGGGAAGTGATGGCTATGGTACTCCATTAGATGTTAATCCTGCTAATGGGACAGACGATTACTTGGAAGCTGGATCAATTCTTCCGAATACTGGTCCTGATCAATATATTTCAACAAATTCAACAGTGATGGCAGCGAATGCTCCTTCTGTTGGAACCGGTACTTGGACATTGATCAGTGGCATAGGAACAATTGTGGATGTCAATTCACCGACTTCATCAATTATTGCTTTAACCCAAGGTGCAAACATCTTCCGATGGACATTTACAAATGGTACATGTACTTCATTTGATGATATCATAATTACTGTCAATATCAACGATTTTGATGGTGACGGGATTCCTGATTCAATAGACCTTGATGATGATAATGATGGTATTTTGGATTCACAAGAGTTTTGCGGTGATAATGTATCAACATTCTCATGTCTAACAGCAGACCCAAATTTGGACTCTGACGGTGATGGAATTATTAATTACCAAGATCCTGATTTTGCAGCAGCAAACGGAACAACATTAAATGGAGCTGGTGTCCTGTCTAGTTTAGATACAGATGGTGATGGAATTATTGATTCATATGACTTAGACTCCGATAATGACGGTTGTTTTGATGTTATTGAAGCGGGAAATACGGACAGTGATTTTGATGGTATACTCGGAGATACACCAACCATTGTGGATGCAAACGGTCAAGTAACTGGAACAAATGTTGTTGATGGTTATATAGGAACAAATGCAAATGTAACTACTGTAAACCCTGCGTCAAATGCAGGTACTGATGGAGTCTCAACTATTTGCGTTGGATCAACAGTAACTCAAGCACAATTAGAAGTAGCAATTACAGGAGAAGATACTGGTGGGACTTGGCAAGAAGCATTTGCTGGTACAGGAACCTATCACTATGTTGTTATTTCCGTAGGTGGTTGTACTGATACTTCTGAAGTGGTAGTCTCTGAGCAAGCTCAAGCGATTGCAGGAACAACAACAGCATTCACAATTTGTGCAGGTTCAACTGTAACATTAGCTGAGCTTAACGGATCGTTATCTGGAGCTGATGCAGGTGGAACTTGGTCACCAGCTTTAGCAGGAGGTGGAACATATACTTACACTGTAATTGCAACATCGCCATGTACAGTAAACGCAACTGTAACAGTCCTTGTGTCTGAACAAGCTCAACCAATATCGGGAACTACAACAGCATTCACAATTTGTGCAGGATCAACTGTAACATTAGCCGAACTTAACGGATCGTTATCTGGAGCTGATGCAGGTGGAACTTGGTCACCAGCTTTAGCAGGAGGCGGAACATATACTTACACTGTAGCCGCAACATCACCATGTACAGTAAACGCAACTGTAACAGTAGTTGTATCTGAACAAGCTCAAGCAATTGCTGGGACTACTACTCCATTCACAATTTGTGCAGGTTCAACTGTAACATTAACTGAGCTTAACGGATCGTTATCTGGAGCTGACACAGGTGGAACTTGGTCACCAGCTTTAGCAGGAGGCGGAACATATACTTACACTGCAGGAGCTATATCACCATGTACGGTTGATGCAACTGTAACAGTTGTTGTGTCTGAACAAGCAACAACTACAATTGCCAACGCTGGGCCAGCTCAAACGATTTTTGCCACTTCAGCGACTCTTGCAGGTAATAACCCTATAGCTGGATCTGGAGTTTGGGCTCAAATAAGTGGACCGAATACGGCTGGAATCACAACTCCTGGAGCTAATAATTCCGGATTAACTGGTTTGATTGAAGGAACATATATATTTGAATGGACAATTTCAAATGCTCCTTGCCCTCCGAGTTCTAATCAAGTTACGATTATTGTAGACCTTACAAACGATGCACCTTCTCAAGGAAATGAAACACTGATTGTGGATGAAGATGATCCTGCAACAACTTCAATTGATCTGACTGCAAACAACATCGATCCTGATGGAACTCAAACTGACTTGACTACAATCGTATCCTCAACTGGTGGAGGAACAATAACCAACAACGGGGACGGAACAATTGACTATACTCCAGCGCTCAATTTCAATGGAATAGATACAGTAATCTACACAGTATGTGATAACGGATTACCGCTTCCAGTTGAATGTGTCAATGATACATTATTCGTTA
>NVXP01000087.1 GCA_002733985.1 Fluviicola sp. | reverse complement strand
GATGTAGCAGGCTCTCGGTAATTGAGGTTTTCCCTGCATCTACGTGGGCTAAAATTCCGATGGTTAAAACTGTTTTACTTGGCATATATTTGGGAGAGAGCCTGTCTTCTGGAAGAGGTCTGTTTTTTAAGATTGCTTTATTTTCTTTTTGGTACGCATCATTTTATTTATGCGGATAACGGTTAGGGCTATACCACGGTGTAGACAAAATTATTTTCTTGAAATTAAGAATTTTATTCAAAAGGAAAAGAAAGGTTCCCGAAGGGAAAAACGGTATTGGGGTATAGGACGTGTTATAAGTATCTTCCTTAAGAACGCCGTATTTCATTTGCTGACTGAATAGCTGCTACTGCCTCCATTACACAATCTTGATCATGTGGTTCTGCCCAACCAAATTGTGATATTTTTTTTCTTACTTGAATTTCATCATTCCCTTTAATGAATAGGAATATGGCATAATTCATTACTTCGGGGGGAACACGGCTCAATTGATATTTAATTGTTCCTGTAGCTAATTTTAATAATCCAGTATAATAACCTAAAACCAGTAGTAATCCCCAGCTAATTAGTAACCCAATCCAGCCAGTATTCAAATGTTTAATTGTCAACCCAGCATCCATGCGCAATTTCATAAACGAGATAAAATCAACTTCCAAAAGAGGGTTTTTGCTTAATGCAATCTGATAAATGAAAAGCTGGCAAGATAAGAACGCAAGTATAACAGAAGCTAACAGTATATATCTTAACCTGTCAAAGTGAGTGTAGTTTCCAAGTTTTAGTGTTTGATGTAGGACGAATCCAAGAATGAAACCAACTCCAATATCGAATAGTCCAATGATATAAAAACCACTAGAAATGCTAAATGCGAGAAAATATCCCAGTATTAATGAAACAATTACCGAACTTATTAACGGAACATAAATATTAGGCCTCTTTTGTACTGATGGAGAAGGCAGTGATTCAGGAATTTCATATTCATCCCATTCATCAACTTTTTTTTGTTCTATTTCATACTCCTTAATTTCTTCGTTGCTCAAGGATGTCTCGTGATCTTGAAATACCAATTGAAAAAGTCTTACGCGAACGGAATTCCTGCCAAAATCCCATAATTCGTTACCTAATGAGGTACTCTTAATTACAACTTTACCAAAGTCATAGTTCATCGTTACACTTTCAGTCCAGGTGTCAAAACTGTTTTTTCTTTTTGCTTCGACTGATTGATCATCATAATATATAAGATCCCATCCTATTTTCTCAATTGCCTTTAGCGCAATAGCTATGAAAGCACTCTTGGATAGCTTAGTCTCGAATGAATGTTTAAACTTTGGTGTGAACGCGACTCGATGAGACCTCTTGATTGAGTCTTCTAGTTTTTTGATTTCAGGTGTCATTCTTTATTCTTGGGTATTCAGGTATAATTTTCTATTAATGATAAGATAGCTATATCCTCACCCCAACTTCGCGAAAAACCTCCTTCAATTCCTCCTCAATAGGAAAAGCTTTCAAAGCGGGAACATTTGCTCCGCCGGGATTACCAGTTGGCACCGTTCCAACAAAGGACTTAACCCCTCCAAAAACCAATCGTGGGATTTGACCTAAAATTTCCTTTCCGCTCTTGATTTTAAAACCGAATTGCAGCATTTTCCAATGAACATACGAATGTGCGAATGGATATTTTTGCCCTAAAATGTGAGCGCGTTCCAAATGGTTCCATGCATTTTTCAAATTCTTACTCGAATATTCGCTTCTATATTTCGCTAATTCAGCAGTATAATATGGTTTGAGTCCTTTCGGAATAGTGGTGTTAAATTTCATAATTCAATTATTTACAACTCCAACGAGTTCTGTATCCTTGTTTCTTAAATCCAATCCGCCTTCAAGGACAGACTTCAAATTTAACAAATAGAAGCTCCAACCAAAAGCACAACCGAGTCGAATATTTTCTTTCGAAAGATCGTCTAGTGGAATTTCTGATTGAGATAACTCTACACAAGTTTGATTATTTTCTTCGGATAATTTGACTTGAACGATACAATTTCCGGCGAAGGTGAATTCAATGAAATCGCTGCCATTCGCCTGTGTGATCAGTCCTTTTTCTGAGTGGTTTTGTGCAAACCACGTCCAATCATATTTAYTGTTGGGTTGAATGTTCTGTGTTGAAGGAATTCTTTCGTCGTTCACTGAATAAAATTCAGCGCTCGACAAAAACCACTTTTCGATTTCCGTGCTTTGCGTCCATGCATTATAGACTGTTTGCAAATTTGCTTGGATAAAAATGCGTTTTGAGAACTGAGACCAATTAAAATCCTTCATGTTTCGGAAAGATAAGAATTGTTACCTACAGTACAAGAACGACCTTCTTTGAAGTTTTTTCTTGTTCAACTTTGATAATCCCTGTTCCTTCCAAGTCGCCTTTTTTGACCAGAATATTGAGAACTGCAACACCAGCTTGACCAAGATGATATACATCGTTGAAGTTGAATCGAATGACTCCATTAATATCTGTAGTTCCTTCCAATTCTAATATTGGAGTTGAATTTGGTTCGTAAGGAGGTAGGGTTAACAATTTCACATTTGCTCCTGAAATTATCTGGCTGGATGCATTTTTCACAGTGATTTCAACAAGAGTATCTTTTTTTTTCCGGCAACCAACGATTGCAAGAACGCATAAACTGAGAATGAGAATATTTTTCATGTGATGCTTTATTATAAAACAACTGAAGTAGGCAAAAGGTTACAGTTGWGAAGGATTTGTTAAATAAAGTTACCTAGGTARATAAATTRTATTAATCGCTAGGATAAGCAGTATTATGGACTTAATTTAGACTAACAATAATAAAAATCATGAATACCAAAAAAGTTACGACAACCCTTCCCGCACAAATGATTGACATGGGAGGGCTTCCAGTAAAACAAGCATTACCAACACAGAATGTTCCAAACCTTGATCCATTTTTACTGTTGCATCACGGGCAAATAAAACCAATTTTTAAACGTCCAGCGAGAGTTCAAGGGATAGGGCCTCATCCGCACAGAGGATTTTCTCCAGTGACATTTGTTATTGAGGGAGAGGTACATCATCGCGATAGTCGAGGAAACAATCAAATTGCGAAAGCAGGTGAAGTACAGTGGATGCATGCAGGAATGGGAATCATTCACAGCGAGCGTCCATCTGACAATACGATAAAACAGAAAATGCACCAGGAAATTGTCCAATTGTGGATCAATAGTCCAGCGGCATCAAAAATGAAAGAACCAGCGTACACACATGTAAACGAGGAAGATTTTCCTCGCATTGCAACACAGGATGGTTTGAGCGATATCAAATTGATTTCTGGAAATTATTCCGATAGCAATCAGAAGGAATTGAAAGGAAAAATCAAAGGAGAAAGTGAGCTCCTCATTATGTGGGGTGTGGCTAAAGAGGGTGCCCAAGCTACCTTTGATATTCCTGAAGGGTTTAACTCTTCGGTGTACATTATTAGAGGAGATGTTCGAATAGTAGAACATGGAGTGGTTGATCCAGAAAGCTTGGTGATTTTCGGAGTGGAAGGAGACACAATTTCCCTCGAAGCAAAATCAGATGCTCAATATTTACTACTTGCAGGGAAACCAATCAATGAAAAAATTGTTCAACACGGACCTTATGTAATGAATACGCAGACAGAAATTATGGAAGCAATGCGTGATTATCAAATGGGAAAAATGGGAATATTGATTGAGGAAGATTAAATTTGATGATGGTTCTTACGATCCAATCAGTCCAATAATCTAATTGATCCAAACGCAATGTGTTTCTTCAGAAAGAAAAATCGAACTCCGAAATACAACAATTTCCCAGATAGTTGGAAGGATTTGTTGAAGACGCACTTGCCTTTTTATCGCTCACTTAATTCGGAAGACAAGGAATCATTTGAAACCCGCATTCTGCAATTTCTGAACACCACGAAAATTACAGGAATAAAAACAATAGTTGAAGATGGGGATCGCGTTTTGATTGGTGCAAGTGCAATTGTGCCAATTTTTGCCTTTCCCAATTGGGAATACCATAACCTACAAGAGGTTTTACTCTATCCAAAGCATTTTGATGAAAACTATAAGATAGGATCAAAGTCAAAAGCAATTTTAGGAATGGTTGGTTATGGATACATGGAAGGAAAAATGATTTTGTCAAAATATTCCTTGTGGCACGGATTCAAAAATCAAACGGACAAGCAAAACACAGCAATTCACGAGTTTGTTCATTTATTGGACAAATCAGATGGCGATATCGATGGTGTGCTTGGAACAATACGCGAAAAAGAGTTGACGCTTCCATGGATCAATTTGATGGATGCTAAAATTCAAGAGATTCGAGAAGCGAAAAGTGATATACGTAATTATGGAGGAACGAGCCGCGAAGAGTTTTTAGCCGTAACATCTGAGTACTTTTTTGAGCGACCAAAATTGCTAGAGAAAAAGCACCCCGTGCTGTATGAGTACATGGAATTGATGTTCGGCCAGAAATTAGCAGATAGAAATTTAGCCAAGAAGGCAAAAGTTACGCAGCACTGGGATCCTTGCCCGTGTGAAAGCGGAAAGAAATTTCGAAGTTGTTGTAATCGGATATAATACGCTTAACATTCATTCAAGGTCTGTCGAGCGTCTACGTAATCCAACGCGCAGCATCTAACAACTCCAATAATCTATTCCACAACTATCCCCCGAACAACGTCCAACCATTGTCTACGTAATCCAACGCAAAGCGTCCAATAATCCAAAGAATCTATTCCACAACTACCCCTCCAACAACGTCAAACCATTGTCTGCTTAATCCTGCGCGAAGCGTCTAACGATCCAAACAATCCAATGCGCAGCATCCAACAACTCCAATTCTCCCAAATTTAACCCACAAAAAAAAGGCATTGACCTAAGTCAACGCCTTTTTCCTTTTTCAGTATCTTATCTATTGAACAAAAACAGTCTCCTCAGAGGTTACTTCTTGTTCCACTTTAATAATTCCTTGTCCTGTTAACGCATCTTTTTGAACGTCAATATTCAAAACAGCAACTCCAGCTTGTCCGAGTTGGTACACCTCGTTAAAGTTAAACGTCGCTACACCAGCAGAATTTGTCAATGTTGTATCATACAACACAACATTCGCAGGTTGATTTGTAGTAGACTGACCGTAAATTACAACGCGGGCTCCAGCAACAGCTTGATTCGACGCATCGCGAACGGTAATTTCAGCGATTGTATCTTGTTTCTTTCGACACCCAACAAATGTTGCCATGCACACTAATGCAAATAGGCTAAGGGCAATAAATCGATTCGTTCTCATATTTAATGTGTGTTTCTTAATTTGGAAGGTAAACTGTTTCTACTGCTGTTGTGTGAGCTCGACTACGAATTCTTCCATCCGTAACTTTCGTTCCCTTTTTCGCAACAATATCAAAATAGCCAACAGTATTAGATTCTCCTGCTGCGTCGTAATATGCTTTCATTTCGAAAACAGCAAAACCAGACCCATTTGTTAGTATAGTATCAACGTATACATTCGTTGGTGGGTTTGAATCTACATCCCCAATGATTACAACACTTGCTCCAACAACAAGCTCATTGCTCGCTGATCGAACAAATATCTTAATAGCGGAAGGTTCTTTGTTTTTACAAGATTGAATGAATCCAATCGATAAACAAACAAATGCCAATAATCCTATTTTTCGTGCCTTATTCATATTCTATAGTGTAGTACAGTCTTCAAATATACGCTAAAAATCAGATTCAGTAAAATACTTTATCTGTGAATTCTTAACTTCGTACGCAAACAACAATGTTATGTTACATAAACAATCAAAGTAGTCGAAAAGTTACACCTTTGTGGAAGTTTATGTTCTCAACAAGAATAGGTTGGGGTGAATAGTGAAGAAATGAACGAGAAAATTAAAGAAATAGAAGGGGAAATTGAGGCATTCAAGATTTCCTCGCAACAAAATTTGGAGGAGTTCCGAATTAAGTTTTTAGGGTCAAAAGGAATTGTAAAAGGACTTTTTGGTGAACTAAAAACAGTTGAAAAGGAACAAAAGCGTGAGCTTGGACAGTTGCTGAATGCACTTCGTATGACAGCTCAGACTCACTTCGATAACGCGAAGGAATCAGTGGAGTCGCAGGTTGATGAAGGATCAAAGTTAGATGTTTCCAGACCTGGAGATCAAGTTTATGTTGGTGCACGTCATCCGCTCTCAATTGTACGAAGTGAAATTATCGAGATTTTTAGCCGCATTGGATTCATGATTTCTGAAGGTCCAGAAATCGAAGATGATTGGCATAATTTCTCTGCATTGAATTTTCCACCAGAACACCCAGCAAGAGATATGCAGGATACGTTCTTCATTAAAAAAGGGGAAGAAGAAATTGCATTGCGAACGCATACGTCATCAGTTCAGGTGCGTGTAATGGAAAATGAACAACCACCAATTAGAACAATTTCTCCAGGAAGAGTTTACAGAAACGAAGCAATTTCAGCTCGTGCACACTGTTTCTTCCACCAGGTTGAAGGATTGTACATTGATAAGGATGTTTCATTTGCTGATTTGAAACAAACCTTGATGTATTTCGCCAAAGAAATGTTTGGAGAAAAAGCACAAATCAGATTGCGTCCGTCTTATTTCCCATTTACAGAGCCTAGTGCTGAGGTAGATGTCTCTTGTACGATTTGTAGTGGAAAAGGATGTAATGTTTGTAAGTATACAGGGTGGTTAGAGATCTTAGGGTGTGGAATGGTTGATCCGAACGTTTTGGAATCAAGCAATATCGACAGCAAGATATATTCTGGATTTGCCTTCGGAATGGGAGTTGAACGCATTGCTCAATTGAAATATAGAGTAAATGACTTACGCCTCTATTCAGAAAACGATGTGCGATTCCTCAAGCAATTTACACCAGAAATGTAATAGAATGGGTTGGTTTTCAAGAGATAAAGAAGAAAAGAAACAAAGTGGTTTACCATGGGAAAGGTTAACATCTGTTGATCAGTTAAAAAAAGTGATTGAAGGTTCAGCGGAGAAACCCGTTTTGATGTTCAAACACAGTACAAGTTGTAGTATTTCGAATATGGCACTAAATGGCTTTATTCGGAAATGGACTGGAACACAAGATGAAATCGACATCTATTATCTAGATTTATTGAGTTACCGCGATGTTTCAAATGCAATTGCAAACGAAACGGGCGTAATTCACCAATCTCCACAAGTGATTGTTTTGAAAAATAAAAAAGTGGTTTATACAGCTACGCATTCATCGATTGACGCAGAATCTGCCTTAAATTCAATAAAAAAGTAAATGAAGAAATCCATTATCATTGGTCTAATTGTTCTTGTCGGAGGAGCTTTATTACTGTTGCCATTCTTGAAAGGAGAAGATTTTGAAGGACCATACGCGAAATTCAATTTTATCCAAGATGATCTTGCCATGCACGTTGGTGAAACAGTGGAATTGAAAATCGACATCTTGTTCGAGGAAATAACGAAATTAGAATTGTTGCTAGACGATCGTCCATTGAAATCGTGGAAATCTCCAAAAGGACAAGTCACTTTTCCGTTAAAGGGAATCGATAAATTAATGGGTACTCATATAATTACAGTACGAGCTATTTCAGAAGGTGGTGACACGACGGATGATTTTAGAGGATTGCGCATTCTTTCGGATATCACTCCAGAAATTGCCAAGGCGGAAATCGTTGCAAGTTTTGATCACGATCCAACAAGTTATACGCAAGGTTTAGAATTCTACAAAGGAAAATTGTACGAAGGAACAGGAGATCCTGGACGTCAAGGAAAAACGATGTTGGGGGAAATTGATCGTTCAACAGGAAAACACATTGAAGGAAGACGTGTCAGTTTAGATGCCAATTATTTCGGTGAGGGAATTACAATATTAGATGATAAAGTGTATCAACTGACTTGGCAAAATGGAAAATGCTTCGTGTACGATGTCAACAACTTTATGGGACGTATTGAGGAGTTTTCGTACGTTGGAGAAGGTTGGGGATTGTGCAATGACGGAAAATCGATTATCATGTCTGATGGTTCAGAACGTCTTACATTTAGAAACCCAAAAGATTTTTCAGTAGAGCGCGTAATTGAAGTATACAACAATTTGGGGCCTATTGCGCAGCTGAATGAGTTGGAATATATCAACGGTTTGATCTATGCGAACATCTACACGCAGAACTTTATCGTTGTGATTGATCCTAAAACAGGGAAAGTTGTTCAGCAGATCAGCGTCAATCAACTTGCCAATCAGTCGAGAGGTAAAGGTGATGTTTTGAATGGAATTGCGTACAATCCAGAAACGAGCAAAATGATCGTTACCGGAAAATATTGGACGAAATACCTTGAAGTGAAGGTGATACCAGTTAAGTAAATTAGCTATCTTGACGTGAGCTTCAATAAAATTGGGGTTCCAATGCATAGATTTAACCTTTTTGCCCGTCTTTAGAACTGGACCGTATGATTTAGACCGAATTTAGGTTGTTAAATTAAAACCGCTAAAAGATGATTACTACTATTTTTAAGAAAGCGTTCTTGCTTACTACACTTATCATTCTTCCAAATTTTCTTTTCTCTCAATACCAGGTCAATGGAAGCGCAGTTACACTTTCGTGCAATTGTTATCAGCTGACGTCAAACTCACAAAACCTTTCAGGATCAGTTTGGAACACCAACAATATTAGCTTAAATCAAGCCTTCGATTTTACATTTGAGATCTATTTGGGATGCAATGATGGAGGTGCTGATGGAATGGTGTTTGGACTACAACCAATCGGAACAGGAGTTGGAACGAGTGGTGGTGGAATGGGGTTCCAAGGAGTTTCCCCTTCTATTGGTTTTTTTATCGATACGTATACAAACGGAGGCGATTTTGACCCAGTTGCAGATCACTTTTCGATCAACGCAAATGGAGTTATTGCACATGATGGGGGGGTGAATGATTATGCAGGACCAGCGTCATTACCGTTTAATATTGAAGATTGTGCATGGCATACAATGCGCGTTACCTGGGATCCCGCAACGCTTACTTTACAAGGGTACATTGATGGCGTTTTCTACCTTACATATACCGGTGATATTATTGCGAACGTTTTCTCTGGAAATCCGAATGTCTTTTGGGGAATGACAGCCGCTACTGGTGGAGCAACTAACCTTCAACAGTTTTGTACAGAACTAAATACAGAATGGGCTACGGATTTACCTGATTACACCTGTTTAGGACAAGCGATGCAATTTTCAGATAGCACGGCTTCATTTGGACAGATTGTAGATTGGAACTGGGATTTTGGCGATGGAGATACGAGTGCTCTACAGAATCCATCACACCTATACACAGCTGATGGGGTTTACAATGTTGTACTTACTGTAACTGACGCTTCAGGTTGTCAAGATAATATTTCACATCCAGTTATTGTCGCTTCACCAACCTTGACCCCATCTGCATTCCCTTCTGCAATTTGTCCCGGCTTCGATGCTCAATTGAATGCTGGACTGAATCATCCGTTTGCCAGTCAATATAATTATACGTGGACTCCAATAGCGAGTCTCAATGACCCAAGCTTAGCAAATCCTGTTGCCACACCCGCTACTACAACCATGTATTATGTTACTGCGCTTGATCCAATAACAGGCTGTTCAGCAAATGATAGTTTATTAATAACGATAGCGGTACCACCTAACTTTGATCCAATTTCCGATGTTGCAGTTTGTGAATCATATGTGTTTTCGTCATTGCAAGGCGCAGGATTGACCGCAGGAGCGGCATATTTTACAGGAGTTGGTGGTTCTGGAACACAGTACAATGTTGGAGATTCTTACGGCATTGTTGGAACGACGATTATTTATGCATACGATGACAACGGTGGTTGTTTGGATGAAGAATCGTTTAATCTGACAATCCTTCCATCGCCATCAGTGGATTTAGGAGCAGATGTTTCCATTTGTATTACAGATCAAGTGGTACTTGATGCAACAACGGCAGGGGTATCTTATAACTGGATTGATAATTCAACAAATCCGACCTTAACAGTTTCTGCAGCAGGAAATTATTGGGTAGAAGTGACCGAAAATGGGTGCACGAACTCGGATACAGTACAGGTCACACTGCTTGCTCTTCCAACATTTACACTCGGAGCTGATACCCTTGTTTGTGAAATTCCTTTTCAAGTTTCTCCTTCTGAGCTCTACACGTCTTATTTATGGCAAGATGGAAGCTCCAATGTAATATTTACCATTGTTGTACCAGGAAATTATAATGTGACAGTTACGGACGCTTTTGGGTGTGTAGGTAATGCGAGCATTGAAATTGGAAACGGATGCATACCAGTGATTACAGTACCGAATGTATTTACACCAAACAGTGACGAAGTGAATGACATCTTCTTTGCACAAGCAGAGAACATAACAGAGTATAAGATGGTCATCGTTAATCGTTGGGGAAACATCATGCGCGAGTTTGATTCGGTAAATGACGCTTGGGACGGAACGGCCCTCAACGGAGATTTAGCTAGTCAAGGAGTTTACTTCTGGAAAATAAACTATTCATACGTTCAAGGAACAGATACGATTAGTGAAGAAGTATCTGGAAATGTCACCTTGATGAGAGATTAAATCCTTGGAATTAATACAAGTAGACAGACAATTTCAATAACTAAAAAAGACATCAAAAGTTTTGTATTACTCTTGATGTCTTTTTTAGGTAATAAGCGGATGCATGCACATCAAGCTTTTTAAAAGTTAAGGAGGAATTAGAACCTTCTTACTAAGATCTTAGTCTTCTACAACGGAACCAGTATCAGGAATCAATTCTTCATCATTGTCTTGATTTTTCACTTCAGCTTCCTTCGGAAAGTACTTTCTCTGACGGAAGAAGACCATGATTACACCAAGCGTGATCGAAGCATCTGCTAAATTCCAAATGGCAGGGAAAACATCTCTTCCTCCAAGCCATGGAACCCAAGAAGGCCATTCTGCTTGAAATTTAAACATATCCACCACGTTTCCGAATAAGAATCCAGAGTGGCGAACTTCCACGTTTTCTCTTAAAAATCCTCCACAGTCTTCATAGATTCCTGAGCCTTCCAATGAATTGAATGGACCACAAGGATCAAACGTGAATACGTAATCGTATACCATCGAATCGATCAAGTTTCCCGTTGCTCCAGCCAAAATTAAACCGATTGCAAATAAAAACTCTGTTCGAGCCCCTTGCTTTGCTTGCTTGATCCAGTAATAGACAATTGCACCAATAGCAGCAATTCGAAAAAGACTTAAAGCAAGTTTATGCCAAGCTTTAGAGCCGAACTTGGTTCCAAATGCCATTCCTTGATTTTCAATGTATTCCAGAACAAACCAATCCCCAGCAACAGGAACAACTTCCCCAGCTGCGAAATGAGTTTTCACATAAATCTTAATGATTTGATCAATAAGTAAAATAAGAAATACAACGATCGAAACGATCAGAACTTGTTTTTTCAATGAACTAGTCTTGTGCATTCTTAGCTTCAATACTTAGCGTTGCATGAGGCACGAGCATTAGTCGTTCTTTTTGAATAAGTTTTCCTGTAACTCTACAAATACCGTAAGTTTTGTTTTCAATTCGAATCAATGCATTGTTCAAACTACCAACGAACTTCTCCTGTCTTGACGCCAATTGAGCAACTTCTTCTCGTGAAAGTGTGTCCGATCCATCCTCCATCATGTTGAAAGTACGACCAGTATCATTGGTTCCGTGATCATCATTGTGTGAAAGTGAACCCTTCAACAATTCCAAATCTACCTTCGCCTCAGCGAGCTTGTTATGAATCAAATCTTTGAACTCTTGGAGTTCGTTATCTGAATATCTTGTTTTTGCCATTTTAAGAATATTTTAACGTCATCATGACGTAATATCAACCTTAGTTATGATCGCACTTTTGCGAAGCCTTAAATATAAAATTATGAGCGATACTACGCAAATAAAAAATTAACTTTGCTACCGTGGTAAAAATATTTATTGGAAATAGATCTGGAGTTTTTGTGTTGTTGCCAATTTTGGTAGTCATTTACGCAGTATTGAATTTAATAATGAATTACCATGTTTCTTCTCCTGTTTCAGGATTTGGGTTTTATGGAGAGTTACTTCGCGAAGACTCGATCCTCAGTCAAATTTTGTCGCCACTATTAATTCTAATGAATGCACTTCTATTGAATGTGATTTTCAATAGAAACGGTTTCATGGAAAAGAACAACTATTTACCAGCATTATTGTATGTGGTGGGAAAGAGTTATTTTCATTCATACTATTTCTTCAACGGATTTGGACTTGCAGAAACGTTTATGATCTTCGCATTGATGCAGGTTTTTAAACTGGATCAAAATTCAGATGGGCGAAAAGCAGTGTTCAATGCTGCATTCTTTGCTGGAATTGCTGCTTCGTTTTATCCCGCTCTTGTCCTGTTTCTTCCATTTCTTTTTCTAATTGTTTGGATTCTGAGACCGTTTGTTTTTAGAGAATCAGCGCTATTGACTGTTGGTTTTTTTGTACCACTTATTTATGCAGGTTGCTACAGTACCGTGCTTGGCGTCCCAATTCAAGGGAATTCATTTACAGGATTTCCTACGGAATGGAAGTTTCCAGATCTTTATGTAATTACGGGAGGACTTTTATTGTTGGGGTTTGCTGCGATCAGTCCAATTGCTCAGAAGTTTGGAAAAAGTTCCATTCGATTAAAGAAGTTATTTCGAGGGATCATATGGATGCTCTTATTTTACACTTTATTATGTGGGTTTGAATTGTTGTTGCTTCGAAAACTAGACGCACCAAGTTTCATTATTGGTTGGTCAGCCTTTTTTCTGACCTATGGATTCGGGGTGAAGCAAGTCCGACAATTCCCACGCTTTGTTTTTTACTTGCTTTTGATCTTTTCTGTGGGTAAGTTTTTCGTTTCTTTCGACTTTTAGAAGTCGAATTATCGTAAATTTGCGCATCACAATTATTGAAGAAAATGAAGTTTGGTGTAGTTACTTTCCCAGGATCAAATTGCGATCAAGATATGATTTACGTTTTAGAAGAAATTCTAAAGCAAAAAGTTGAACGCCTTTGGCACAAAGATACGGACCTCAAAGGGGTTGATTTCGTTGTTTTACCAGGTGGATTCTCCTACGGAGATTATCTAAGATCTGGTGCAATTGCAAAGCTTTCACCAATTATGGGTGAAGTAATCAAACATGCAAATGCGGGAGGATATGTTCTCGGAATTTGTAATGGATTTCAAATATTGACAGAAGCTGGATTATTAGAAGGAGCATTGCTTCACAACGATAACCAAAAATTTATCTGCAAAAACATTTTCTTAAAGCCAGGCTCAATGTCTTCGGCGATGACGAAAGAACTCGATGCAGATAAAGCATACAAAATTCCAATCGCACATGGAGAAGGACGCTTTTTTGCTTCCGATGAGGTGATCGAACGATTGGAAACAAATGGACAGGTGATGTTCCGTTACTGTACTGAAGATGGAGCAGTATCTGATGATGCGAATCCAAATGGATCGCTCGAAAACATTGCTGGTATTACGAACGAAAACAGAAATGTTTTTGGAATGATGCCTCATCCAGAACGGGCTTCTGATAGTGAATTATCAAATGAAGATGGACGAGCGATGTTCGAATCGCTTTTGAAGTACTGCACTCAAAACTAAACTCATGCGCATTTTATTGTTAGGATCGGGAGGACGCGAACATGCTTTGGCATGGAAGATGGCGCAAAGTTCAATACTTGAAGCTCTATTTATCGCTCCAGGAAATGCTGGAACCTTAGAGCACGGTGTGAACGTTGACCTTTCTGTAAATGATTTCAAAGGAATTAAGAAATTCGTTCTTGAAAATGAAATCGATACAGTTGTTGTTGGACCAGAAGATCCTCTCGTAAACGGAATTGCTGACTTTTTTGAAGAAGATGAAGCCCTATCGAAAGTTGCGCTCATTGGACCAAACAAAGAAGCTGCTCAGCTTGAAGGAAGTAAAGATTTCGCGAAGAAATTCATGAAACGCCACAATATTCCAACGGCGAAGTATGGAACATTCACGAAAGACACATTGAAAGAAGGGTATGCCTTTCTTGATACAATGAATTCGCCGTATGTTTTAAAGGCCGATGGATTAGCAGCTGGAAAAGGTGTATTGATTATTGATGACCTTAAGGAAGCTAAAAGTGAGCTTAAAAGCATGCTTGCCGATGCGAAATTTGGAGATGCTAGCTCACGCGTAGTGATCGAAGAGTTTTTGTCCGGAGTAGAACTTTCTTGTTTCGTAATTACAGATGGTGATGGCTATAAGAAATTACCAGAAGCGAAAGATTACAAGCGAATAGGTGAAGGTGATACAGGATTAAACACAGGTGGAATGGGAGCAATTTCTCCAGTACCATTTGCAAATCCAACGTACCTCGATAAAATTGAGAACCAAATAATCATTCCAACAATTAAAGGATTGAAAGCTGAAGGGATTTCCTACAAAGGATTTATCTTCTTTGGATTGATCAATGTTAAGAATGAACCTTACGTTATCGAATACAATTGCCGAATGGGTGACCCTGAATCGGAAGTTGTTTTTCCTCGATTGAAATCAGATCTTTTAGACTTATTTGAAGGTGTGGCAACACAAACCTTGTCTGAACGAGATATTATATTTGACGAGAGAAGTGCTGCTACTGTAATGATGGTTTCAGGAGGATACCCAGGAAAGTATAAGAAAGGAAAACAGATTTACGGTTTGAATACTGTTTCAGATAGTATGGTTTTTCATTCTGGTACAAAAGCAGATGGACCTGTTGTTTTATCTTCTGGAGGGCGTGTGATGGCTGTTACTTCTTACGGGAAAGATTTGGAAACGGCACTCAAGCGTTCGTACGGATCGATCGAAAAAATCGAGTTTGATGGGGCGACTTACAGAAAGGATATTGGGCAAGATGTGCTCTAAACCAATAGATTTCGTATATTTCTTGTTCTAAGAACCCACATGGAAGTACCGCTGACAGGCATTATTGTTACACTCATTTTCTCGGCTTTTTTTTCTGCCATGGAAATCGCGTACATTTCATCGAGCAGATTAAAAATCGAACTAGATAAAACCAAGGGAACATTTAACGGTAAAATTCTTGGACGTTTCTACGAAAATGAATCGCATTTTCTTGCAATGTTACTCCTTGGGAATAACATTGCCCTTGTTTTCTTCGGACTTTTCGCTGCACAATTAATGAACCCTTGGATCGTAACTTGGGGAATTGAAGATGGCGGAGCAGCAATGTTGCTCGTTCAAACTGTTCTATCCACTGGGCTTGTGCTTATTCTAGCCGAATTCCTTCCAAAAGCATTCGTTCAATTGAATCCAAATGGGTTCTTACGGATTATGGCCCTTCCAATGGCCTTGATTTATATCCTCTTGTACCTTCCGACATTTCTAGTTTTAGGGTTAAGCAGTGTGTTTTTACGACTCCTCAAAGTGGAAAATGAAAACAAAGAAAAGGTCTTTTCGAAGGTCGATTTGGAACACTACGTTGATGATTTAAATCAGCGAATCAATGAGGAAGAAGAATTTGGAAATGAAATGCAGATTCTAAAAAACGCACTTGGATTTGATTCCGTGAAAGCGCGTGATTGCATGATTCCTCGAACAGATATTTGCTCAATTGATGTTGAAGATTCAATTGAGACGCTCAAAATGCGCTTCATTGACACAGGATTATCGAAAATCATCGTGTATCGAGAGAACATTGATGATGTAATTGGTTACGTCCATTCTTTCGAAATGTTTAAAGCTCCGAAGTCGATTAAACAGATCTTGCTCCCAATTAATTTTGTTCCTGAATCTGTTCCTGGAAAGGAATTATTGGAACTTTTCGCCGAGAAATCAGGAAACGTAGCAGTGGTTGTGGATGAATATGGCGGAACTTCTGGAATTGTTACCATCGAGGATGTAATTGAGGAGATTTTTGGTGAGATTGAAGATGAACATGACCGTGAGGAATGGATTGAAGAAGACCTTGGCAACAACGAATACATGTTTTCTGCACGCGTTGAAATCGATTATTTGAACGAAGAATATGACTTCGAACTCGATGAAAACGAAGAGTATGAAACGCTGGGAGGATTGATCATTCATAAATTAGAAAGTATCCCAAGTGCTGGTACGCAAATTGTACTAGACAACGTGGAGATCATAATTGAAGAAGTAAGCGATCACCGAATTGACCTTGTACGAATCATTCGACAATAAACTGTCGTCTGAGTATCAAGATAACACACGATCATGATGAAGCACCTTATTTGTATCCTTTGTTTGAGCTTTACTCCAATGTTATTTGCTCAAACGTTTCACCTTTCTTCCGAATTAAATGAAATTTCGGGAATCGACTTTTTGAACGATTCTACCATTGTTGCAATCAATGATGGAGGAAACGAACCCTTGCTTTTCTTACTTAATTTGGAGGGAAAAGTTCAGAGCGTAGTTAAAGTTGAAAATGCGAAAAACCAAGATTGGGAAGACATCACAGTAGATGAAGAATATGTCTACATCGGGGACATTGGAAACAACGTAAACAAGCGTAGAGATTTGGTCATTTACAAAGTAAAGATTGAGGATATTCTTCTAAAAAAAACTGTTCAAGCAGAAAAAATCACCTTCAATTATACGGAACAAACAGAATTTCCTCCGGCTAAAAATGGTCGATTCTTCGATGCCGAAGCCCTTGCAATTGACAATGATACGCTCTATCTTTTTACAAAGAATCGTGCGCGACCAACAGATGGGAATTGCCTCGTGTACAAAATACCAACTACTCCAGGAGATTATTCACTAACGAAATCGGCAGAAATATTTATTGGAAAAGGTGGGTTTTGGTCAGATGCGTTAACGGCAGCAGACATCGTTGACGGTGAATTTTTCCTAATGACCTACAACCGTGTGATCATTAAAAAACTGGTCAATGGTGAGTTCGTTGGAGATGAAAACATCAATTTTAAAACCTTCAGTCAGAAGGAATCGCTCGTCGTAAAGTCCAAAATGGAAATCTACGTAGCGGATGAAAAACAAAGGATGCTAGGTGGTCCGCGAATGTATCACATTGAAGTGAACGATTTACGGGAGAAGGACTAAGCGAGAAATCATCTTACCCAGAATCAAACTGTTTTTAGTTAAATTAGTGTGTTCTAATTAGTTCATGGCTTAACACAAATGGAAAATTTAATCGAGTTATTTGGGATTAGTGATGATTTGGTCCCACAAAAGTTTAAAAAGGGACATATTCTTCAGTCCCAAGGAGACGTTAATTCTAACGCATATTTAGTAAAAAATGGATTATTAAGAAGCTATACAATCGATCAAAAAGGCAAAGAACATGTCTTTATGTTTGCACCTGAAGATTGGATTATCTCGGATATTGAATCTCAAGAATTTCATCATCCTGCAGAATTATACATTGAGTGTCTTGAAGATTCAGAACTGATCATCTTAAATAGAAAACACCTTGCATCTGTAGAATTAAACAGTCAACAGTACCAGCAAAGGTTGAATAAGCTGTCGAGGAGAATAGCAGTGTTGCAACGTAGAATGATCGGAATGATGAGTTCAACTGCTCAAGAACGATACGAAGAATTTCTAGTGTACTATCCAAATTTAGTAGGCCGAATTTCACAACGCATGATTGCATCCTATTTGGGAATTACTCCAGAGGCATTGAGTAAAATTCGCGGTCAAATTGCAAAGAATAGTTAGGTAGATCGTCTAAGAGTTAATTTCTTAATCTGGATTAATAATTTCCGAGATTAGAATGGAGACATTTGTAAGGAAAGAGTAACTCAAAATCGATAATACGTAGAACGTGAACAACATAGAATTTTCAAACACAGCAAATCTCCCAACTACTTACGGAGATTTTACACTAATATCGTTCAAGGAAGCAGGCAGTTTTCATGAGCATTGTCTTCTAATTAAGGGAGATGTTAAAGATCAAGAGGATGTCATTATTCGGATTCATTCGGAGTGTTTAACAGGTGATATTTTCACTTCGTTAAAATGTGATTGTGGCCCACAATTAAACGAGAGCTTGAGAGTCATTTCTGAACGGGGTCAAGGTATGATTATTTACCTCCGACAAGAAGGAAGGGGTATTGGATTGTTTAATAAAGTAAACGCATATGCCCTCCAAGATAAAGGTCAGGATACTGTCCAAGCAAATCATTCTCTTGGTTTTGAAACAGACTTAAGAGATTTTTCAATTGTTTTAAAAGCGCTTGATCACTTGGGAATTAAGTCGGTTAATCTTTTGACAAATAACCCAGATAAGATTGACATTTTCCAAAATTCTGAGATTAAAGTGAACAGCGTTATGCCGCTGATCATTGAAGCGAATAGCTACAACGAGGGTTATTTAAACACTAAAAAAGAGGTTCTTAATCACTTGTTTTAATTGGGTGATCTACCCTTAATTTACGCGAGTAGAAACGCTAAATACCGGTCTTGGTTCCAAGAGTTGGAATAGGATTTAGTCTCGGTCATTGTCTTTTGAATGGAAGAATGTCGTGTCATTAACTYTTCMATTGCACTYGAAAATTGATCCAYTTGATAATAGCAACTTCCGGCACGTAACTCCGTAATTTTCTTGAATTGTTCATGGAGTAGCAAYGGRATTTTGTAGCCCAARGCGATGTTCATTGCTCCAGGGATTTGATGCCGAAAGTACTCTACCGMGCTWGGTGTGTTTGGGTGAATAAYAGGTAGAATTGCAGTTGTTTTACGCARAATTTGATYAATTATTTCGGAACTRACATAATTATCAAAGAATTCGACTCGATCTAAGCAGTTAATTTYWGCAAGRTTTTTCTTGAATTCTATCACTTCACTATTAGCTGGATCTGCCTTTCCAAGAAAACTAAAAGTGRCCTTARCATCACATTGTTGGATCAAAGAAAGAAAACCATCGAGATCTTTTCTTCGTTTTTCAACAGTACCAATAAGTGAAATATGAGTTTGTCCCTTCGACTTGAAATCCCCAGTGACATTTGGAAAATCAATTGGATAAAATGTCTCGATTCGGATGTTCTTTTGAAAGGGAACTTGTTCTTTCAAAAAGGCACTCAGCACAAAATACTTTTTGATTTTTAAACTGATTACTTTCTGTGTGAAACTTCCTTGAAATTTTCGAATGGTATGAATGATTCCAATAAATTCTATTTTACGAAACAGGGAGAATAGACATGCGTTTCGAACGTGACCTCCTTGAGCGGTATTAAAAACAACGCGATCGATTTTTTCTTCCTTCAGTCTTCGCATGAGTCGCCGAACGATCATAGCATCACCAATTGCAGCTCCAGTGAAACCAGGCCCACGAGAATCAAGATTAATCCATTCGTCCACCAAGGATTCTAACTGTTGATTTCGATTCCTGATAATGTCATTGGTGACGAGCAAGACCCAACTTCCATGTTTTTTCAATGCATTTACTTGGGTAAGCAAACATTCGTCGTGAGATGAATCGAATTCGATTAAGGCGATACGTTCAGGAATGGAATCAGATTTCAACATTTCAGTATTGGAAAGCAATTTGTAATACAAAGAAACGTAAAACAATTCGTGGTAATTTTGAGTCTATGAGAAATATTTTATTCGTACTGTTCTCATTTCTATTAATTTCTGGTGGAAATGTATTCTCGCAAAGCAATCGGGTTGTTGTAATGATTGACGCTGGTCATGGCGGGAAAGATGTTGGACATGAAACGTCAATCAGCGGTCACCAAGATGAAAAGCACTTAAACCTAAAAATCGCAAAGTTTTTAGGAAACTACATTGAAAAGTACTTAGGCAATGTAAAAGTGATCTATACACGGACAAATGATTCGTCTGTCTCGCTGGATGATCGTGTAACAAAGGCTAACTCAGCGAAGGTGGACTACTTTCTTAGCATTCATTGCAACGGAAACAATTCGAAAAATGTAAGAGGAACAGAATCACATGTTCATTCGATGTCTGCAACAAAGTCGGTTTCACTCGCCAAAATGATTGAGAAGCAGTTTTCATCTCGTGCTGGACGGCATTCACGAGGAGTGAAGGATAAGAACGATTTAAAACATTCACTGCAGGTACTCAAGTTCACTGAAATGACAAGTGTCCTAGTCGAATGTGGATTTGTCACAAACACGCGCGAGGCGAATTACCTCAATTCAACTTACGGGCAGGAAATCATCGCTTCGGCAATTTTTAGAGCATTCCGTGGATTCATTACGAAGCAACATCCGAAGATTTCGTTCAAGAAATCATCGTCAAACGCTAGTTCTGCGTCCTCAATTGACTATACAATCCAAATTGCTTCATCAAAAGAGTGGATTGATGACGAAGATGCTCGTTTCAAATCTTTGAGCGTTAAACGGATCAAATTAAATACGACGAGTGCCTATAAGTACATCTATCTGGTTGGAAATTATGGAACTAAGGCCGAAGCAAACACGGCACTTTCGGGAATAAAAAGGAAGGGTTTTAAGGACGCATTTGTCAAGAAAAAATAAATAATAGAAATAACTCATTATTTTCTTGTTTTGCTTGCGAAAAAATAAAATAATGAGTTATATTTGCACTCGCTTTTCGAGGGAAAGGTAGAAATTCTCCCTTAGCTCAGCTGGTTAGAGCATCTGACTGTTAATCAGAGGGTCCTAGGTTCGAGTCCTAGAGGGAGAGCTTTTAAACAAAGGCTTCTAGTGGAAACACTGGAAGCTTTTTTCGTTTCCGCCTGTTTTTCGTTTGGAAACGATAAAAACTTAGCAAGTCGGTAAGCCACGTTTAAAACGTGGGCCACAGGAGCTTTTTTAACCGATCCAAACTTTTTCTGTAGGCTAGGTGTTGCAAATCATTGCAGTTGGGGGAAAGATCATACATTTTATGACTCTAAAGTAACTTGTAAAAATGGTCATGTTGTGTGCCAGCTTAAAGAAAGATCATTAAATTGGGCATATTTTTGATTAATCTAGAATACTGTTCGATGCTCTCACGTTTTATCGTCGTTTTGCTTTTCCTATCTATCTTTAAACCATCGCTTTATGCCCAGAATCAAGAGTCCATGGTAGGAACAGATTTTTGGCTTGGTTTTATGGATAATCGTTTATTACCATTTTTAGGCAATCAACCCGTGGATGGCCCGTGTTTTTTATCCCTTCATATTTCAGCAAAGGAAGCCACAACAGGAATGGTTTCAATTGTAAATGCAGGATGGTCAATTCCTTTTACTGTTCAAGCATCCTCAACAGTTATAGTCGACGTTCCAGAACACCTTGCCAGACATGTTGACTTTAAGGGCCTGGACAGCGTGGAGACGAACGTGTCTCGCACCCTCGCCCCGCCGGGGAACGTCAAAAGGAGATCCCCGCGGAGCTGCACCTTGGAGAAGTC
>NVXP01000086.1 GCA_002733985.1 Fluviicola sp. | reverse complement strand
ACAAATGTTTGTGAGTACGAAGTGGTGTTTCCTGTATAGTTTACCGTGTTAATTYCAAGCGTCGCATTACTTGCCTGAATAGTGGCATTCGGGAAACTTTGTTCTCCYACTGTTGCTTGATAATTTTCACCACCATTTGGAGCTGTAAGCCCAACCGAAGACCCGATTGTGAAAGTAGCATCACTTTGGTCGTARTCACATGAGTTACTATTGTTTTCAATTCTGATCAATGCTTGGGTMGTYGGCGTATTAGGTATGGTCCATGCATATGATCCTGCWGGTCCCGAAGTGTTGGTAACAATCGTTGCCCATGTTGTTCCATTATCAACAGAGTACAAAAGTTTCACATTTGAAATAGGACTCGAGTATGTAATGTTTTGAACAGTTCCAGCGATCCAWGTTTGTCCACCATTTGGTTGAATGATTGTAACTGGAGCTGCAGGCGGAGTGATRTCGAAGTTCGCATCTGAGTCGTCWGTTTTTAGAAGATCAGCAACATCCGATACACGGATTTGTACTTGCGAAGAAGTAATGTTAGGCAAAGTCCAAGGGTAAGAAGTCCCCGTATCATTTGTAACAATTACATTCCATGTAGTCCCTCCATCTTCAGAGTATTCAATTTGGAAAGTTCCCGAAGTACCCCCATGTGTCCAGTTGATRGTATGTACCGAACAACGTTCCCATGAYTCGCCTCCATTTGGACTAAGTACAGTAATGTGAGGTTTGATCGTAAATACAGCATCCGAAGAATCTACAGTGGCCGGATTGGCTACATCTGACACTTTGAATAGTACATCRGTAGAAGGTGTATTTGGAATCGTCCAACTGTATGTTCCTTCAGTTGAAACTGAACCACCWAAMTRATCWGGGTAAGWYGCYWYAAYWRAKKTCCAWGTAGWWCCRTTRTCRRTWGARTASTCCAAWKYAACRTTYGGYCCCGTAAATGCACTGAGCCATTTAACWGTTNNTGCAGWNGTAGNNGGNTAGAATTGTTCACCWCCATTYGGRGTRTHYAWTACRWAYACMGGATCMGCAGCATTGATTGTAAAAGTAGCATCASWTTGATCWAYRATAAYMCCATTGTTWGCATCWGTWAYTCTGATRAGKSCTTGAGTYGTMGKAACRTTWGGYACTTGCCAGTYGTAGTTACCWRTAMKACYWGTTTGTCTGTAATCATTWACWAYWCKMTKCCAKSTTGCWCCATTGTCRGTTGAGTAATCGATGTCAAAGTAWTSTGAAGTTCCAGTGATGTCCCAYGTAATGTTTTGAGTAGGTGTTCCTACACTTGTAATGAAGGCATCAAAAGTRCCAGATGAAAGACTACTTACAACGGTAATTGCTCCTGTGTAATGTGTCGATGTTACTGTACCTATGCTTGTGAAAGTTCCAAGTAASGGATAAGTTGAGTTTGGTCCATTGTATATTCGAACATAATTACCTCCAATTTGAGTRAATTGAATTCTAAGTTTATTGAGAGGGTTATCCGGCACAAATGTTTGTGAGTACGAAGTGGTGTTTCCTGTATAGTTTACCGTGTTAATCTCGAGAGTCGCATTACTTGCTTGTACAATTGCATTCGGAATATTTTGTTCTTTAACAGTTGCCTGGTATATTTCGCCTCCATTAGGTGCTGTAACAATTACATCAGATAAGATTGTACATACTACATCAGAAGTATCCGTCTTACAACTTGCGTTTGAGAGATCTGTTATTTTAACTTTTACATTCGTTGAAGGTGTATTTGGAATTGTCCAATTCACAGAACCATCAGCGGTATTTCCTGAACTGATAGTTGTCCAGCTTGTTCCGTTATCTATTGAGTATTGAGCTTGTACTGTGTTGACAATTCCGGCTAGGTATAGATATGAAATAACTGTGTTGTCTCCAGTTGCGAAGGTTTCGCCACCATTAGGATCCGTGATTGTGAGTGCGGCATTTATAGTGAATAATGCATCAGCCATATCAGTCACAGGTAAGTTTTGAGAATCCGTAACTCTTATTAGCGTGTTGTTTGTTGAAAGGTTTGGTGGTTGCCAGGTAAACGAATTCGATAGAGTATTGTAAGAAGAGGCTACTGTAACCCAATTGGCCCCATTATCTACCGAATACTCGATATTGTAATAATTTGAAGTTCCTGACTCAGTCCATGTAATAGTATAATCTGAACATGCAGAAACTAATTCTCCACCATTGGGGCTTGTGATCGTAATTGATTGACCGAATGAAATGTTACCAATAAAAAGAGCGATAACGAATAATGGGAATAGTAGTGATTTTTTCATCGTGGTAAAGTTGGATTCTTGTAATTTGGACATCAAATATATAGATTTTCTAGATCAAGATTAACAAGTGAATGTTAGTATGATTGTTTGGGTGTTGTGTTTTCCTCAGCATTCGCTTCAGGGCTATCCGTGACGGAGAATGTTAATACCCCAATTGAAATAAAAAGTTCAATTCTTTTTTTCATAATAAATCTATTTTCAATTAACATTAATGTGGATCAAGTACGTTCTATTTCTGGATACAGTTCAGAAAATAATTGGCAACATAAATTCGGATCAATGATAGTTCAAACATTCCTTTTTTATTCCAATTAGCATCGGACAAAAGGTGGACATTCTCTGTAAACGCTGTAAAAACAGTTGATTTACTTTAAGTAATTGAAGAAAGTCCAGAGAGTGAAAATCTTTTATTAGCTAAGGTGACGTTACTGTTTAATTACTTGGACTCTTGCTGATTTTCCTTCTTCTGTTTGAATTTTCAGAGTGTAAAGTCAGTAGTTCTGAATCTGCCAGTACTAATAACGTTCTCAGATGCACCTGAAGTTATGAGCAGACTTTCTTGAGCATTATCTCCACCTATTTCCATGTCCCCATTCAAAATAAGGCTGAGGAAAAACAAGAGAAATAATTAAACTTAAAAGGCTTGTAAATAGTACTTTGGGTTTCATAATTAGACGTTTTGATTCTTCGATAATACCGCTTTTTTGTTGATACTCGCTACGTAATATTTCGTAGTTGTACGCTTGGTTCAAATTGAATGTGAATTCGCCTATTGTATTTATCAGTTGGTAAACAGTCCTTAATTTTTTCTAAGTCAATAATAATTGAAAAATGGTTGAGATTAGCAATTACCATAAAGATGACCGTAGCTTTTTTGTCTTGTTTTGATCTTCTAGCAGAAACCACCTAGTGCAACAGAATCTTTTTATTAGACTATCAAAGTATTCCATGGAGCCTTTGGCGTAGAGTTACAATGAATGTTTGCTATAATTGCTTATTTTATGGGGAATCGTCTGATAACTAGGTTTTAAGAAAGCCGTATCTTTACAGCCGAATCCAATTACACACATTCACATGAAAGCTCGATTGTTAATTTTCTGTTTAATCTGGTTTGCGGCATCTGGTCACAAGTATGTACCTAGAGACACCGAGCCTGATAAATCCACTCACTATATAGGAGAACTATTAGACGGGGGTGTAGTTTGCTATCTCAATGACGAGGGTGATGGATTTCAGCATGGATTGATTGTGTCTATGGTAGAAAAAACGACCGCTTGGCAAACCGAGAATAGCTTGGTTCGAGCATCTTATTTTGAATGGGGAGACAAGAACACCGATTTGATGAAGGACAGTCCTGCAAAAGATTATGTGCTCAGTTTGGGGTCGGGATGGTATATTCCAGCTAGTACTGAATTAGTATGGCTCGAAGATAATATTGTTGCTGTAAACGAGGCGCTTTTGGCAGCGGGAGGAACCCCAATTACCAGAGATTATAATGACGAATATTGGTCGAGTAGAGAAGAGGATCTTAACTTCGCGGAAACAGTTCAATTCGATAAGTCGAATCCAGAATATGAAAGTATCTATGTCAATGAACACGAGAATGTGGACATCGAGTTGAAGGAAGAAAAAAAACGCGTTCGGGCCTTCCGTAGATTTTGACAGGAAATTCAAGTTTAAGTTAATTCTACTTGGCACATACACTGTGGTATTTACGAATGATGGAACAAATGAATTTCATTGTGGGTAGATTAGATTACTATAAAATCCCTAAGTCTACTGTTACCTTTAATTACTTATAACAGTTTGGCGCTAGAAATCGTATGAACTCTCAACTAATTTTCAGTTGAAGTTAGGTATCGTTTTCAAACCAAAATTGATCAAACAAGGCATAAACCCGTATACTTTTTAACTGTCCTAAGTTAGTGTTACTATTCAAAAATCCAGATCGCTGATTTTCCATCGCATTCAATTCTAGAATTACCAATTACTTCAGTGCTTCGCTCAACCGATTGGTTTAATTGAATGTAAAATCGGTTAATTGATAGTAACATATTATCCTTAGATATGTGTAACTCAATGAATTGATCATTATTTGAAATCCTTGTACAGCCGTTGAATTCAGAATATGAATCATATCCAATTTCTTTTAAATAACGAATCACTTTTAAACTGTCGTCAGGATTTAAACTTAACCCTATTCCATAGACATCATTCATTAAATAATTGGAGGACGAATCAGATTCTTGTGGGCTATTATAGTCAACTGGTAAAAAGGAAATAGAGTCATGGTACTCCTTTTTCGTCCAACTCTCATACTGTTTTTTCCTCAATTCCCTAGTAGATATTGGATTGATTGAATCATTAGTCATCAGGGATAATTCAGTATGTTGATTATCAGATTCCAATTTGATAAAGTTCAGTTTTTCCTTATTCAGTGTCTTTAAATAATTTGCTTTGAGTGATGCAAGACAAATCCAAATCGTTCCTGGTTCATATTCTTCACCTTCGATACTTTTAGGATGAAAAAATTCAATATAATTTGTCTTACCAATTAAATAAAAACCGTTAAAACCAGTAAGTTGCTTCTCATGTGAAAAAGCAAATTGACCGATGAATTCAGAATTGACAACTGCTTCATAAGTTGTTGAGTCAAGAAAGAGTAAAGAATGATTGAAGCAAACTTGATTTCCAATTTTGACCTCATTTGGTATGAGTTTATCGGAGTCGTCAGGCTTTTCTGATGTCGAGCAAGCTCCAATTATTAGAATACAAGACGAAAAAAAGAAAAGGTTTCGGAACATAGCTTTACGGGTACATCTCAATTAACACTAAAGGTCAAGGCTAGGAAGTCGTGCGGGACTCTTTACCAAGATTAGGTTTAAATATAGTGATTAGTTTTTCAAGTTAGAACGTCATTATAAGTAACATAATCCGTATGCTCTTTAGCCGTCCTAAGTTAGCAACATCATTTTTTATATTTCTTGGGTAATTCTACGCCATTCATATTACTTGTCCAAAGAATACTTGTTATCCACCACCGTTCGCCATCAAATATTAATTGTAAGCTGTTAACACCTTCCTCTTCAATATCCAATTCTTTGGCATAATAGCTCTGAAAAACGTTTGCAATTCCGTTATATTCATGGATAATTGTCTTTAAGGGATATTCAATAAACCCATCTTCCTCATAATATTTCATTCCAATCCGAACAAACTCTTCTAAGGTGTATGTTTTTACTATTCCACGACCAGTTGTATCATGTACAAGAACACTTATTTGTGCATCAGGAGTAAACAGCTGACGAAAAGCTTCCCAATTTCTGTTTTTGCCTCTTTCACCAGAAATAATCTTGTATGTTTCACCAATTGTGCCTTCAATTGTTTTTACAATGTTTGTATCTATATCTTGACGATTTTGGGCGTGTATGTTGTAGCTCAGAAGGAAGAGGAAAGAAGAAAATATAGCAGTTTTCATGTTGCAATTTTAATTGTTGTTAACGTTTAATCGATACTGATTTTCAATGCATAGGATTTGTCTGAGTGTATTATAACCCTTCATATATAATTGGTTTTAATCCATTCACTAGTGTGTTGGAATATGGTGCTTTTTGAGACATTATTATAACTATTAATTCTTCTTTAGGGGAGATGTAAAAATGAGTGCTTCCCGCGCCGTTCCATCCGTAGTCTCCTAGATGTCCTGCTTTACCCCATTCTTTCAAGTACACCATAAAACCTAATCCAAAGCCAATTCCAACTTCATTATTTCTTTTGTAAACACCTTCGCCGGGAGGTAGTTGGTTAGAAGTCATTTCGGTTATTATTGAAGAACTGATTAATGTGTCATTATTATAAATTCCATTATTTAAGAGAAGGGTACAAAATTTTAAATAGTCAGAACTCGTTGAAACGAGACCGCCACCTCCAGATTGTCTTCCATCCTTGGTATAATTAGAGGACTTGTAAGATTCTTTTAGTTTCAAGCCCTTTTCATAATGCGAACAGAACCTATTAACCTTTGATTCTGGTAATTTGAAATGAGTATCATTCATTTCAAGCGGTTCAAAAATGTTTTTATTGAAGAATTCGGATAAGCTCATACCACTTACTCTTTCAATCAAACACCCTAAAACATCAACAGAAATACTGTAGTGGTATTTTTCCCCAGGATTGTTTTGTAGAGGTAATTCAGATAATCGTTGTACCATTTGATCATTGTTGCTTACAAATAATGGATGATTTTTATCATACAGTTTATCCACCTTTGAAGTTCCTAATCCAATACCATACGCGAATCCAGATGTATGTCTTAAAAGATCTCTAACAGTTATTTTATTCTCACTTTCTACAAGCCCTTTTTTTTCTAAAACCATTAAGTTTTTGAGCTCTGGAATGTATATCTCTATTGGGTCGTCCAATGCTATTGAATCTCTATCAACCAACATCATTGTAGCAAGTGACGTGATGGGCTTTGTCATAGAGTAGATTCTAAAAATAGAAGATGTATTCATCTTCACTTTGTCTTCAATGTCTTGTTGTCCATAAGCCGTATGCATTATTGTTTCTCCTTTGCGAGAAATAAGAACTACGGCTCCAGCAATGTTTTTTTGATTTACCTGGTTCTTTATGAATTTATCAACTGATCGTTCATTGCTAAGTTTTTGTGCCTGAATACTGATGGTGGAAAAGACAATAATTACTGGAAGAAGAAAAGATTTAATCATAATCGAATTTTGAACGAAATAAGTCAATTATTAAGCCAAGTATTTCTTTACTTATAACGTTTTGGCGCAAGGAAACGTACGGCTCTTAACTGAAATCTTAAATTTAGGAATAGTTTTCAATACAGAATTGATAAAAAGAAGTATGTAACCCGTACGCTTCTTAGGCATCCTAAGTTAGCGGTATTCAATTTCCTTATCCAAAAGTATTCTAATACTAGAACCTTTCTATCTCAACTTAATTTGATCTTCAATTGATTTTTTCAAGAATAATGTTCCGTTCACCTCTTAATACACTGTCCGAATCAATGGTTAGAGCCGTAATATTTGAAAATCCTCCACTTCTTTCGATACTGTTTATGCTCTCATCTGTTATCCTTGGATCATCAGCGAACCATAGTGCCGAAAGCCAATATTCAGATTGTCCAGACGCTTGAACGTTATAATGAATATGGGCTGGCTCACCTCCATGGCTATAATAAGGTGCAGGTCGGAAAGTTTCAAATTCGTACCTACCACTAGAGTCTGTTTCCATCCAAGCTCTTAAGTATCCATGATATTGCCCGTTTCCCACTTCATCTCCTTTTTTTGGGTAAATGCCTTCACTGTTTGTGTGATATACATATATTATAACACCTTTTGCAGGAGTTTTTCCATCTGGAAGATATACCACTCCAGAGATGATTAGTTTTTTCTCTGACTCTCCTTCAGTCGGGATTATTGCCTTCCATGTGACATTTTCAGGGGCCTCGGTTGTACCACACCAATTACAATCCTCATTGACGATATTTCGTTGATTTTGTTGGGAGGTTTCGATTGTATTCTGTCCACAGGCGAATAGAATAAAAAATGGGCTTATTAAGCTTAGAAGGATGAAATTTTTCATGGCATTTTTTACATGTAATTCACCTGTTGCGAAAAGTAACGTTATTTCAATGCACTTCAATTACCGCTAGCGTTCAGGGCTAAGCACAGTGCGGCTTTTCACCAAGGTTGTTTTTTCGAAGTTAAGAATAGATTTGTTAATCCAAAAGTGATTTTTCGAAGAAAAAATACCGCATTGTGTGTAGGACGTGTTAGTTGTATTTCGATATGATTTCGTTCAAAGGTTGAATCAAAGCCTGTCCTTGAGGAGGGTTAATTCTGGAAAGTCCGTACTTCGCCATTTCAACAGCCTGAATTTCCTTGTCATAATACCCGAGGATTTGGCTAATTAGCCATGCACGCCTAGCATTGGGCGGTAGTTCAAAGTTAACATGCTTAGAGTATTGCTCCTTACTATCAAGTTCTGATGGTTTAATAGACAACCATGGTTCACCATTCCGATTGAATTGTGAAAAAAATACGTTACCATCTGTTTCGAGTGTACCCCAAATTTGATCTAATATGTCGGAACATGACTCTATATCTGAAGGGTATTGCCATTCCACATTGTTGTCTTCATCTTTTAGTCTGCGCCTGAAGTCAAGTTCATATGTTTTGAGCTTTTTTGAGTCAAATTGCAAACCTTCGATATCTGTAATAAACGAATAGTGAATGCCTATTTCTACGTAAAAACTACCGCCATATTTATTGGGAATAAAACTTAGCACATAAAATAATGGTGATTCATTTTTATAGAAGTCAAAACCAGTCCCTTTCCAGCCTTCCTCCCTTAATTGTGGTGCGAAATATTCCTTAACAGCTACTTTAAATTCCTTTGAACTTATTGGTGGTAATGGCTCATTACCCTTTGCAAATATGTTTTTTAGAAAACCCATTCCTCTTTCATTACAACGGCTAAAGCTACGCTACGTGCGGCTTTTCACCAAGGTTGTTTTTTCGAAGTTAAGAATAGATTTGTTAATCCAAAAGTGATTTCTCTAAGCGAAAATCCGCATTGTGTGTAGCTTGTGCTATGTGTATATAGTTTATTTTGAGTTGATTAAACCAATAGCATAAAGTAAGGTTCGATCGGAATTTGTAAGTATATCGTTAATATTGTGTTCAATCAAATAGTCAGGCTCAAGTCCAAAACCAGTGTTCAATTCGATATTACCTAGGATTTGACATTTGTTAGGAACGAATGCTTTGAGTTTCGTATTCGGAAGTTCCCAATAACCTTTGTTCAAACTACCTGATAAAACAATTGGATTTCCTCCTGACATTGTTCCAATGAATATGGCCCGATTATATCTTTTCAGAACACTAACTAGTTCTGCTGTTGCAGACAGGCTCTCACCATTCATCAAAACGATAACTTTTCCTTTGAAATTATTTTTATGAGGTTTGAATGTCCCGATACCGAGGGTAGGGTACCAGCGTTTTTTTGTCCTTTTATCAAAAGATTCCTCATTGGGTTTCTTTACTTGTCTCAATTCCGTTATTAGTTCAAACGGAGAATCAAGCAAGAATTTCAAGGTATGTTTAACGTTGTTCGGGTGACCTCCACGATTGCCCCTTACGTCAATGATTAACGTTGATAATTCTTTCTCTTCAATTGTTGAAAAATGTTCCGCAACAAGTTGTTTGTATCTTTTACCTTGATTTTCTTTAAACGTGCTACTGCTATAATCTTCAATTGATAATATTCCTGTTTTTAAAGAATCAATCACTTCTAAATAGATGCCTGGTTCGCGATCCTCATTTTTGGTTTTCGGAGTTAAAGCGAGTATCGCATCCATTTTATCCATTGTAGCTCCTGGGACAGTGCAATTTCGTGTCTCACCATTTCCTGAAATAAATTCAAATTTATAGGTGGGGGAGATACCGTACAGTAAATGATAATAAAACCAAAAATCAACATTAATTCCTTGTTTTGGTAGCTCCATGTCATATCCATCTCTATTATAAATTGAATGCAACGTTTTCATTATTTCATCACAGGGTACATCATTAATACTGACTATTTCGGTTCCCTGTTCAAGTTGAGTAGAAGAACTAAAATTGAAGGTTATTAAGGATTGATCACCAAATAATTCGATATCGACGGGTATGAGATTAGGAAATTCTGATACAGAGTTGAACATTTCTGTACCTGGAAAAATGGAGGTGTGTTGGTCTTTTAAAAACCCATTAATTGGAGCTAGTAGCCTAAAAAACTCAATTGGCGTCATGGCATGATCTATCGACTCATATAAACTGTCCAAATAGAAGTTCGTTCTTCCCTTCGAATTATACAAATAAAGCAGCGGAGCTTTGGTTTCAAGCTTTTTACGAAATAGGTTAAAATCTTCCTTTAGCTCTTCAGTATTATATTGGGTTGTATCGAAATATTCAGTTTGAGTAAACGAAACATTTGGAGCCAAGGCAAACAGGAAAGTGATAAATATTATTTTCAGTGAGCTCATCATTGATTTGTTGTGAGTTTGGTTGCACATAACGTTCTGGGCTACGAAACGTGCGTCTCGCTGCCAAGGTTGCTTTCTCGAAGATAAGAAAAAGCGATTAAGCTTTTGACTATAGTATTGTTAACACATAAGTGATCTCTCGAAGTATAAACCCCGTATTATCGCATAGGTTTTGTTATGCACTTCCCTAAACAGCGCTTTATCTCTAATGTTTCTCCCAACCTATATTGATTGTTGAGAAAACGCACATTTTGAGTCCCACTTTTCGAACCAAATTAATATCTGACTATCTTTGTAGTTCATCTATTGGAAATCATCGGTTGAAACTTTTCAGATCTATATTAATTATATCACTACTCTCTTTAAGCAGCTTAACGGCATACAGTCAGGACCCCACTTATTTTGTACTGGGAGAAGAAGAGTTATTAAACACAGATATATATTCAATTTGTCAAACGGAGAACGAACTAGTTTATCTCGGAACGAACCATGGCCTATTTGTGTATTTACACGGCAAGTTTGAGCGTATTCCAGGAGCAGAGGAACAACGAGGGAATTCGCTATTTGAATTAAAGCTTGATAATAATGGTGAACTCTATTGTGCAAATTTAGGAGGTCAAACCTTTAAACTAGAAAACGGTAAACTGAAGTTGGTTTTTGAACTTGAAAAAGGAAAAAATTGGGGTATAGTTATGTATGAATTTGACGATCAGAACCGATTGATTGTGGCTTCAAAAGAAAGTATCATGGAAGTCGATAACAATGGTAAATCAAAAATAATTTATACCGATAAGCAGAAAGTATTAACGCTAAATAAATTGTTTGATGGTCGACTAATTGTGAGGACATCTTCCCTAGATTCTATGATCCTTATTGAACATGGCATTTTACGCACCCAAAGCATATCTGTTGCGATAGATGACGCCGACTATAATCCTTTTATGAATCATGTTTTTGAATTGAATGGTAAACTCATTAATTTTTTTGGAAATGGGAAAATTCAGTTGCTCGAACAAGGATCAATAAACAATCATGTAACTCCTTTGATCAACGAGCGCTATTTTCAGTATTCTAAGGATGTTGTTTGGGCCATGGGTACTGCAAAAGGTGTTCGGAAAATTACATTAAATGGTGACAGTGAGCTTATATCAGAGGAAACAATGTACGTTGATCGGTTCATCTCGGCAATACATGTTGGTGAAAATGGAACATTGTTTTTTGGAACATTCGGCAATGGATTACTTGTGGTTCCTAATCAAGCCACTAAAAAACACATTATTCGTACTGGACAAACTACCATCAATGGAATTGCTGTAGACGCCAAAAACAATGTCTTTTTATCCACGCGAGGGGGTAAAGTTATTCACTATGACGGTAAAGAGCGTATAATCGATAGTATGTATGGAAAATCGATTCATAAGATATATTATGCAAATGGAATTGATTTTGGAAAGAACAAATTGTTTCCATCGTTAGTTTATACCAACAGCAGAACTGCAAACGACATTGGTTCTGTAAAGGATATTTGTCAGGTAGATGATAAAACAGTACTCATCGCAACGTCCATAGGTATTTACAAGAAAGGGCTTGTTTTGGAAGGAGCTCGATGGGATAAAGTACGGTATGAACATTTAATGCGTTTGGGTCGATTAAATGAACGTTGCATAGCTGTATCCTATGACAAACAAAAAAACATTTTATATGTTGGAACTTCAACGGGCTTGTTTGAATTGAATAATTCTGATGAACAAAAAGAAATACGTTATAAAGACAAGTCGATTATCTGCCAAGACCTATTGATGAAAGAAAATGAACTTTGGTGTGCAACATCAGATCATGGGATTTTAGTCTTTAAAAATTCAAAGGTTGTACGAAAAATAGACAAACAGAAAGGATTGAGTGATTTATCGGTCAATAAAATTGAATTAAGAAACAACCAATTATTTGTTGCACATAACAATGGGATTCAGATTTTAAATTTAGAAACAAATGTTTGGATAACCTTGGGTACAGCAGAAGGGATCATTAATGGGTCAGTAGCTGATTTCGCATTAAGTGCAGACAAACTTTGGATTCTCTCTGACGGGCAACCTATTTCTTTAATGCTCGACAATCTCCCACAAAAAACACCAACACTTAACATCTCCTTAGACTCTGTTTTGGTATTGAATAAACGAGTTCTTAATACCGGGCATAGTCAATTTTCATACACCGAAAACCAGTTCTCATTTTTTGTAAATTTCAATGGGATTGAGTATGAATCAGAGTCCGTGATTTACTACAGAATAAAAGGATTCGACAAGGCATGGAAAATGAAGCCAGCTACCGAACATATTATTGAATATGATTATTTACCACCGGGGGATTATGAACTTGAAGTTAAGGTGAAATACCGAGAAACTGAAAGTGAAGTCACACGTTTTGCGTTTGAAATAAACCCTCCCTATTGGCAAACGGTTTGGTTCTACGTGTTAATAAGTGTAGGGATTGGCCTCTTTCTAGTAATTCTTTATTTCTATCAAATTAGAAGAGTCAATCAGCGCAATAAGGAGAAACTTGAAAAACAGCAGATTCAAACCGATCTTTTAGATTCGGAGTTAAAAGCCTTGCGTTCTCAAATGAATCCCCATTTCATTTTTAATTCACTGAATTCAATTCAAGATTTAATTCTTCAGCAAGAGACAGACGCATCGTACGATTATATTGTTTTGTTTGCTGATCTAGTTCGTAGTACATTGAATTATTCAGGCCAAGATTTTATCCCAATTGAAAAGGAAATAAAGTTCTTAGAAGTGTACCTCAGTCTTGAAAAACTGCGCTTTGAAGAGGATTTTAATTACTCGATTAATTACGATGGACCCGACGGAATTGATGTTCCTTCTCTTTTTATTCAACCCTTTATTGAAAATGCATTGGTACATGGTTTATTGCATAAAACAGGGCAAAAGAATCTAACGATTGATTTTGAATTGACAGACAAACTAATTTGTACTATTACTGATGATGGTGTCGGAAGAAAACGTTCTAAAGAAATTCAAGAGCGTAGGGGGAATCATCATGAATCATTTGCATTGGATGCCATCGACAAGCGTTTATCCATTCTTAGCGCACAGTACGGAAAGGAAGTAGGATATGAGATTCATGACCTATACAATGGTGAAGAATCTATCGGAACAAAAGTGGTCATCACAATGCCATATCTCAAACAGTTTTAAGGAGATAATTCACATCTGAGGCTCTCGTAGTGTGTTAAAGTGAAGTGAGAAGTACCGTTCACAAACCCAAATTGCAATTCACAAAGTGAATACCAGTTGCAGGACACTAAAGGGTTACTATTGTGTTAAACATTTTAACACAATTGATATGAAAAAAACAATACTTTCTTTAATTGCAATTATCATTTTTGGAATGGGTTTGAATGCCCAAAATGTAAACATCCCTGATGCGAATTTTAAACAAAGTTTAGTTGTAAACGCATCTATAAATACTAATGGTGACTCAGAAATACAGGTGTCAGAGGCAAGTGCTTTTACGGGAGTAATTATGTGCGCTTTCATAAGTATTACTGACTTAACAGGGATAGAAGCTTTCACCTCTTTAACTGGGTTGGATTGCAACAACAATCTTCTAACTAGTTTGGATGTAACACAAAATACAGCTTTAACGAGTTTAATATGCAGAAATAACAATTTAACAGCTTTAGATGTTAGTCAAAACACAGCATTGACAAACCTAATCTGTAGCTCTAATCCTATTACTAGTTTAAATACCTCTGGAGTGACAACTTTGGATGTGCTTGATTGTACTTTCAATAATTTGACAAATTTGAGTTTATCAACTAATACAAATTTGACTAGTTTAAAATGTTCTGGCAATTCTTTAGCCGCCTTAGATGTATCTAATAATACGGCTTTGACTTATCTGGAATGTGCTGAGAACGCTATTGCCAGCTTGGATATTTCTAATAATACATCTTTAACGTTTTTAGAATGTTTCGTGAATTCTATTTCAAGTTTGGATGTTTCTAATAACACAAGTTTAAGCGAATTACATTGTGGTGAAAATTCGCTTACAACTCTCGATCTTTCCAATAACGTTTCTTTAACAATCTTCTCTTGTTATGACAACTCCCTTACTTCTTTAAATGTTGCCAACGGAGATAATACGATAATTACTTCTTTCAGCGCACATACGAACCCAAATTTGGTTTGTATTAATGTTGACGACGCTGCATACAGTACAACAAACTGGACAGATATAGACGCTGCATCAAGTTTCAGTGAAAACTGTGGAGTTGGTATTGACGAACTAAACTCAAATATGGTAACTATTTATCCAAACCCAGCCTCTTCACAAATAACTGTAGATTCAGAAGAAATGATTGAAGGAATTACAATCTTCGACATGTTTGGATCATTGATTCAAATGGAAACTTCAACAACTTTCTCTATTGAAAGTCTTGCAGATGGGGTGTACTTAATGAACATACAAACGAGCAATGGAATCGTTAGAAGTCGATTTGTAAAAGAGTAATATCTATGGGCTCAATTACCCTATTTTTTTTCATAGAAAGTCGGTTTCTTCAAGCAATTTGAAGAAATTGATTTTATTTAGTCATTGTAATCACAACATCTCCTTAAATTTACTTCGTGAATCAGATAAAAGCCATATTAGTAGATGATGAGCGCAGAGCCCGAAATGTACTCTCTAATCTGCTTGCGCGTTGTTGTCCGGAAATTAATATTCTGGCCGAATGCTCGACTGTTCTCGATGCCGTAGAAGAAATTAATCGATCGCATCCTGATGTTGTTTTTCTAGATGTTCAAATGCCCAATTATGCAGGCTATGAGATTGTTAAGTTTTTTGATACGATCGATTTTGAAATCATCTTCGTAACAGCTTATGATAAATATGCGATAAAAGCATTTGAATTAAGCGCAATAGATTACTTGATTAAACCAATTAGTCGTAGCCGTCTTGCTGAAGCAGTAGAGAAGTTGTCAGAAAAAATATCTGAGAAACATAAACTTGCTGATTATTCTGTGTTGCTTAATTCGATGCAAGAGAAAGAGTTTAAACAAATCGTTATTCCAGAATTGGGGAATCGTCGAGTTTTAGAACTGAACAGTATTGTTGCAATAGAAGCTGATGGAGCTTATAGTAGAGTTTACTTAAAAGACGATCAAGTGATTACTGTAAGTAAAACACTCAAATACTTTGAGTCAGTACTTCCCGAAGATACTGATTTTTTCAGGTCACACAGAGCCTGGTTAATCAATTTAAAACACTTACAGCTATTCAACAAGACCATGGGAACTGTAGTTTTAGCTGAGAATGTGATCGCAAAAGTTTCAAGGAACAATGTCTCCAAGTTTCAGAAAATAATTTCTTGAAGTGACTCCCTTTTCGTATAATTTTTTGGAATCTGGTATGGGAATAATTTTAACCAAAAATTGTCTTAGCAAAGTTAAGAAAAGCGATTTTTTTACTCAGTTTTGATCTGTTCATGTTCGTTAACTCTGGGTATTCTCGAACAACACCTTTCGAGGGTAATTGTCTATTGTACATAACGGTTCGCCGATAGGAACCGTACGGCTCTTAACTAAAACTTGTTTCCCGAAGATAGGAATGATTTTCTATATTTAAGTGATATATCGAAGTTACAAGCCCGTATGGTTTTTAGCGTTTGTTATGCACTTCATTAAACAGCGCTTTACCTCTAATGTTTCTCTTAACCTAGATTAACTCTTCCGAAAATGTTCGTTTATAGATTTTTCTTTTCCCTTTTTTCAAGTGAAACACTTATTTTTCGTCACTAATCCCGTGCTATTGTCACAAATTGCGAGATATAAAAAAAGTAAAACTAATTATTCTCATCTTCGTTCTCTACAAGAAATGAAATACAAAATCCCTTAAAATAAACACTTCGCATGAGAAATGGATTTTTAGTTACACTTTTAATTTTTGCGTTATTTGGATGCGATAGTGTAATAGATAAGTCGAATGATGTTGATAAGACTAATAAATACATTGTCACTTCTGATATTGATAACTTTTGGAATGCTTACGATAAAATAACATCAACAAAGGATACGATTCAACAGGTTAAATTTTTGAAAGAATTATTTCTAGACAAAGCTTCTGAAGGTCAGAAAGGTATGATTACGGCTAGAAACTATACAGAACAAGAATATATCTCCTCGATAATCAATTCTTCTGAATTTTGGAAATCTATTCGTAAAGATACCTATCAGGCTAAAACATTAAGCAAAGAATTGGAGCTTGGAATTGAAAAACTAAGTTCAATATATCCAGAATTAAAACCTGCCAAAATTTATTTCACAATAGGAGTTTTGCGGAGTAATGGAACAACTTTGGATAATTCAGTTCTAATTGGCTCAGAATTGGCATTTGCTAATAAGAATACCCCAACAGAAGAGTTTCCAGAATATTTATCACATTTAAGGAGTTTTTTTGATTCTGAACCCAGTGAAAATATTGTTTTTTTAAATATTCATGAATATGTTCACACACAACAGAAAACAACAATTGGAGACAATTTATTGGCTCAAACTGTTCTGGAAGGTGTAGCTGAGTTTGTAGCAGAAAAAGCTTTGAACATCGAATCACCTAACCCTCAAATTAAATTTGGAAGAGGAAATGACGCAAAAATAAAAGCCAAATTTAAAGTTGAAATGTTTTCTCCATATGTCTATAATTGGATATGGAATAGTACTGATAATGAATTTGGAATGCGGGATTTGGCTTATTATGTTGGTTATAGAATTTGTGAGAATTATTATAATATTGCAACTGACAAAGAAAAAGCTATTAGAGACATGATTCAGCTTGATTACAATAACGAATCGGAGTTAATGGAATTTGTTGAAAAGTCTGGATATTTCAGTAAACCATTAAATACTTATAAAGAAAAATTTGAGAGTAGCAGGCCAAGTGTTCTGGGGCTAGGAGTAATTCAAAATAAAAGCATCAATGTGAAGACTAATATTAATACTTTAACGATTTCTTTTTCTCAAGAAATGGATTCTCTCAATCGAGGTTTCGAACTTGGTTCACTTGGAGAGGACAATGTAATTAGGATTAGCGACTATATAGGCTTTTCAGATGATGGCAAATCAGTAAGTTTCAAAATTGAAGATTTAGCTCCTTCAAAAAAATATCAAATCATCGTTAGTTCGCGTTTTTGTAATACAGATGGTGTTCCATTAATTCCATATTTGATTGAATTTCAAACTGCAGATAAATAAACAGATTAATAAAAAAGGGAAAGGGAAAATCTCATACCCATCAATAAAAAAGCGCTGTTTACCTTGTTTGGGTGTTACCTATTCTGGGCATTTATCGAGTCTAGCACACCCAAGCCTTCTATTGTGCATAACGGTTGGTGCTAGAAAAAGTAGGGCTTTTCTCGGACATAATTGTTGCCCTGTTTTTTTTAGCACGTGTTAGTGTTACTATTCAAAAATCCAGACCGCTGATTTACCATCGAACTCAATTCTAGAGTTACCTATTACTTCAGTGCTTCGCTCAACTGGTTGGTTTAATTTTATATAGAGCCTGTTAATTGTTGGTGCCTTCATTTCCTTAGATACAAGTAATTCAATAAATTGACCATTATTTGAAAGCCTTGTATGACCGTTGAGTTCTGAGACTACATCAAAACCAACAACGGTTAAGTAGCTAATTAATGCCAGACTGTCTTCAGGCTTTAAACTTAACCCAATACCATTGAGATCACTAAATATATAATTCGAGGATGAATCAGAATCTTGTGGACTATTGTAATCAACGGGCAAAAATGCCATTGAGTCATGGTACTCCTTTTTTGTCCAGCTTTCATAATGTTTTTTCGTCATTTCCCAAGTCGTTATGAGCTCGACTGAATCATCAACGATCAAGGATAAATCATGGTAGTGTTCATCAGATTTATATTCAACACAATCGAGTTTTTTCTTGTTCAGATTATTGATGTAATTAGGCTTGAGTGAGGCAAGACAAATCCATGCTCCTCCTTCTTCCTCTTCATAGCCGTCGAAACTTTTGGGATGGAATAGCTCTAAATAGTTTGTTTTTCCGTACAGGTAAAAGCCCTTGTAACCATTTAACTGCCTCTCTTGTGAAAAAGCGAATTGTTTAATGAATTCAGAATTGACGGCTGCGTAATATGTTGTGGAATCCAGAATAAGATAAGAATGGTTGATGCAAATTTGATTTCCAGTTTTGACCTCATTTGATAAAGGTTTATCCTTGTCTTCAGGTTTTTCGGATATTGAGCAAGCTCCAAGTATTACAGTGCAAGACAAAAAAAAGAAAAGGTTTCGGATCATAGTTTCACGGGTATATATCAATTAACACTAACTGATGCGATGCATTTAAATTGCAGTTTTCATTAAACTAGAACAATTGAGAATCGTGTAATGTTACATTTGGCGCTTCATTAACACTAACGGCTGCAGCTCGTATGTTGGCATACAAGTTAAGTTATTAGATAAAAATATACATTAGAAGTGTATTTAACAAGAACCAAAATAGAAGGGATAGGGAGGTTGCAGCAGATACGTAATAAACGATATCGATGCGTAGAGATTCCACCCTTCTATAATTTTCTTAGAACTTGAACGGTACCTAAGTCCAGACATAMATGAGACTGCATCAAAAGCGAGCAAAGGTGATGAAGAARATTGTGGTTATAAATGAATGATTATGMARGAAACAGTWTTAAAACAAGCATTAGGCATCGATGTWTCAAAGGCRAGCTTRTCGATGTGTYTKGGKATTGTGAARGGTGATCTWGGYAARGAGTTCATTCCTGGCAAAGATGTATTGAACGAAAMARAAGGYTTTAAAGAGCTRKCTRAATGGCTRAARAAKGTTTCTGAAACTGGAGATYTTCCAACCATTGTAATGGAAGCTACWGGYGTTTAYCACGAAGGTATWGCAACCTATTTGTAYGACYTAGGWTATCARGTTAGYATCYTGCAATCAGGAANGRKKAAAAAGNTATGCGCAGAGCTTGGATCARCGTTCAAAAACGGATGCATTGGATAGTAAAATGCTGTCYATGYTRGGTTGTGAAAGACGCTTACTACCATGGAGTCCACCAAGTCCATTAATGCAAACCTTAAAAGCTTTGAGTCGAGAACGTTCAGCATTAATCAAGGATAAATGCATTGAAAAAAACAGACAAGGAGCAATCGATTCAAGTATTTATTCGAACAAAAAGGAGATCAAGCGATTTAACCAACGATTGAAATTATTGAATGCACAAATAGAAGAGATCGAATTGGAAATGCGCGAAGTGGCAGCCACAGATCTTGAATTAACGAAGAAACTAGGCTTCATTGAAAGTATTCCTGGCGTGTCATTCATCTCAGCAATAACAGTAATAGCTGAGACATCAGGCTTCGCATTAATAAATAGTGGCAAACAATTAACGAGTTATGCAGGATATGATGTGGTGATGAAAGAGTCAGGAACTTATCGTGGTAAAACGAGAATCAGTAAAAAAGGAAATCGCCATATCAGAGCGGTTCTGCATATGCCTTCCATGACATGTGTTCGCGTAAACCCAACACTCGGGCCATTTTACCAACGCTTAAAGCCGAAGAAAGCAAAGCCAATCGTAGCATTAGTTGCAATGCAACGAAAATTGCTAATACTGATGTATACTTTATGGAAAAATGAGGAATATTATGACGGAGAATTTGAACAGAAAAAAGCAGCAAGTTTACAAGAAACTTGCTGCACAGGATAGAAAACAACTAAAAGTTGAGTCTTCCTTAAGATTTTAGATAAAAAGCTTGCTTTTTAACACGGTACCTACGCACAGTGCGGCTCTTTACCGAAATTATATTCTCGAAGTTAAGAATAGATTTGTTAATCTAAGATTGAACCAATTCGAAGATTGAACCCGCATTGGGTGTAGTTGCTGTTAGCAACACTTAATTTAAGTTTGGAGACATTAGAGGTGGAAATCTTCTACAATCGAGTGAATCGAGTGATTTTATTCCAGATTCTAATCTCATTGTTTTTTCGCTTGTTGCACTTATATATGATGCGAGTTTATCCTTTAAAGGGCATAGGGTGAAATCTAAATAATCTGTAGAACAAATAATAGTAGTGTCAGGCAAAGTAATATAGATAGACTCATATCCGTGATGGGATAAGGTCGCTGTACTAGTTGGAGTTTCCAATAGTAGAGATTCGTAATTTTGGAAAAGAATATTGAAACCCTTAAAACCTTCCAAATCTCCAGCATTTTCTCCAAAAAGGATACCATTTTTCATCCACCAGCAACGATTTTCTATGTATACATCAATTTGCCCACCACGATTGTATGTGTATTTGATAATAGTGTCGATGTTATTGGTTTTAAACCAATCATTTTGTTTCAACTCATCATCGATAGAATCTTGAGATATTAGAGTTTCATATTTAAGAACTATTGGATCATTGTTCTTTTCAACCTTGACTTGTTCGGAGCAACTTATCAAAGAGGTCAAAAGTATGAATATGTAGAGTGTAATTTTCATTGTTGCTAACGGCTGGCGCTATGCCATCGGTGCGGCTATTTACCAGAATTTGTTTTTCAAAGTTAAGAATAGTTTTATTCAGTTTGGATGATATCTCGAAGTGAAAATCCGCACTGAGGTATAGCGTATGTTATATGCATTCATTCAATCGTTCCAATAATTTTGGTGGGGTTGTTTTTTGGCTTTAGAGTATCGTATTTAAAGGTGCTGAAGGAAAATGGATAATCGTAATATCTTAGTTCAACAAAATCTTCTGAGTTGAAGTAAATATTTGCTTCTTCCGGTAAATTATCTCCTTTTTCCCACTCAATTTTCAATATCCCTTCCGAACAGCTGCAATTCCCTTTATCAGCAATTTCTCCGTTTGGAGTATAGTAGGAAATTGTATTTTCTTCTATCTCGAGCCATCTACTAGACATTCCACCTTCAAACACACCATTTTCCAATACTCCTTTATGCAAACGAGACCTAATGTTAAGTTTTCCAATGACCATTTCGCACATTTCATCTTTCGAGAAATATGAGCACGAATCAGGTCCATCATTGTCGCGCCATTCAGAGTCTTCAACACAGAGTGTTCTAATTTTAGAATTACTTTTACACCCCAATAAAGTGATTGCAGATATTATTACTGTTACGATTACGGTACTTCTTTTTGTCATCTTCTTCAATTGCATATAACGGCTGCAGCTACGCACTGTGCGGGTCGCTACTGAGGTTGTTTTCTCGAAGATAGGAATAGATTTTTAATGGACAATTGAACCATTCGAAGTA